>NZ_VPDZ01000002.1:0-504422 GCF_013417465.1 Acinetobacter sp. YH12251 | reverse complement strand
AATTACTGACAAAAATTTGCTCAAATAAACTTCGAGTAATTTCTACCATCAATCAATGAAAATAATTTCGATCGATCAATCAGTAAAAATCCACACAAGTTGTTCTTCATAATCTCTTAATGATCTTCTTAATGCTTCGTCAGCAAATAAGAAACAACACCAAACAACTCAAAACCTTATGTTTATCGCTATCTGCGTTGGTATGCAGCGTATTCTATAGAGTTTCAAAACAAACACAAGCCCCTATCATAGAAATTTCTATGATATTGCGCTTGAGTGTATATTTTTTAAACTAAAAGCAATTTGTTGCTTATTTAAAGATCAATATATCCGTATATTTTGCTTTATGAAAGACGAATTTTATAATTCTTGGTGATTTTTATATTCTTCAATCTAAAAAGCCCGTAATTCAACGGACTTTTCGAATTATAAGAATACTAATGAAGTTATGAAAGTGGCTTTAGTTTGCTTGCTCAGCCAACCAACTCATGAATTTTTGTCGTTCAGCTTTACTAGCCTTCTGCCAAAGCTGAATTAATTGTTGATCTGCCCCATTTTGATGAACAGCTATATTTTTTGGAGCGACCACAGGAGCTGCCACGTTTGTTGGTTTTACATTTAAGGATTGTGCATAAACAGGTGCCGGTTGATTTTCTGGTACAGCTTCTTTCTTCGTAAAATCTACAGCATTACCTAAAACACCATTGGAAAAAATCGATTTTTGTTCTTTCTTCGCCCCAGCTTGCTGCATAAGTAATTGATTAGATCTGTCATACAAACCAAATATCGGTTGGTCTTTATATTTTTGCGCAGCATCAAAATCTTTTGGTGCATTGACTAGACCCAAACGATACTCTTGCCCATCAATCAGAGCTGGAGTACGAATGGCGGCAACACCTGACTTTAAAATATCGTGAGAATTATCAGCATGTTGAAAAAATTCACTATAACGTACCGTTAATAGGTTTTCACCTGCATCTAGCTTATACTTCTCCGTAGATCGAAATAAACCACCAGTAACTTCTTGATCATTAACTGCAACTATTTTAATTTCTTCCGGAACAGTCAAAGTTACAGCTGCAAATCCGGCACTACTTAACATCAGCGCTGCAGCAGCAACAGTTAATCTTAAAGTCATCATTATCACTCTTTATCAATTATTTAGTTTGGAATGCACTATGCAATGCATATATGACAATCTTATGACATCTAACAATCACTGTATATTTTGTTTCAAGACATTATTTTGATATTCATTCAAGAATTTTGCATATAAAAAAAGGATGCTTAATGCATCCTTTTTAATTCATCACACCATCATTACTTAAATGTTTTGAATCGTTCTTCATCTGCAATAAAGGTTTTTTCGCCTGCAGGCGCTTCAATCGAACCGAAAACAAGTTGTGCACGTAGTTTCCATTGATCTGGCACATCAAATGCCGCAGCTGTTTCAGCATCAACAATTGGATTGTAATGTTGCAATGATGCACCGATATTTTTTTCAGCCAAAGCCGTCCAAGTAGCAAATTGAGCAATCGCTGTTGAGTGTTCAGACCATACTGGGAAATTATCTGCATAAAGTGCAAATTGTTCTTGGAGAGCTTTTACTACAGCCTGATCTTCATAAAATAATGCTGTACCAAAACCTGCTGCAAAACTATTAATCTTGCCATTGGTTCCTTCAAATGCATCTGCAGGTACAATTTTACGTAAAGTTTCACGTACGATATTCCAGAATTTTTGATGTGCATCACCAAACAGAATAACGACACGAGACGTTTGAGAGTTAAATGATGACGGACTTAAACGTACAGCATCTTTAATGGTTTGCTCAATTTCATCTTGCGATAAAGTAACGTTATTACCAATAGAATAGATTGTGCGACGTTGTTCGATTTGATTCAAGAATGACATTACAAGACCTCTTTTTATTTTCAATTAGCTTACTAAATTGAGATTTATAATAGGTGAAGTTTTTAACCGTTGCATGACTATATTTACAACATTGTGTCTTATTTCTAGAACAATCAGTTGCAAGCATCTAAATACGTACAACCCACTTACATTCAGATTTTGGTTTCACTGTCTTTAGTACGGCAGAAATCAAAGCAACTTACAGAACATAGAAATTACTCATAAATTCTAAACTGATCTTGATCTTCTGGTTCTAAGCGTTCAGGCGCTTGGCCTTCAATTGAACCAAAGACCAACTGCGCACGTAGCAGCCATTGTCTTGAAATATCAAAGTGTTCGGCAACAGCATAATCAATGTGTGGATTATAGTGCTGTAAACATGCACCTAGACCTGCATCTGCGATCGAAGTCCATACTGCGAATTGGGCCATGCCAGACGTTTGCTCCGACCATACTGGAAAATCTTCTGCACTTAATGGCACTTTCTTTTGTAATTGTTGAATCACGGTTTGATCTTCATAGAAAAGCACAGTTCCTAGGCCAGCTGCACATTGATCTATTTTAAGCGCCACGCCCTCAAAAATATAACTCGCAACATTCTTGCGTTGTACGTCTTTTACTATGTCCCAAAATTTTTGATGAGATTCACCAAATAAAACCACAATACGTGTACTTTGTGAATTATATGCAGATGGACAACTTCTTACAGACTCTTGAATCAGTTCAGCCAAGTAAGCCTGACTATAATGTACCTTCTTTCCAAGCTCGTAAATACTGCGACGTTTCTTTAGTTGGTCGACAAATGACGCTTCTACTTCTTGGTCAGTATTTTTCTTTTTTAATTTAAAATCTTTAGTGATATCCGCAGTCAATACATGACCAATTTTATCGAGTAACGCCACCCTAAACACCCCAAAGCAATTTTTATATATAACAATAATTCCTTACTTATTCTAAGGGTATATCAGGCTGAATTTTGACTATGATTTATTCACATGTTGTTTTTTAAATCAATCAGTAAGCTCAAAAACAAAAAACTCCGCATTTTGCGGAGTTTATGTGACATTTAACGCATTTTATTTATCAGTTTCAAATAATGCTGCGACAAATGATTTAGCTGAGAATGGACGTAAGTCATCAATTTTCTCACCTACACCAATAAAACGAATTGGCACATGGGTACGGCTTGCAATATTAAATAACACACCACCTTTCGCAGTACCATCCAGTTTAGTAATGGTTAGACCTGTAAGCCCTACTGCCTCATCAAACATTTCAACTTGGTTAATGGCATTTTGACCTGTACCTGCATCAACCACCAACATCACTTCATGTGGAGCTGTAGCGTCAATTTTTTGCATTACACGTTTTACTTTAGACAACTCTTGCATGAGGTGTCCTTTGTTATGTAAACGACCTGCGGTGTCTGCAATCAGCACGTCTACGCCTTTTGCACGAGCACTTTCAAATGCATCAAAAATAACTGAAGCAGAATCTGCACCATGACCTTGAGCCACAACGGCAATATTATTACGTTCACCCCAAATTTGTAATTGTTCTGTGGCTGCTGCACGGAATGTATCACCAGCAGCCAACATTACTTTTTTACCTTCACCTTGTAAGCGTTTCGCTAATTTACCAATCGTGGTGGTTTTACCCACACCATTTACACCAACAACCAAAATCACATACGGATTTTTATTGCTGTCGATATGTAGCGGTTTAACACGTGGTGCAAGTAATGCCACCAATTCTTCTTGAAGCGCTTTATATAAAGAGTGCGAGTAAATTAAATCGCCACGTTCAGTACGTTCAGTTAAGTTCGCAATAATCGTTTTGGTTGCATCAACACCAATATCAGCGACCAAAAGTTGCTCTTCAACTTCCTCTAAAAGTTCATCGTCAATTTCCTTCCCACCGATCAGGATATTCACCATGCCGTCTGCCAAGTTCTTACGTGACTTTGCTAGACCTTCTTTCATACGACTAAAGAAGCCGCCTTTCACCTTCGAGTCTTCAGTTTCTGACTCTGTTTCTTGTAATGGTGCAGCAACTTCTTGCTGTACTTTCGGTGTCTCGATAATCGGCACATTTACCGCAGGTAAACTCGGTAGCGTGACATCGTCATCACCGATATCAGCATCAATCAAAAATTTATTCTGCCCATGAGATTGCTGTTGCATGCCGAATCCTTGAAAAGCACTGCGTTAAAAAAACCGATTCTATCATAAGTTATCTTAAATTGAGTCGCTACACGCCTGTCAGAGCGAAGCACACTAAAAAACAACATGTTGAACTTGCAATCAAAATTAACTTTAGGAAAACTAGATAACTATAAAATGCATTTTAATGGATTCCTTTGTGTCCCATAAAAACAGATTTTCTCCTTGTTTTTTTAAAACTTTATTTCGTTCTGCGCTTCCTATCTGTGTCATCAGCAGTTGCCTTTGGTCTGCACCCAATCTACATGCAGACACACGTACCCAATTAACGCGAAGCACCTTTGAAACCACGCTTAAAAATGGCTTAAAGGTCATTATCCGTGAAGACCACCGTGCGCCGATGGTAATGACCCATATTTGGTATCGTGTTGGCAGTAGTGATGAGTCGGGCAATCTATTAGGGATCTCTCATGCACTCGAACATATGATGTTTAAAGGAACCACTAAAGTTCCTAATGATGAATTTACACGTCTCAGCCGTATCTATGGCGGCAGCATCAACGCTGCAACCTTTACCAATTACACGAATTATTATCAGTTGTATCCAAAAGCCTATTTTCCTATGGCGTTGGAGCTCGAAGCGGATCGTATGAGTAATTTACGATTGCAACAACAAGATTTCGACCCTGAAATTAAAGTAGTTATGGAAGAACGCCGACAGCGTACAGATGACAACCCTCGTTCTTTGGCTTATGAACGTTTCAAATGGATCTCTTATCCAACCAGTCACTATCGCCAACCTGTCATTGGACACATGAAAAATCTGCAAAACATCAAATTAGCAGATTTAAAACAATGGTATAAAGATTGGTATACCCCAAACAACGCCATTTTGGTGATTGTCGGTGATGTCGATGCCGAAGCAGCCATTCGTCAAGTTCAAAAATACTTTGGTGATATTCCATCACGTAAAACACCTGATCGTAACGATGTGAGGGAATTCGAGCGTGTGGGCTATCGTCACATGGAACTAAATTTACCCGTACAAGTGCCCAATTTGTATATGGCGTGGAATGTACGCTCACTGGCTACCGCAAAAAACCCACAAGATGCTTATGCACTCAATATTATTCGCAATATTTTAGACAGTGGGATCTCATCTCGCCTACAAGACAAACTGGTACGAGATAGAAAATTACTCACGGCTGTAAGCGTATCTTATGATCCATACAATCGTGGAGATAGCTTATTTACCATTTCAGCACTCCCTGCCGATGGCGTCAAAATGGAACAAGCGCAAAAAGCGATACAAGATGAAATCGACACTTTAAAAACAGAATTAGTCAAAACACCTGAAGTTGAACGTATCACCACACATTTTGTCTCCAATTTAGTCTATAACCAAGATGACATCAGCAGCCAAGCCAAGACGATCGGTAACTTAGAAGTCAATGGGCTCAGTTTCAGGCTAATGGACGAATTACCAAAACTATATGAAAACGTCAGCGCACAAGATATTCAACGTGTCGCAAATGCGTATTTTGTCCGAGAAAATTTAAGCACCATGTATCTACTTCCAGAACAGACGGAGGTTCCAACAACCTCAAATAAAGCAGATCAAACAGTAAAATCCGCTCAAACGGAAGTTGTTATTCCAGAGCAACAGACCAGCTCAACCCAAAACATTGAAAGCGTCATGTAAGGATTAGTGATGACTATTACGAAAATTTTATCTCTGAGCTTACTTACTGCGTTTGGCTCAATCCTTCATGCAGAAACTTATAAGGAAAATGTTCCCGACCTCAACGATAATCCGAGCCAATTACAATCTATCCCAATGCTGCAAAGTTTAAAAAATTTACAGATTGATAAAGACTACCGTGCTCCGCTTGTTCAAGTGCTGAAAAACCGAAATGGCGTAAATAGCCTGTTTGTTGAATCACAAGATCTACCTATGGTGGATATTCAACTGACCTTTAATGCAGGTTCTGCTCGTGATGAAGAAGTCGGAAAAGGCTTGTATGGTGTTGCCAACATGGCTGCACGTTTAATCGATGAAGGCACAGAAAAATACAATGCAACGCAAATTGCCTCGGTTTTTGACCAAACAGGTGCTCAATTTAGCGTACAAGCACATCGAGATATGTTTGTCGTTCGGCTACGCGTATTGTCAGACCCTAAAAAATTAGAACCTGCTTTAAGTATGATGATGGATGTGATTAAAAATGCGACTTTTAAAAACTCCAGTCTCAACTTAGCACTCAGCAATAACCAAGCTGGTCAGAAACAACTCCAAGAAAGCCCAAGTCGCTTAATGAATATTCGTTTCTATCGGGCTGTATACGGCACACACCCATATGCAGAACCGATTACTGGAACCAATGGCAGTATCAAAAAAATCACCCCTGACATTTTAAAGAAGTTTCGTAATCAATTTTTAGTTGCTCAAAACATGAATATTGCCATTACAGGCAAACTCAGCAAAAAAGAAGCACAAAACCTTGCAGAACGTATTTCCGGAAACTTAAACCAAGGTGAAAAAGCTAAGGCACTTGCACAACCAGAAGAAAAACAAGGGTTTGATATCATCCATCTTCCCTACAATTCCACCCAAGCCAACATCATGTTTGGACATTTAGGAACGACACGTGATAACAAAGATCGATTAGCCCTAGAAGTAGCCAATCGAATGTTTGGTGGTGGAGGTTTTAACTCGATCCTCATGCAAGAGCTTCGCGTTAAACGTGGCTATACTTATGGTGCCTATAGTGCATTTAGCTTTAGCCAAGCACCCGGTATTTTTAGCTTTAGCTATGGAACACGTCAAGATCAGCTGATAGATAGTATTCGAGTTGCGCATAATGCTTTAAATGATTTTGTCAAAATGCCTATTGATCAAAAACAAATGGAAGAAACCAAAGCAGGCATGCTGCGTGCTTTTCCAAATAATTACAGCAGCAATGCAACGATCAATGCACAGCTTGGTCTATTGGGCTTTTATCAACAAGACCCAGATTATTTGACACAGTACCCTAAATTATTGGAAAAAATAACTGTAGCTGATGTACAAAATTCGGTTCGTACTTACATGCACCCTGAAAATATGACTGTGATTGTAGTGAGCAAAACTTTAGATAAAAATGAAGTACAGCAGATATTGGAGAAGAATGTACAAGCAGCTCCAACCAAGATAATCCCTGCAACTAAAGCTGTTCCTCTGCCAAAGCCGGAAGTTGATGTGCTCGCACAGACTCCATCTGATAAGCATGCATCAATTTAAGATAAGCACCCACACGAATGCGATCTTGCTGTCTCAGCAGCATCGCCATTTCCTGTGTTTCAGGATAACTTTGCTGCAACGCAAGTCGTGACACGTTTTGGTATTGCTGTACAGAAATAGGACGATATAAGGCAATCACAGCCAATACCAAAATCACCACGATCATGACTGAAACAAAGATATTATAAATTTGCTCTAGCTGTATTTTAGATTTGAATTGAATAATTTTTTCTAAATCAATAGTCATACACTACCTCAGGTTCAAAGTAGTGTATGGCTGACGTTCAAGAAGTTCAAGTCACAGCGCTTAAAACTGCATCAGTTCACTGTTTCAGTCTGTGAGTTAGCTAAACAATTTAATGAATAATGGTACGTATCACCGCAAAATAAAGAATTAATGCAATAATCGCCAAAACGATAAATACTGCAAAAATACTCATTCCACCTTCTGCATGCGCAGGATGTAAATCATCATCATCGGCGATTTTGAGTAATTCGCCATTATATGCATTGTAAAATTCTAAGCGCTGTGCCTTATCTAAATCCCGTGTGAAATCATATACACGTTTGCGCTGTGCCAAACCAAAATCCCCTAAATGAATTTCTTGATGAAAAATTGCTTCATCAAGATTGCGACGATGTAGATGTGCCAACTCCACAATTTGCGCTAATGTCGGAGGATAATCTAAAGTTAAACCGTCTAAAACTCTTGTCATTTTACTTCTCCTTATTATCTACAACTTCTTATGATAGTATTTTACTCACGAAAAACAATTGTCCATTGTTTAATCATGTAAACTATAGCAAATTAGAAATATTTACGTGAATAGTTGACAATTCAAGATAATTGTAATATTAGTTTAATAATACTTAGTTAAATTAGTTAATAGGGCTAAAGAATGGGCCCTTAATGATCATAATTAGAATAAGGAGTTAAATATGATTCAACAATTCTCTCAACATGAACTCGAACATGTATACGCAAATGCGGTAAACACAATTCAATCTCAAATGAACTTCAGCGATGCAGTTCATGAATTGGAAGATGCAGCTCGTGCTGGACATGGTAAAGCAGCGTTATTTTTGGCTGAACTTTATTATCAAGGCTTCCGTGTAGAACGTGACTCACTCAAAGCGCAATATTGGCAGAACATGGCCACTTTGCAAGCATAACAAAACGTCACTAAGGTGGCGTTTTTTACACCCTTCAACTTTTAACTACATAAATTCTTACAATCAAGTTCAAAGCTTACACAGCTTTTTCATAAGAATTTTCTACAATAGGAGCAACATCAACAACACGCTGCATATGATGTCTAAATTAAAGCAATATAAACCTATTCCAAAAGATTTATTTTTCAAAATTAGTATTTTAAAAACCATGATGTACTGTGGAGTCCTTTGGGGTCTCTACCACCAACAAGGTTGGGCAATGACCAGCGATCAAGATCATATTATCTTCCCGTTTTGGTTAAATGGCATTCAAGCGCATAAATATGCCAAAAAGCATTGGCCCAACTACACTCCACGACGCATTACACCACAAGATTTTGAGGCATCGCTATTACCGACATTAACACGTCTTAAAGTCATCCCTGCGTTGCATAGCTCTAGCCACATCCGTCTCAAGCTCACAACCTCGCAAATGCGTTTATTCTTTTTTAACCAAAATAAGATTCAAATGGCATAAAACCCTCAGTGCATGTTTGACCCCAACATGCACTGAAAAGTATTTGCTTTTTTCAAATTTCGCGCTAATTTAAATTAAACAAAAACTACTATAAAGGAATGAAAATATGACTACAGTTGCCCAAGTACTTAAAGACAAAGCTTATCAAGAAATCTACACCATCACCCCAGATGCGACTGTACTCGAAGCCATTTCCCTGATGGCACAAAAAGGCATTGGTGCCCTCGTTGTGATCCATGAAGACACAGTTGTTGGGATTTTGTCTGAGCGTGATTACACACGTAAAATCGCCCTGATGGAAAGAACATCTTTCAATACCTCTGTCAGCGAAATTATGACGGGTAGTGTCATCACCGTGACAAGTGCAGCGACTGTCGAAGAATGTTTAGAACTTATGACAGATCGCCATTTACGTCATTTACCTGTGGTTGAGGAACAGAAATTAACTGGCTTAATCTCCATCGGCGACCTTGTAAAAGCAGCAATGGATGATCAACGCAAACTGATCGAACAGCTTCAACAATATATTTCTGGCTAAACTCAAAAATCCCCCTTGATAAGCTTTAAGGGGGAATTCCAAATATCAATAATTTATATAACTCACATTTTGTAATGACATAAACATTACAAATTAATTACTTTTCTCAATTTCCTTTCTTATGTTTGAATCCGCTTTAGATAAATTAGACCAACTAGATGCCATCATTTTAGAATTAGAACGCTTAATGTTATCGATGAAAGACGATGAGCTGCTGCAATACCACCGACGTACGATCAATTTAGAGATTGCATCTTCTATCACAGAAATTTTAGATGCAAAGGCAATTATTTATGTACTACATCCTGAGTTAATTTCAATTTCATCAAGCTTTGACCATATTTTTTATAAAAATTACGTCAAAAAAAATATCCCAGTTAAAAACTGGGATACTTCGAATATAGATCGGGCTATACAACTGCAAAAGATTTTTGCGTCATCAACAGATGATGAGCAACTTAGTCTTTTTTAATGGCAGTAATTAATTTAAACCTAATTTTTCAGCCACATAGTCTGAGTCTTTATCGCCACGGCCTGAAACGTTAACGACAATCTTCACATCTTTGGCAAGTTTTGGCGCTTCACGAATTGCCCAAGCAACCGCATGTGAACTTTCTAGTGCAGGAACAATACCTTCCACACGTGAAAGCATCATGAATGCATCTAAACACTCTTGGTCTGTCGCTGTTGTATATTCAACACGGCCTAGGTCTTTTAACAAACTATGTTGTGGCCCCACTCCTGGATAGTCCAGACCTGATGCAATTGAATGCACTGGCAATGGTTCACCTTGTTCATCTTCAAGGACATAACATGCCATGCCATGAATTTGACTTGGCTTACCCAATGTCAACGTCGCAGAATGCATATTGGTATCTAAACCATGGCCTGCAGGCTCTACGCCTACGAGTTTGACATCGGAGTCATTCAGGAATGCTGTAAATGCACCAACAGCATTGGATCCACCACCCACGCATGCAACGACATAGTCAGGATTTGCACCAAATCGATCATTGGCTTGAATTTTAATTTCATCACCAATAATGGACTGGAAGTCACGAACCATTTTCGGGAATGGATGTGGGCCAACCACTGAGCCAATCGCATAAATAAAATTGGTTGGATCTTTTAAATATTCTTCAAAAGCGCTATCTACTGCATCTTTAAGCGTAGCTGTACCACGAGTGACAGAGATTAGGTTGGCACCTAAAATCTTCATTTTCACTACGTTTGGATGTTCTTTTTCAATATCCACTTGCCCCATGTGAATTTCACATGGAATGCCCACCAAGGCACAAGCCGTTGCCAATGCTACACCATGCTGACCTGCGCCAGTTTCTGCAATCACTTTGGTTTTACCCATGTATTTTGCTAACAAAGCTTCGCCAAGGCAGTGGTTAATTTTATGTGCGCCAGTATGGTTAAGATCTTCACGCTTGAGGTAGATTTGTGCCCCACCTAATTTGTTAGACAAGCGCTTCGCATAAAACAATGGGCTTGGACGTCCAACATAGTGTGCAAACAAATCCTTCAATTCATTTTGAAATTCCTCTGTATGACGAATTTGCTCATAAGCAACATTAATGTCATCCATTGCCTGTTTTAAATCTGGTGGAATGAACTGCCCACCGTATTTACCGAAGAAACCTTCTTCATTAGGTAATGCGATACCATTAATTTGATGATCCATCATATTTCCTTCATGTTGTATGCAGAACAAAGACTTTTAAATACTATCCAATTTTGAAAATAAGAAACAATGCAAAATTGGAGTATGTAATATAAACATCATTGATAAGAAAAAGTATCGTTTTTAACGCTTTAGCGCGCTAAATATTTCGTCATATCTTCCACGCCTTTTAGGGTCATTGGGAACATATGATCTTCAAAGATTTGTTTAATCGCAGCTATGGTTTGGGTGTAGTGCCAATAACTTTCTTCTTCGGGGTTTAACCATGCTGTTTTATCAAAGTGATTGCGTAAGCGCTGTAACCACACCTGACCCGCTTCATCATTCATATACTCCACAGAACCACCTACAGAGTTCAACTCATACGGTGCCATACTTGCATCACCGACCACGATGACGCGGTAATCACGCCCATAGGTATTGAATAGATCCCAAGTATTCATACGCGTGCTTGAACGGCGAATATTATCTTTCCACACATAGTCATATAAACAGTTATGGAAATAGAAATAATCTAAGGTTTTAAATTCAGTTTTAGCCGCGGTAAAGAGCTTCTCACATTGGGCAATATGTGAATCCATCGAGCCCCCAACATCAAACAGCATCAAGACTTTAATGCGGTTACGTCGTTCAGGAACCAACTGCACATCCAAAATTCCTTGTTTGGCTGTTTCACGAATGGTTCCGTCGATATCTAGCTCTTCTGCTGCACCTTGGCGGGCAAATTTACGCAAACGACGCAAAGCCATCTGCATCTGACGACTACCGAGAATCTGCTCATGATCTAGATTTCGGTATTGACGTTGTTCCCAAACTTTCACCGCAGATCGTTTACGACCAGGCCCACCGATACGCACACCTTCAGGATGGTCACCATAGGCACCAAAGGGCGAGGTACCGCCCGTACCGATCATCCGATTACCACCTTGATGCTTTTTATGCTGTTCGCGTAAACGCTCTTCAAGCATTTTCATCAATTCTTCTAATGATCCGGCTTTTTTTAATTCTTCTCGTTGTTCAGGTGTTAGATGTTTTTCGATGAGTTCGAGATCAAACCAATCCTTTGGCAATTTATGCACCTGATTTAATAGTTCATCCAAATCAAAGGTGGCAATACCGTCAAAATAGTCTTTCATTGCACGGTCGAACTTATCAAAGTAACGCTCATCTTTGACCATAACGGTTTTTGCAAGCTGATAAAATTCATTTTGATCTGCAAAGACCAGCCCTGCTGCCACTGCTTGGTTCAAGTCAATCAATTCACGAGTTGAAACAGGAACACCGTATTTTCGAAGGGTATAAAACAATCGCACAAACATAGGCGAATAAAATCCAATAAAAATTAAATATCAGGAGGTCAAATCCAGTGTGAATGCATGTGATCTTGTTATTTCATCTGCAACTGAGTCTTGCCTTTACATCCACCATTATGAAAAATTGATCCCTACAAGTAAAGCCAAAAGCTTTTACTGCGTGTTCATATACGTTGCCCTCCTACCCAAAGAAACACATACAGCATGATTTATTCGCAAGTCGCATTTCTATTATTAAGCGATTGTTTAAGAGTTTCATATTTGTGTTGAACATTGAGGCGATCTTGCTGCAAATGTTCAATAGATACGATTTTATGAAAACCTTGATGGTTTCTATAGCGGTTAAAGTCACTTAGATGCAAGATCACAAAATCATAGTATTTCAGCTCAAGTACAGTTGCAGCACAGGCCTTTTGCTGAATGGCCGTTTGAGCTGCGAGATGATCTGATTTATCAATGAGCTTTTCTTTAAGTTGATGTTCTGCAACTTGCGCCCAATACGCATCCTGGAGTAGCTGTTGATGCTGCTGTTCAAACTGAGCATCATCCATCGCATAGCTAAAACTAGAAAAATAAAAACTCGCAACCAACAAGAGTGCTGCCGACTTAAACCTCCTAGGTACAGCTAAATGTACACGTGATACGTATGCGCTTGTCTGTATAATTCACCTTTACATTTTTAATGCTCAAAATAAAAGCCGGATAACCGGCTTTTAAATCTTTGATAGAATTGATATCAATTAACGACGTGACATAAATGCTAGACGTTCAAGCAATTGCACATCTTGTTCGTTCTTAATCAAGGCACCATAAAGTGGTGGAATTGATTTCGATTTATCCGTATTTCGTAAAATATCTTCTGGCATATCATCCGCCATCAACAAACTCAACCAATCAATCAACTCAGAGGTTGAAGGCGGTTTCTTTAAACCCGGAATTTGACGTAATTTAAAGAAAATTTGTAGTGCTTCAGAGACCAAGGTATTTGAAATATTTTCAAAATGTACATCGATGATTTCACGCATGGTTGCTTCGTCAGGGAATTCAATATAATGAAAGAAACAACGACGCAAGAAGGCATCTGGAAGTTCTTTTTCATTATTTGAAGTAATGATCACGATTGGACGTTGTGTTGCCGTAATCGTTTCACCCGTCTCATACACAAAGAAGGACATTTTATCGAGTTCATGCAGCAAATCATTAGGGAATTCGATATCTGCTTTATCAATCTCGTCAATTAGAAGTACACAACGTTCTTCACTGGTGAACGCTTCCCAAAGCTTACCCGGCTTAATATAGTTTTTAATGTCATAAACACGGTCATCACCCAACTGACTATCACGTAGACGAGATACGGCGTCATACTCGTATAAACCTTGTTGAGCCTTGGTTGTAGATTTGATATGCCACGTAATGAGCTTAAGCCCTAAGCTTTCAGCCACTTGTTCGGCTAAAAGAGTTTTACCTGTCCCCGGCTCACCTTTAACCAAAAGTGGCTTTTGCAATGAACGTGCAGCTTTTACTGCAAGTTTTAAGCTATCGGTCGCAATATATTGATCTGTACCAGTAAATTGTTGAGTTTCAACAGACATGATATAACCTTATTTTTTTATTTAAAGCGGTGAAATTTTCTTGTTAACAACGTGCTGTGGTTTCGCTGCATTGTATTTGGTCCAAAAATAACCAAGGACTAAACCAATACCCACCACAAAGAGAATCAGCGATAGATTCAACCAAACCAATGGCTGATCTTTTGTTAATACACCAAAAATCAAACCAAAAATCGCAGGTGCGATCGCTGCATTTGAACCTTCAGAAACGGTTGGTGTTAATAAAATAGCAAATACGATAAGCCAACCAATGGCACCGATCGATTTGGGTAAGCGCTTCATCAGCCCATACCAACACAACAAAGCAATTACAGCCCCACCTAGGTAAACCGTAATTGCAATACTGCTTTCAGGAATTGAGTCCAATACCGATACTACACCATTCATTTTCACAACTCCTGAATTAACTTAAGCGCCGCGCAAGCCTTCTGGCTCAACTGCATTTGGGTCAATTAAACCTTCTGGAGGCATTTGAATAAAGAATCCTTTTGTTTCAATAGAATCTATGACGTGTAATACGTTCACACGTGCAAGTTTGCGTGATTCACTGAGTTCTAGATCCATGACAAATGTGGCACGACCAAATGCTGTACGTAATGCATCAGGCATTACTGCAAGCGGATCTGTCGCTTCAGTTTCGTTTTCATTAACTTCAGGACGAGCAATATAAAGATACATTTCATCTTTTTTGCTCGATTTGTAGATAGAACAGTACATAATTGAATCAATACTCATTAAACGCAAGGCAAAGGATACATCAAAAAAAAGACTGATACATTAGTGTTTATTAACGCATCAGTCGTGAATTTGTATAAGTGATAGTTCTTTAATCAATCAGAACTTATTCCATCACTTTCATTTGACCAGAAAGATAGCTTTCATCGGCATGCAGCACTTCAATTAAAGGCTTCGTCAGCAAATCATAGCGCCAGCCCAACAAATAACTCGGTAAATCTTGTTCATCATTATGAAAAACCACATGCTGATACAAAGCATTTAACCATTTTTTGCGCATTAAAACTTCTTTAGGCACAGAGGTTTCTTGTACTGCACGCTGAATAACGGTATCGACGCGTGAACCAATATCCTGAGAAGAGTGACGAATTGGACGTGCCATACGCAGCGGCCATTCAGCTTGTTCAGGTAAAAACTTCAACAAATCTAAAATAATTTTACCATGCTCACGCACAATGTTCGGACGAATGTCTTTCACCGCACTCAATTGAAAATTATTTTTTGGATTTTTTTCAACCATATCAATGATGGTTGAGTTTTTAAGAATAAAGCTACGTGGCTGATTTAAGGCTTTCACCATTTGCTCACGCCAAACGGCCAATTGCTGAATTTGCATGAGCTGACGACGTGAATGTCGATAATTACCAATATCGTGATACAGCAAATGGATCGGCGTTTCAGTGCCAATTTCATAAGTTAAATTTTTGCAGTCCTCAAGCACACAATTTAATAAACTTTTCGCAGCCAATTCATCCTGAATCGTATGGCTTAAATTCATTAAATAATGTACATCATTCGCTGCATAGTTCAATTGCTCGGCACTGAGTGGACGAGCCAACCAATCTGAACGTGTCTGATCTTTATCTATATCTACATCGAGCATAGTTTTTAAGGCATTTTGATAGCTGACTTGTAAGCCATGCCCTAAAAATGACATCCCAACTTGGGTATCAAAGACATTTTCTAAAGACTTATGCTGTGCATAGTGATAAATCAGGTCGATATCTTCACTACATGCATGAAAAATGTTTTGCTGAGCTGCAAATAATTTTTGCCAGAATTGGCTTAAATCGAGGGTTGTACCATCAAGTAAATACACCTGATTTTGTACATTAATTTGGAAAAGTCCAAGTTTGGGCCACAGGGTATCTACTTTTATAAACTCGGTGTCGAGTCCGTAAATCGAGCTTTGGTCCATAAGATTTAAAACGCAATTTAAATCTGGCTGATTTTGAATGAATTGATACATAAGTTGCTGAGTCTAATTTTAGATGCTCTATGAGCTTATATTAACTGATATATATTATTTATCTATAAGGAAAAACGTTATTTTAGTGACTTATTTCCTTTATTTAGCTTTTTTATTCATTGTAAACAAAAACTTTAATCGTTATTAAGTATAAATAATTAGATAAAAATTATACAAAGCGAAACGAGTTTCGCTCTATATTTACTTCATTCGCATTCGGTTATGCACGGCCTGACTTAAGGTATGACTATCCACATATTCAAGCTCACCACCCTGTGGTACACCCTGTGCAATACGGGTCATTTGTATTGGTAAATGTTTAGTCGCTTCAACCAAATAATGTGCTGTCGCTTGACCTTCAACTGTTGCATTGGTCGCCAAGATCACTTCCTGCACTTTACCATCACTTAGTCGTTGAATTAAATATGGGATACCAATTTCGTCGGGGCCAATACCGTCGAGTGGCGACAAATGCCCACCCAATACATGATATTTCCCTCTAAAACTACCACTTTGCTCGATTGCCATGACATCTGCAGGAGATTCAACCACACAAAGCAGTTGATCATCACGCTCTGAAGAGACGCAAATGTTGCATACTTCATCTTCAGTCAATGAATGGCAAATGGAACATTCATGAATATAGTTGGTTGCTTCAGTCAAGGCATGTGCCAGACCGACAGCGCCTTCCCTGTTTTTCATGATTAAGTGCAGTGCCATACGTTGAGCCGACTTTGGCCCAACGCTTGGTAAAATACGCAATGCCTGTACAAGTTGATCAAAACGATCACTAAACATTTAACGTATTCCTTAGAATAAACCTGAAAGACCTGGTGGAAGACCCATACCAGAGTTTGCAGATTTCAGTTTTTCTTCTGAAATCGCTTCAGCTTGACGTGAAGCATCATTCATTGCTGCTGCAATTAAGTCTTCAATCATATCTGCATCATCTTGAAGTAGTTCAGGATTGATTTCGATACGTTTCACTACATGACGTGCAGTCATAGTAACTTTAACCAGACCACCACCTGCTTCAGCGTGAACTTCAACTTGTGCAAGCTCTTCCTTGGCTTTTTTAATGTTGCTCTCAACTTCTTTTTGCATGCGTTGAGCTTGCTGCATGAGCATATTAATGTTCATAAAAATCTCCGAACAAAACTGATGAATTCACTTTAGATAAGATCTAAACCGCGTGAAAGATCGCGAATAATATCATTAATATCTTCTAAACCAACAGATACGCGAATTAAACCTTCGCTAATCCCTGCTGCTTTTTTCGCTTCTGCTGACATTCTGCCATGAGAAGTCGTTGCAGGATGGGTAATTGTTGACTTAACATCACCCAAGTTACTTGTAATAGAAAGGAACTTAGTATTATCAATCACTGTCCAAGCGCCTTCACGTTCGCCTTTCACAACAAACGATACAACTCCGCCAAAGCCTTTTTGTTGTTTTTTCGCCAACTCATGACCTTCGTGATTTGGAAGTCCCGCATAGTACACTTTTTCAACTTTCGGGTGTGCATCCAACCATTCAGCTAAAGTCTGAGCACTTACACAGTGAGCTTTCATACGTAAGCTTAAAGTTTCTAGGCCTTTCAGGAAGATCCATGCATTGAATGGACTCATCGAGTTACCCAGTGTACGAATAACACCTGTAATCTCTTCCATCAATTTTGCACTACCTACAACAGCACCACCGAGCGCACGACCTTGACCATCAATATATTTTGTTGATGAGTAGATCACGAGGTCCGCACCAAATTTAATCGGTTGCTGTAACACCGGTGTACAGAAAGTATTATCGACTGCAAATAATGCCCCATGCGCATGCGCAATATCAGCAATGGCTTGTAAATCCCCTACTTGAGCTAATGGGTTTGACGGTGTTTCAATAAACAAGAGGCGTGTCGTTGGACGAATCGCTTGTTTCCAAGCATCTAAATCTTCCAAATCAACAAAAGTAACGTCAACACCAAATTTGATGACATATTTTTCAAACAGAGAAATGATCGAACCAAAGACAGCACGTGAACACACCACATGATCGCCAGCTTTCAAATATGCCAAAGTGATCGCGTGTACGCCCGCCATACCTGAACTTGTCGCAACAGCGGCTTCAGCACCATCCAAAACAGCTAAACGTTTTTCGAAAGCTTGTACAGTTGGATTGGTATAACGTGAATAGGTATTGCCTTCAATTTGACCTGAAAATTTTGCTGCGGCATCTGCTGCACTTTCACAAACAAATGATGAAGTCAGGAAAATTGGCTCACTATGTTCACCCTCAAAAGTACGAGTATGACCTGTACGAATCGCTAAAGTCTCTAATTGGTATTCGATGTCGTCTTGTTGGCTCATCTGTATTACTCAGTCGCGAAGAACTGCCTTTGTGAAGAATTGCCAATATTTTGAGCGTCTAAGCTATTTAAGGTCAAGGTAAAATACTAAATTATCGCTTAGACTTCGACCAATCCTACAAGGACTTAGGCAATTGACAGTTATGCACCCTTTCAAACAGAAATTTCTGGCGCAGCAAAAGAAAATTAAACACTTGTCTACACGTGTGTTTAATGCAAAATCGTTGGTCCTTTCTCAATCGACACCCTATGAAGTAATTACTGAATATAAACATGCAAAAGTTCGGTATTACGCTTCGCCTGATCGTAAATACAAAGAACCCTTAGTGTTTGTTGCTCCACTGGCCATCAATATGGCGATTTATGATTTGTATCCATATCGCTCATTGGTTAAACATTTTCAACACAGTGGCTTTGATGTCTATTTGCTGGAATGGGGAAAATTAAACTATCAAGATCGTTTCTTAAATTTTCTATCGTTTATTGATGATGTGATTCCACATTGTATTGATCAAATTTGTGAGCATGCAGATAGTCGATACATCTCGCTACACGGTTGGAGTATGGCTGGAGTCTTTGTCACGCTGTATACCGCATTACATCAACCTGAACATGTTAAAAATCTAATGGTGATGGGCGCGCCGATTGATAGCTATGCCTCAGGTCGTATCGGAAAGCTATTTCAAAAAACCAATCGCTTGCTTTCACGTAGTAAGAATTTACAAGATACGGTCTACACAGGGAAAATCCCTAAACATTTTATCCATACACCGGGTGTGCTCAATGCGATTGGATTTAAAATCGTCGATCCACTGGGTTGGTTCAAAAGCCAAAAACAATTTTTATCTAACTTAGATAATCTGCATGATCTGTATGAACATGCAACCATGGGCGATTTTCTCAATCACATGATTGACTATCCGGGTGGAATTAACCAAGACATGGTGTTCAATGTTTGGCTACAAAATCCACTTAAAAACGGCATTATTCAATTGAAAGATAAAGTTATTAAATTAAAAAATATCCACTGCTCTTTGTTGATTGGCGCGGGTTCTACCGATCAAATCGTTACTGCTGATGCAGCAAGTCCTTTAGGCGAATTGACAAGTAGTCAAGATGTCACGTTTACTCTCATTCCCGGTGGTCACCTCGGCCTGATGTCGAGTCAAAAAAGTGCCAATCAATTTTGGCCAACTTTGACCCAGTGGCTTACACAAAGATCCAGTTTATTGAAATAAAAAATTTAGAGGGTAAAGATGATTCAGTCAGTTGCATTTATCGGATTGGGCGCAATGGGTTACCGTATGGCAGCGCACCTACCAAAACAGTTCGACACGGTTTATGTCTGGAATCGAAACTTTACCAAGGCAGAGCAACATGCTGCTGAATTTGGTACGCAAGCGGTTGCATTAGAGCAAGCAGTACAAGCGGACATTATTTTTTCATGCCTACCCATCAGCCAAGATGTTGAAAATTTAATTGCGAGTGTGACGCTGAAATCAGGCTCGATTTGGGTCGACTGTACCAGCGGTGTGCCAGAATCTGCAAAAAAACTCGCTTCAGCCTTAAAGCAACAAAACGTTTCATTCTTAGACGCCCCTGTGAGTGGACAAACCATTGGCGCTGAAACGGGAACATTAACTGTCATGATTGGTGGTGACGCAGCAGCCTTTGAACGTGCATTACCTGCGATCCAAACATTTGGCAGACTGATTAAACATGTGGGTGAACCGGGTGCGGGTTTTGCTGTTAAAGCTGTAAACAACATGTTAATGGCTGTAAATCTTTGTGCAGTTGCTGAAGGATTCACCACCTTAAAAGCGCATGGCGTGGACTTACACCAGGCACTCGATTGTATTAATGCATCGAGCGGTAAAAGCAACGTGACCGAAACTGTTTTACCTCAGCGCGTACTGAATCGTAGCTTCCCATTAACCTTTGCACTTCCATTACTTGCAAAAGATACGGGAATTGCTGTTGATCTGGTGCGACAAGGAAAACTTTCAGCACCTGTGCTCTCTTTGACGCAAAATTTAATCCAAGCAGCAAGCGATCAAGCTGAAGAAAACAGTGATTTTTCAAGCGCTATGATTATGTATGAAAAATGGAGTAAAATTACAATTGAGTAATATCTCGCCATTGAATAACGATAAATAACCATCATATTGTACTCTAGTGTCATAACACACATTGTTACAAATGACAGAGGAAACTCGCATGAACAAATTTACCCTCGCAACTTTGCTAGGTGCTGTAACTTTAATCGGGGCTTCTACTGCTGTTTTAGCATCTGAGCAAGAATGCCAAAAGTTGAAAAATGACCATGATGTGATTTATGCGTCGAAAGGTTTCTGCTTTAAAGATCCTGATGCTAAAGCGAAGTTTGGCAATGACAATTGCTACACAACTAAGCCTAAATTTTCAGAAAAAGAGCAACAACGACTTGACGCGATCAAAGATCGTCAGAAAGAATTGAACTGTAAATAATTACGATTCAATTCGCTCAAGGAATTTAGCAATGACTTATGATGATCAAAATATTTTTGCTCGGATTTTACGCGGAGAACTTCCTGCGTTTAAAGTCTATGAAGATGATCAAGTACTCGCTTTTATGGATGTCATGCCACAGGCCGAAGGTCATACGCTCGTAATTCCTAAAACCCCTGCTATTACGCTGCTTGATTTAGATCCAGAAGCGGCTGCTTATACCATTCAGGTTGCTCAAAAAGTTGCGAAAGCAATGGAAAAAGCTTTAGACGTGAAAGGTATCGTATTGATGCAGTTGTCTGGCGCTGCTGCGGGTCAAACTGTTCCGCATGTGCATTTCCACCTAATTCCGACTTCAGTGCATGAATTAGGTAAACATGCCGCACAAATGGGCGATATGGAAAAAATTAAAGCCATTGGCGAAAAAATCAAAGCAGCACTTTAAGTTCAATTGAGTTTAAAGTGATGATCAATGGAGCTTCGGCTCCATTTTTTATATCTACACTATTACGCTAACTATTTTTAGCTTTAAACAACTTAATGTTCAATTCAACTATAAACACTTAATAAATATTCATTTTTATAAATATAAAAACAATTTAAACCAAAAATCACCTTTCACCGTTTTGAAATATTTCCTTAATAGAACTGTCTTATTTGTAATGAATACTTAGCGCCATTAGATAGCGAAATTACTTCTATCCAAGCTACTGATAAAACATATTGATATGACTGGAAAAGTCTTCTGGAGCTTCAAATGAAAAAAACTCTATGTGCATTAGCAATCGGGGCAACAATTCTTACACCAATGATGGCATCTGCTGCAGATGTAAAAATTTATGGCCGTGCACATGTCTCTCTTGACTATCTAGATGATGGTAAAGATTACAACGAAGTTGGTCTTTCTTCTAACGCTTCACGCTTAGGCTTCAAAGTAGATCAAAAAATTAATGATGACCTCAACGTATTCGCTCAAATTGAGCAAGAAGTAAACTTTGCAAGCGGTAGCCAAGACAGCAAAGGTGTAGATTTTTCAACACGTGACACATTCGTGGGTTTAAAAAGTTCAACTTATGGTCAAGCACGTGTAGGTCGTTTTGACAGCCCATTTAAAGTCGCACGTAGCCCTGTGAACTTCTTCGGTGACATGGTTGGCGACGTTCGTAACGTAACACGTGTAGGCAACTTAAAATTTGATGAACGTAATGAAAACACCATTGAATATAAATCGCCAAAATTTGGCGGTGGTTTCAATGTATTAGCTGCAATGTCGATGCATTCAGGTACACAAATTGACCGTGACGCAGATGGCGAAGGCAAAGATGATAACAAAGCCTATGACCTTGCTCTAACTTATAAAGAAGGCCCAATTGATTTTGCAGCAGCATACGAAAAGTATGATGAAAATGCAGCAAACGCAGCAGGTGGCGCAAGTCGAGATGCATTCCGTATTGCCGGTGCATATAAGTTAACTGAAGAATTGAACTTGGGTGCTTTATACCAAATTGCGAAACACGACAACGATACAGCCAACCCAGATGCTCAAGTTTTCGGTGTTGCTGGCGAATATAAAGTAACGCCTAAAACCTCAGTACGCGGTGAATATTTCTACCGTGACGTCGATGCTGATGATGCTAATGCAAGCTTGATCGGTGTGGGTGTAGAACATAAGTTGGATAGCACATTACGCGTATATGGCAACTTAGCAACTGTGCTTAACGACAAAAACTCTAAACTCAACCCTTGGAAAGAAGGTCGTAGCTTCGGTAACGGTATTTCAGGGATCGGTGATGAAAATGCAACTGCACTTTCTCTTGGTCTGCGTTACGACTTCTAAGCTGCAATACCCCCTAAAAAAGACATACTCCGGTATGTCTTTTTTTTTACTCAAATGTAGTGTCTCAAGACTAAAATAAGCTAAGTTCATCATGTATCAAATATTTAAAAAGTATTTAAAAAAACTTAGTCCAACCTCTTTAACATTAACCATATAGAGATCGTTTAACAGCACTACATGAATAGCCCATTTTTTTAGCAAAACTTAAACATAACAAATAAAAATCTTATTCACTCAATAAGGATTCTCATTATTAATAATGTAACTTTTAGTAAATATAGTAAATTAGTCAGAATTTAAAATATAAATATAAGCGTTTTAGTCGGATTTAAAATAATTAAACACAAGTGTTTTAGTCAAGTATTTAAAATAAAAAAATTAGTTTATTTTTTAACTAATAAGCACTATAAGTAATTGTATTTAAATTACTTAATAATATATTTTTATTTTAACTGTTCAACCTATTTGCTTTTTGTATATATTTGTTAATAATATAGTACAAGTTTAAAGAATAGGCTTATCTCCATGAGCTTAAAATTCAAAGATTTAAATCGTCGTGTGGTCAGAGAAATAACCGCAATACTAATAATTAAAGTGATTATTTTAATGATCATTAAGAACATCTGGTTTGACGCCCCTACTATCCCTAAAAACTTTGACAATCAAGTTGCCGAGCATATTGCTGGCAGTCCTTCCCAAATCAAGGAGACACGTTGATGATTTCTGAAAGCGTGGTCGATCTTTCGCGGTTCCAATTTGCAATGACCGCGATGTATCACTTTATTTTTGTTCCACTGACTTTAGGTCTGGCTTTTATTCTTGCCATTATGGAAACCACCTATGTGATTTCTGGCAAAGAAATTTATAAAGACATGACTAAATTTTGGGGAAAACTCTTCGGTATTAACTTCGCATTAGGTGTTACTACTGGTTTGACCATGGAGTTTCAGTTCGGTACTAACTGGGCGTATTACTCACACTATGTCGGTGATATTTTCGGTGCACCATTAGCCATTGAAGGTCTGATGGCATTCTTCCTTGAATCAACATTTATTGGTTTATTCTTTTTCGGCTGGGATCGCCTATCTAAAGTTCAGCATTTGGCTGTCACTTGGTTAGTTGCACTTGGCTCGAACATGTCTGCACTATGGATTTTAGTGGCAAATGGTTGGATGCAAAACCCTGTCGGTTCCGCGTTTAACTATGAAACCATGCGTATGGAAATGGTGGACTTCGGTGCACTGATTTTCAACCCTGTGGCTCAGGTTAAATTCGTACATACCGTATCTGCAGGTTATGTGACTGGTGCTATTTTCGTACTGGCAATTTCAAGTTACTACTTATTGAAAAAGCGTGACTTGCCATTTGCGCGTCGTTCATTCGCTATCGCTGCTATCTTTGGTTTAGCGTCTACACTTTCAGTGATCTTACTAGGTGATGAATCTGGTTATGAAATTGGTGACGTACAAAAAACTAAACTTGCTGCGATTGAAGCTGAATGGGACACTCACCCAGCTCCAGCGCCATTTACTTTGTTTGGTATTCCAAATAAAGAAACTATGTCTACTGACTACGCGATCAAAATTCCTTATGTCATGGGGATTATCGCAACACGTTCAACTGACAAAGAAGTAACAGGTATTAAAGACCTGATCGTACAACACGAAGCACGTATTCGTAACGGTATGGTGGCTTACTCACAGTTAGAACAACTTCGTGCAGGCGATACTTCTCCTGAACTTAAAGCAGCATTTGCTGAGTCTCAAAAAGACTTGGGTTATGGTTTGCTTCTGAAAAAATACACAGACAAAGTGGTCGATGCTTCTGATGATCAAATCAAAGCTGCTGCAAAAGACACTATTCCACATGTTCCAAGCTTGTTCTGGGCATTCCGTGCAATGGTTGCTTCTGGCTTCTTAATGCTCCTTCTGTTTGTACTGGCTACCTTTGCTGTCGGTAAACGTAATGCAGAAAACAAACCATGGTTATTGAAATTTGCCTTGTTTGCACTTCCACTCCCTTGGATTGCTGCGCAAACAGGTTGGTATGTTGCTGAAGTGGGCCGTCAACCATGGACCATTGGTGAAGTCCTACCTACACACCTTTCAGCTTCTAGCTTAAGTACTGGTGATGTATGGGGTTCTATCCTTGCATTAGCAGCGTTCTACACTGTACTGCTGATCATTGAAATGTACTTAATGATTAAATTCTCACGCCTTGGCCCAAGTTCTCTACATACTGGTAAATACCACTTCGAGAAACTTGAAGCTGCAAAAAAGGCAAATGAGGAGGCTCAAGCATGATCGAATATGAATTACTCAAAATCATTTGGTGGGTTTTAGTCGGTGTCCTACTGATCGGCTTCGCCCTCACCGATGGCTTCGATATGGGCTCAATGGCGATCATGCCATTCGTAGGTAAAAAAGACGAAGAACGTCGTGCGGCAATCAATACGATTGCCCCACACTGGGACGGTAACCAAGTGTGGTTTATTACTGCCGGTGGTGCGCTGTTTGCAGCATGGCCAATGGTATATGCGACTGCATTCTCAGGCATGTACTGGGCACTGTTACTGGTACTCTTCGCCCTCTTCTTACGTCCAGTCGGTTTTGATTACCGTTCTAAACTCGAAAATACCAAGTGGCGTAATTCTTGGGACTGGGGTTTAGCAATTGGTGGTGCCGTTCCTGCCCTCGTATTTGGTGTTGCGTTTGGTAATATGTTCCTTGGTGTTCCATTCACTATGGACGAAACTGTTCGCTCAACTTATACAGGTAGCTTCTTTGCGCTGCTTAACCCATTTGCTTTAGTTTGCGGTATTGTGAGTTTATCTATGCTTTGCGCACACGGTGGTGCATGGCTCATGCTTCGTACAGACGGCGACCTACGTGCACGCTCAGCAAAAGCGACTCAGCTTATGGGTATCGTATTTTTGGTTTGCTTCTTACTGGCTGGCGCATGGTTATACTTCGGTAATATCCAAGGCTACACATTAGCGCAACCGTTTGACACAAATGGCGTTGCAAACCCATTGGCTAAAGAAGTGATCACCAATGCCAACCCAGGTTGGATGAACAATTACAGTACTTATCCGATTACTATGATTGCGCCAATCATGGCTATTTTAGGTGCTTTGATCATTATCCTTGCCGCAGGTAAAGGTAAAGCAGGTTTTAGCTTCCTTGGTTCAAGCTTGGCAGTCATTGGCGCAATCTTAACTGCTGGTTTTGCATTGTTCCCTTTCCTTATGCCATCGAGCATCAACCCAACTGTAAGTTTGACTATGTGGGATGCGGTATCAAGTAAAAATACACTGACTGTGATGACTGTTGCCGCGTGTATTTTTGTCCCAATTATCCTGTGCTACACAACTTGGTGTTACTACAAGATGTGGGGTGTGGTCACTAACAAACATATTGAAGAGAATTCACACAGCCTATACTAAGGCTGTGTCTAAGGAGAAAAGACGATGTGGTATTTTGCTTGGATTCTCGGTATTTTGATGGCATGTTTTGCAGGTGTACTTAGTGCGCTTTACATCGAACATCATCAAGATCTAGATGAGGAATAACAAATGACTGATGCTGCTGTAGAAAAATCACTTGTAGAAAAGAAGCCAAATAAATTTGCAATGGTCATTTCCTGCCTGTTAGCTTTTCCTTTGGCAGCCGTGTTACTTGTACATCCTGCTGCCATGCTGGATGACAATGGTGGATATAGCCATCGAGCGCTGATGTTCATCATGATAGGTATTTCAGGTGGTTTTGTGCATGGTGTGGGTTTTACACCACACCATTGGTTCTGGAAATGGCTTTTTAGCCCCTTCCTCGCTTGGCCACTGATGTTATGGGGCTACTACACATGGTTCCTACATTAATTAATATCTAAATAAAGCCCTCATTTGAGGGCTTTATTTTTTGTTTTAAATGACAGAACTTTTTTAAATCCTACAGATAAATAAAAAATATTTCGATCTTAGTTGGGCACTTTAAAGTTTGTATGATCACCATTATGTTAAATAAAATCGTATATCTGTTTTATGCTTTTTTATATATCTCATTTATAATCAGATATATATGAGAATTAAGAATTTCTTTAATGGCTATACACAAAACAAACTCTATTACGAATTACTTAGATAATATTGCTCCATTTTATTATTTTTTGATTTTCCCCTTTGTTGTAGCCTTAATGGTAATTTGCTTTGATTTCGAGTTCAGCGGGATTTTTTCCAACACACAACAACTTCAAGTTTCATCAAAACATAGGTTTTTAAACGATTTTTTTGCTTTATGTACTTGGATTACAATTTTTCTTATATTTTTCAGCCGAAAGTTTTTTGGCTTAAAACCAGATATCCAATTACAGGTACAAAACGCTGTTATTAAACAGATAAGAACTCGTGATGGTCACGCAATGTACAGTACAACTATGCTTTGTTTCTTCATTTTTTTTATCATTTGTATTAGCTCAACTTGGTTTCCGAGTGATCCTATGCAGCCTGAAATCGGCACTAAAGGATATGCTTTAAAAAAAGCTTTATATTCAGCTAAACCAGGATTTATTTTGTTTATTCAATATTTTAAATATACTTTAAGTCTCCTATTTACTCTTGTATTGGTACATATTTTAGATGCTCGAAAAATTATAAAAGAGCAAACGTTGAATTAGGATTTCATAAAATTTAAATAATACTCGTTAAACAAAACACATTTAATTTCTTTTTAAATAAAAGTCCTAACTATAGAAAAAACACCATTCCACCGAATGAAGCTTTTTAATTTATTTGAACATTTCATGACTATTTCAATAGTCAATTTTTCGCAGTTTTATCTCGTCTATTTTAAATCTCAAGCAAAAAAAACCGGATATAAATCCGGCTTAATGTAATGCATTCTATTTAACGATGCGTATGAATCGACATCACAATCCCCATCCCTGCGAGCATCGCAATTACAGCTGTACCACCATAACTCATCAACGGTAGTGGATCACCTGTTACCGGTAAAATCCCACTGACCATACCCGAGTTTAAAAATACAAAAAAGAAGAAAGTTAATCCTATCGCTCCTGCATAAAGTCGTCCAAAATTATGGAAGCAATTTAGTCCAATAATCAAACAGCGAACAATAATTGCTGTAAACAAACTAAATAAAAGAAATACACCAATAAAGCCAAACTCTTCAGCATAGGTCGACATAATAAAGTCAGTATGATGCTCTGGCAGATAGCCCAAGTGCGACTGCGTCCCTTCGGTATAACCCTTACCCATTAACCCGCCTGAACCAATGGCAATTTTAGATTGAATAATGTTCCAACCTGCACCAAGCGCGTCAGATTCAGGGTCAAATAACGTCAGTACACGTTTTTTCTGATATTCCTGTAAAAAAAACATCCAAAGTACAGGTGCTGCAATTGCAAAGGCGGTTAAAGCACCTGCAATTAAACGCCAAGACATACCACTTAAAAATAAAACAAAAATACCCGGAATAATCAAACCAATATTCAAGTCGGGCTGTAAAGCGACCAATGCAAATGGAATCAATAATAAAATTAATGCCCCGACAATTTGTAAAAATTTCGGTGGAAAAGGTTTTCGCGCAAAATACCACGCCATCATCAGTGGCATGGCAAATTTCATAAACTCACTCGGCTGCATACTGCCGATACCCGGTAAGCTAATCCAGCGTTTCGCCCCCATCCTTTTTTCACCAATAACAAGAACCAACAACAGTAAAAATATACCGATGGCATATAAGTACGGACTCATAGATTGGTAAACTTTGGGTGGAATTTGCGCGCAGATCAACATCACAATAAAGCCCACACCAAAACTTGTGGCTTGGCGTAGTACCATTCCCGAATCTTCCGCGGTCGCACTATAGACAACCATCAGCCCCAATATTGCATTGAGTACCAAGAAGCAAAGTAACCACGGGTCTAAATGAAGTTTAGCCCATCGAGAAGAATCGTGTTTTATACTGCGGCCATCACGTAATGACTGACGTAAAAAACGATACTGTTGAGAAGGGATCATTGCGAAACAGATCTAAAAAGGATGCGGGAATTATAGATTAAAGCGACAGTAAAAATCACTGTCCCTTAAATATTCCTTGAAATAATCATCTATTCACTTGAGACGCTAAAATTAAGCGTGCCAACTCTAAGTCATCAGGATAGGTAATTTTAATATTGTCCGAACGACCCTGCACGACATTGACATGCTCACCGACAAATTCTAAGGCACTTGCTTCATCTGTGATGGTCGCACCAGCGGCAAGCGCTTGTTCAATGGCATTTTTAAGCATACCCAATTTGGCAATTTGTGGTGTCTGCGCTTGCCATAAAGTTGAACGATCTACCGTTGTTGATATTTGTGGTGGCGTTTCAACTTGTTTTAAGGTGTCGCGTACAGGGATGGCGAGAATCGCACTTTGCTCAGAATCGACTGCCGATTGAACTAAATTTTCTAAACTCGACTGCGAGACACATGGTCTTGCTGCATCATGAACAAATACCCAATCATCATCATTGGCAATCTTAGATAGATATTGCAATGCATTGAGTACAGAATGCACACGCTCTGAACCACCTAAACAAAAATGTACTTTCTCTTGATTAGCTAATGCCAAAGTCTGAGCAATATTATCTTGCTCGCCTATAGCCAATACATAGCCTGTTAAAGGTAATTGGTTAAGACGCGCAACTGTGTGTTCAAGCACAGTTAGACCCGCAATGTTTTGATATTGTTTTAGTTCAGTTTTAGAAAATCGACTTCCTGAACCAGCAGCAGGAATAATAGCCCACAATTTAAGGTTCGGGTGGAAGTTCGGCTGGTTCTGACTCATTGGTACGTAGGTCTACTTTTGCGTTTGGATCAATATAAATTGGTTTGTACTGAGTACTAATCGTACTCATCTGTACGAAAGTTTCATGCGGTTTAATTAAACCTAAATCTAGACGAGCATGCTCTTCAATAGCTTCAACGCCATTTTTTAAATCGTATACTTCAGCGGCAAGCACGCGATTTCGTTCTTTTAATTCGTCATTGAGTTCGACTTGTTGTTGTATTTTCTGACTCAGTTGTTGATGTTGATGATAACCACCTTCACCGAACCAGTATAAATATTGAAACCCTGCGATCAAAAAGATCGCAAGGCCCAACAATGCTTTACTCGCTTTGGAGTCAAATACATTTAACATAGATAGCATGATCTGCTTAGTTCAAACCTTTGAACTCAGCTTTACCGCGATATGCAGCATTAGTCAATTCTTCAATACGAAGTAATTGGTTATATTTCGCTACACGGTCAGAACGGCAAAGTGAACCAGTTTTGATTTGACCCGCTGCTGTACCCACTGCAAGATCCGCAATAGTTGAATCTTCAGTTTCACCAGAACGGTGTGAAATAACAGTAGAGTAACCATTTGCTTTTGCAAGGTAGATTGCATCTAGAGTTTCAGTCAATGTACCGATTTGGTTGTACTTGATCAGAATAGAGTTACCCACTTTTTCGTTGATACCACGTTGAAGAATCTTAGGATTCGTAACGAATAGGTCATCACCAACCAATTGGATTTTGTCGCCAAGGATTGAAGTAAGGTAAGACCAACCTTCCCAATCAGACTCGTCTAAACCATCTTCAATTGAGATGATTGGGTATTGTTTTGCAAAACCAGCAAGGTAGTCAGCAAATTGGTTGCTTGTGAATGCTTTATTGCCTTCACCTGCAAGGATGTATTGACCATCTTTGTAGAATTCTGAAGATGCACAGTCAAGCGCAAGCATAATGTCAGAACCCGCTTTGTAGCCAGTTTTTTCAATTGCTTCAAGAATTACTGTAATTGCTTCTTCGTTAGAACGAAGGTTCGGTGCAAAACCACCTTCATCACCAACTGCAGTATTTAAACCTTGTTTCTTTAAAACTGATTTTAAAGAGTGGAAAATTTCAGCACCAGCGCGTAAAGCTTCAGAGAATGAAGTAAAGCCAACTGGCTCAATCATAAATTCTTGAATGTCTACGTTGTTGTCTGCATGTGAACCACCATTTAGGATGTTCATCATTGGAACAGGCATAGTCAAAATGCTGTTATTACGAAGGTCTGCGATGTATTGAAAAAGTGGAATTTTCTTTTCATCAGCAGCAGCGCGTGCAGCAGCTAGCGATACCGCTAAAGTTGCGTTCGCACCTAATTTTTCTTTGTTTTCAGTACCGTCAAGCGCGATCATTGTGTTGTCAATGTCTTTTTGTTCGAATACTGATTTACCCAACAATGCATCACGAATTACTGTGTTAACGTTGTTAACCGCAGTTTTAACGCCTTTACCTAAGTAACGAGCTTTATCGCCGTCACGAAGTTCTAAAGCTTCACGAGAACCAGTTGAAGCACCAGATGGTGCACATGCACGGCCTACAACGCCAGAGGCTAAGATTACGTCTGCTTCGATGGTAGGGTTACCACGAGAGTCCAAAATTTCACGTGCACGAATGTCAACGATTTGGCTCATGAACAATTCCTCAGTTGATTAATAAAAATGATGCGTCAAAAGTGACGCATCAATGTGTATCGAATTAGTGTGTGTCTAACTTTGCGAAACCTTTAACTAAGGTATCGAGCTCTTTTAACTGTGCCAAGAAAGGTTCCAACTGTGACATGCGTAGCGCACATGGACCGTCACATTTGGCATTTTCTGGATCTGGATGAGCTTCTAAGAACAAACCTGCTAAACCAGTCGCCATACCTGCACGTGCCAGTGTCGTGATTTGCGCACGACGACCACCTGCAGAATCCGCACGACCACCCGGCGTTTGAAGCGCATGTGTAACATCAAAGAACACAGGGACATTCATTTCTTTCATGATGTCAAAGCCCAACATGTCAACAACTAAGTTGTTGTAACCAAATGCTGAACCACGTTCACAAAGAATCAGTTTGTCATTTCCTGCTTCCAAACACTTATGCAGAATATGACGCATTTCGTGTGGTGCGAGGAACTGTGCTTTTTTAATGTTGATGATGGCATCAGTTTTCGCCATCGCTTCAACAAGGTCAGTCTGACGGCTTAAAAATGCAGGAAGCTGGATAATATCCGCAACTTCAGCAACAGGCGCAGCTTGGTATGGTTCATGTACGTCGGTAATAATCGGCACATTAAAGTGTTTTTTAATGTCAGCTAACCACTCGATTCCTTTTTCCAGGCCTGGGCCACGGAAAGAGTTCAAGCTTGAACGATTGGCTTTATCAAAACTTGCTTTAAACACATATGGAATATCCAAGCGTTTGCAGATATCCACATAGGTTTCAGCAATTTCAAAAGCAAGGTCTTTTGACTCAAGTACGTTCATGCCGCCGAATAGTACAAATGGCAAATGATTTGCCATTTGTATATCGCCTAAACGTACAATTTCCTGTGGTTTTAATTGTGACATTTAAACTCTTCCTGGTTTAGTCAAAAACACATTATTTCGCTTTTTGGTACTGCTTTTTAGCAGCATCAATAAAGCCTGCGAATAATGGGTGTCCATCACGTGGTGAACTTGTAAATTCCGGATGGAATTGTACAGCAATAAACCAAGGATGTTCAGGAATTTCAACAGTTTCAACAAGACGCTGTACTGGAGAATAACCTGAAATCTTCATGCCTTTTTCTTCAAGCACTGGGATATAACGGTTGTTCATTTCATAACGGTGACGATGACGTTCAACGATCTCTTCAGAACCGTAAACTTGTGCAGTTTTTGTTCCTGCAACCAATTCAGATTTTTGAGCACCAAGACGCATTGTGCCGCCTAAGTCAGAATCTGCATTACGTTGTTGAACTTCGCCGCGCTCATCTAACCATTCAGTGATTAGACCAATCAATGGTGATTTTGTAGAACGGTTAAATTCAGTTGAAGTTGCATCGCTAATACCCGCAACGTTGCGCGCATATTCGATCACAGCCAACTGCATACCTAAACAGATGCCAAGGAATGGCACACCGTTTTCACGTGCAAAACGAATCGCTTTCATTTTGCCTTCTGTACCACGTTCACCGAAGCCACCCGGCACTAAGATTGCATCCGCGTCTTTTAATACGTCGTTTACAACTTGGCTTTCAAGTTCTTCTGCATTGACGTAGTCGATTTGAACTTTCACACGGTTTTGAATACCCGCATGTAAAAGTGCTTCGTTTACAGATTTGTATGCATCTGGAAGTTCAACGTATTTACCAACCATCGCTACACGAACTGTGTATTCAGGGTTCAGTAATGCATCTACAACGTTATCCCAGTCTGTAAGATCAGCTTCTGGAAGATCGTTATAACCAAAACGTTCACAGATTAAATCATCAACGTTTTGCTCATAGAAAGTACGTGGAATTTGGTAAATTGAACGCGCATCTTTACATACCACAACTGCACGTGCTTCAACGTTCGTAAATAACGCGATTTTACGTGTAGTGTCAGCATCAACATCATGCTCTGTACGGCAGATCAGGATGTCTGGTTGAATACCAATCGACAAAAGCTCTTTTACAGAGTGTTGAGTTGGTTTAGTTTTTAATTCAGCAGCTGACTTAATGTATGGGAGTAAAGTTAAGTGCATTAACATTGTGCGCTTATGACCTAGTTCGACCATAAGTTGACGTACAGATTCCATGAATGGGAGAGATTCAATGTCACCTACTGTACCGCCGATCTCAACGATCGCAACGTCATAGCCTTCACCTGCGCGAAGAACACGTTCTTTAATATTGTCAGTAATATGTGGAATAACTTGAACTGTACCACCAAGGTAGTCACCACGACGTTCTTTATTCAAGACATCTTGGTACACTCGTCCTGAAGTAAAGTTGTTCAGTTTGGTCATTTTCGCACGACGCAAGAAACGTTCGTAATAACCCAAGTCTAAGTCAGTTTCAGCACCATCCTCTGTGACAAAAACTTCACCGTGTTGGAATGGACTCATAGTCCCTGGATCGACATTAATGTATGGATCCATTTTTACCATGGTTACTTTTAAACCACGGGCTTCTAAAAGCGCAGCCACTGATGCAGCTGAAATACCTTTACCTAGTGATGATACAACACCACCAGTAACGAAAATAAAATGGGTCATTAAGTTTCTCGTACAATGGAGCCTAAATTGGCCTACAATGTTGTGCGATTTTACTTTACTCTGTACCAAGAAAGCAAAGTCATTCCGCATCAATTCATAGAACAATTAACAATTGACTATTGTAACAGCAATTATCATAAAAATTTAGAGTAAGTTCTTATCATTTCTATATTCTTATTTGCTGTTATAATGCAGTTATCCAATCCACACTTTTTTGTTTTGTGTAATTATGAATAAGAAACTTTTAATCTGCGGTGCAATCGCAACAGGTCTACTTCTTACAGCATGTGTAAAAAAAGAAGCACCAAAAGAAGAAGAACAGGAACAGGTTGAAGTTGCAGCATCTGAACCAACAGCATCTGTACCTACACAATTAGAACCAGTTGAAGAACAAGCAGTTGTTGAAGAACCGACTCAGCAGCAAGTTGAAGTGATTCGTGAAGAAACACCGAATACAACAACTGAAATTCGTCGTGAACCTACTCCTCCTGCAGAAACTCCTGCTCCAAAAGCAGAAGCGCCTAAAGCGGCAGAAAAACCTGCGCAAGCGGCTCAACCTAAACAAAACTCAGGTTCTGCACAGTCTGAAGATGACGCCGTGGCTGCTGCCATTGCTGCTGCAACACCAGCTTTAGAGAACTAAGATCGAAGTTTTATCAAACCAATGATCAAAAAAACCCGGCAAAAGTCGGGTTTTTTATTGTTTCTATGTAAATAAAAATCTGTACACAACGACGCACAGTTTTTCTCACAACTATTCTTGTAATTTTTCAGCTAAATATTCAATAAATAAACGAACACGTTTCGGTAAATGCTCTTGTTGATAATAGACAGCATGAATAAGCTGTTCATGTGGCTCAATTTGATCGTCTAAAAGTTGTACCAATCGCCCTTCTGCAATATCTTTTTCTAACATAAAAATCGATAGACAAGCGATGCCCATCCCATGAATCGCAAGCTCACGAATGGTTTCACCATTTGATGCCTTAATATTTGGTCGGATCGTCAAAGGTTTCCCTGCGACTTGGATCGGCCAAGTATTCATATGGGTAATTTGACTAAATCCAAGTAAAGCATGTGCGGTTAGCTCATCAGCATTTTGCGGACGTCCATGCTGCTGAAGATATTCAGGACTCGCCACCAAACACAGTCGACTCTTGTAGATAAGTTTTGCGTGCAAACTGGAGTCGTTTAATTTTCCAAAGCGAATTGCAACATCCGCTTTATGCTCTAATAAGTCAATCACTTGATCATGATTCACCAATTCAATCTGTATATGCGGATAACGTGCATTAAATTCTGGAATCAAGGGAACGATCATATGCAGAATAAAAGAAATTGCTGAATCGACTCGCACTAATCCCGAAGTATCTGCATCTAATTTCAGCAGAGAATCTTCCGCTTCGCTCAAATCATTCAATATCCGCCGTGTTTTTGCTAAAAACAATTGCCCCTCTTGCGTGAGCTTAATTTTGCGGGTAGTTCGTTCCAACAAGGTTACATTTAATTTAGATTCCAGACGCTGTAATGCGCGGCTGACACCAGATGCTGTTTGATCCAGTCTTTCTGCTGCTTTGATAATAGAGCCACTATCTACAATAACAGTAAAAGCCTGAAGCTCCTCAATGGTCGATTTCATTGCATATTCTAATTCGTGATTTTTAATCAATAATATATTCCAAACTCATGCATTTTTCTTCAATAAAATTAGCAGCACAATAGCATCAATTCAAAAAAGAGAATTCCTGATGATTGTTCCCCAATTTGGTGTCGGTACTTTCCGTTTGACAGGTGATACTGTCATTCACTCAGTTAAAACAGCCTTAGAGCTTGGATATCGTGCTGTAGACACCGCACAAATTTACGGTAATGAAGCAGAAGTAGGCCAAGCAATCCACGAAAGTCAGGTCAATCGAGCTGATATTTTCTTAACCACGAAAATTTGGACTGAAAATTATGCTGCCGACAAACTGATACCCAGCCTAAAGGACAGCTTAATTAAATTAAGGACGGATGCAGTTAACCTCACACTTATTCATTGGCCAGCACCTGCACTTGGAGTCAATATTCCAGAATTAATGGGACATTTACTTGAGGCAAAAAAACAAGGTTTGACTGAATATATTGGTGTATCTAATTTTAATATTGAGCTCACTCAACAAGCCATTGATCACATCGGGCTGGAAAATATTGCAACCAATCAAATTGAACTCAGTCCATATTTGCAAAATCAAAACTTGGTCAATTATCTGCAAGCCAACAATATAGATGTCACATCCTATATGACTTTGGCCTATGGCAAAGTTTTGCAAGACCCAACGCTGTTAAACATTGCAGCCGAACACCAAGTTACTTCGACTCAAGTCACTACGGCTCAAATTGCACTCGCATGGGCACTGCAAAAAGGCTATGCCATTATTCCATCATCAACCCAACGTGAACATTTAATCAGTAATTTAAAAGCTCAAGACATTCACTTAACACCTGAACAGATGCAGGCAATTGCCACACTAGACAAAAATGCACGTGAAGTAAGTCCACTTGAACTTGCTCCAGTTTGGGATCTATAACATGAAAATTAATTTTACCCTGCTCGCTCTCGCAATTGGTGCATTTGCTATTGGTACCACTGAATTTTCACCCATGGGCTTCTTACCTGAAATTGCAGAAGATCTATCGGTATCAATACCGCAAGCCGGTTTGTTGATTAGTGCCTATGCTATCGGTGTCATGATTGGCGCACCCGTTATGACTTTATGGCTTGCACGTTTTTCAAAACGTACATCACTCATGTTATTAATGACAATTTTCACCCTTGGCAATCTGCTTGCCACAGTTGCGCCAGATTATTTAGGTTTAATGGCGGCACGCTTAGTCACCAGCTTAAATCATGGTGCATTTTTTGGCTTAGGTTCTGTTGTTGCTGCGAGTGTCGTACCTAAAGATAAACAAGCCAGTGCCGTTGCCATGATGTTTATGGGCTTGACCATTGCCAATATTGGCGGCGTGCCACTCGCAACGTGGGTGGGGCAAAATATCGGTTGGCGTATGTCTTTTGCCGCTATTACCTTACTGGGCATCATCACCATGTTGGCATTATGGAAAGCACTACCCCATCAGCAACAGACCGAAAAACCTGATGTACGAGCAGAGTTAAAAGTATTAACACGCATGCCTGTTGTTTTAGCACTGCTCACCACGGTAATGAGTGCTGGAGCTATGTTCGCGCTCTATACCTATATCGCACCAAGTTTAAAAGTCTTTACTCATGCAAGCCCTGAACTTATCACTTTCATGTTGGTTTTAATCGGGATCGGATTTTCAATTGGTAACCATTTCGGTGGTAAGTTTGCCGATCAATCCTTAGATAAGACCTTGATTGGCTTTTTAGTCTTACTGATGCTGATGATGCTGTTATTTCCAATTTTAGCAACCACCACCATTGGCGCAGCGATTGCATTAATCATCTGGGGAGCAGCAGCCTTTGCCGTCGTACCACCTTTACAAATGCGTGTTATGACAGTCGCTCACGATGCACCAGGCCTCGCTTCTTCAGTGAATATTGGTGCATTTAATCTTGGAAATGCATTGGGTGCAGTCACAGGTGCCGCAGTGCTAAATCTTAACCTAAGCTATGCTGCGGTGTCTTATGCAGGCGCTACACTGAGCGCTATAGCGTTGATTTTAGTATTGATACAGATGAAGCTTAAACCTCAAATTACTGCATGTTGCGCACAAGCTGAATAACACATACTTAAAATAGCCTACCCAAAGTAGGCTATTTTTTAGTTCGCATATAACTTTAAAAAATCTGCCATTAATTTGGTTGCCCATGAATGGGTGTCGACTAAACCTTCATAATAACCACAGTGACTGCCTTTTTTAGTGGTCACCACCACTACATTCGGCAAAGAACGGATTAATTCTTTATAGGGTTCAAAGTTTTGAATGTGGCAAATAGGATCGTCTTCGGCATTTAAAATCATCAAAGGAATTTTAAGATTTTCAAATACATAAATTGGGTTGGTGGATTTGGCATAACTTTCATAATCAGTAAAACCCGCCATTTGAAAATATGTACGTTCAAACTGCGCCAGATCTTTACTTTTTAGGACTTCTATTAAAGATGGTGTTGATGACCATGTTGCAGAATAGGGTTCTACAAACTTCTGAAAGAGCTTCTTGGTCATCATTTTACTGTAAAAAGGGTGGACATTTTTAAAGCCAAGCTCAGTGTCATAGCCCGGACATAAAGCAAAAGCCGCTTTAAGTGGTGTTTCCTCACCTTGTTCGCCTAAATAGCGAACCAATAGCCCCGTTCCTGCAGATGAACCGACGCCATACAAACTCGATGCGGGAAATTTCTGCTGAATAAAGGCAATCTGTTCACGTAAGTCATCTGTTGAACCAAATAAATTTATTTTGGCAACTGGCATAGGCAAATTGGCATGACCACGCCTTAAACACAGTGCAATACGCCAACCAGTATATAGATGAAGATCCCGAACCACTTCTCGCATACTTTCAGGCGTTCCCGTAATCGTATGCATGAGCACCACGGTTGGTACATCTGCAGGCAAATCTAAGCCCAACCATGCAATGGCTGTGATTCCACCATCAGCCATGGTTAGTTGCTCTATGGCGTCGTAATTGAGCTTTACTTGGCGCTTTTTAATGACATCAAAATACAGTAAATGTGCATGAGTATTCGACAACCAAGGCGTAGGACGATATTTTTCATGTAGTTGCTTTAACTTCGGCAGCACATCTTTCATTTGCCCTTCAGGATGATAATAAAGCTGTGGTAATTCTGCACCAATTGCATGATCTACAAAGTTTAAAAGAGCCTGACGCCCTTTATGCATCACATTATTCATTGACCTTACCTTCACCTCGCTTCGCACCACAGCAAATCATTTCAATCTTTTCACTTTGACTAACAATGCCCAGTAAAAAAATGTATCTACAAAACCATATCTCGCTAGCAATATTTGTTTGCTTAAGCCTCAAAAGCAAAAAGCATGACAATATCCATCATGCTTTTTATCATTCTGTGATGAGCATTTAAAATCAGCAGATTTAAGGCTGATATTGCATAATGCGCTCACCCATTTTCGCCGCCAATGCTTCCAAGCCACTTTTTGGACGAAGCATGACTTCAAAATCAATCATCTGACCTTGTTCATTAAACTGAATCATGTCGATCCCTTTTAACTTTTTCTCGCCAACATTGGCAGAAAACTCAAGTACAACATTGAGGCCATCCTCACTATAAAACTCACGGTGGTAAGTAAAATTTTCAAAAATTTGAATCACATTGGTCAAAATAAAAGTTACTACAGGCTTACCTGGATATGGGTTAAACGCGACAGGTGAACGAAACACCACATCCTCTGCCAAGAGTTCATTTAAAATATTCATATCCCGTGTGTTAAGCATTTCGTGCCAACGTGCAACAGATTTTTTTGTTGTTTCAATAATCATGTTTATGTCCTTTTTTTTGATGAATCATTTCCCTTTCCTCAAACTCCTCTCCCAAATGGAGAGGAAGCACGACAACTGCATATTAAATTGAATGAAGTTGTCGTGGTTTAGTATGAGGCTGATTAAATCACCGCAGCCAAATCTGCACCTTGACGAATGGCACGTTTAGCATCTAACTCACCTGCTTCTTTCGCACCACCAATCAAATGCACATTTTTCCCATCTGCTTGTAGCTGTTCATACATCGCAGTATAGGATTCCTGACCTGCACAAATCACCACATGATCAACATCTAAAATACGTGATTGACCATCAACGGTAATATGCAAACCTTGATCATCAATTTTGTCGTAGCTTGCACCCGCAATCATTTTCACATCGCGGTGTTTCAAACCTGTACGGTGAATCCAACCCGTGGTTTTACCTAAGCCAGCACCAACCGATTTAGCCTTACGTTGCAATAAATACACTTCACGCGGCGATTCTTCGACGTCTGGATGTTTCAAGCCACCGACTTGCGCATAAGTGGTATCAATACCCCATTCATCATAAAATTTCTCAGGATTGAGGCTACCGCTTTCACCTTCATGCGTTAAATATTCAGCCGTATCGAAACCAATACCGCCTGCACCAATGATTGCTACACGTTTGCCAACAGGTTGACGTTCACGTAATACCTGTAAATAGCTCAATACTTTTGGATGATCAATACCATCTATATCTAACTGACGCGGTGTTACACCCGTCGCCACCACGATGTCATCAAAATCAGACTGAGCTAATTCTTCATACGTTGCTGTATGGTTCAATACCAATTTAATCTGAGGCAATAGTTCTATTTTACGTTTGAAATAACGCAGCGTTTCATAAAACTCTTCTTTACCAGGAATCGTTTTCGCAATATTAAACTGTCCACCAATTTGGCTCGATGCTTCAAAAATAGTTATGTTATGACCACGCTCTGCAGCATAAGTTGCAAAGCTTAAACCTGCAGGTCCCGCACCAATCACAGCAATATTTTTCACCTGTGCAGATTCTTTAAAAATCAGTTCAGTTTCATAGCAAGCTTGAGGGTTAACCAAACATGTTGCAATTTTCATCGAGAAAATATGATCTAGACAGGCTTGGTTACAACCAATACAGGTATTAATTTCATCACTACGACCTTGTTCTGCTTTTTCTACAAAACGTGGGTCAGCCAGCATTGGACGTGCCATGGACACCATATCTGCATCACCCGAAGCAAGTACGTGCTCAGCCATTTCAGGAGTGTTAATACGGTTTGAGGTGATTAAAGGAACATTCACAAGACCTTTTAATTTCTTGGTCACCCATGTAAATGCAGCACGTGGTACTTTGGTTGCAATGGTCGGAATACGCGCTTCATGCCAACCAATACCGGTATTGATAATAGTTGCACCGGCTTTTTCAATGGCTTTTGCAAGTTGCACAACTTCTTCGAAAGTCGAACCACCTTCAACCAGATCCAGCATAGAAAGACGGTAAATAATAATAAAATTTTCACCGACTAATTCACGCGTACGACGCACGATCTCAATTGGAAAACGAATCCGGTTTTCATAACTGCCACCCCATTCATCATCACGGTGGTTGGTACGTGCAGCAATAAACTCATTAATTAAATAACCTTCTGACCCCATTACTTCTACACCGTCATAACCAGCTGTCTGTGCTAACTGAGCACATCGAGCAAAATCATTGATCGTGCGTTCGACGTCTGCTGTGCTTAAAGCTTGCGGTTTTACTGGGTTAATTGGTGCTTGAATAGATGAAGGTGCAACATTATTGGCTTGATACGAGTAGCGACCTGTATGCAAAATCTGCATCGCAATTTTACCGCCAGCATCATGTACCGCCTGCGTAATCACTTTATGTTTTTCTGCTTCTTCTAAAGAATCTAATTTTGAGCCACCAGCAAATGTCACACCATCATCATTGGGAGAAATACCACCAGTTACAATCAGACCTACACCACCTTTCGCACGCTCAGCGTAAAAAGCTGCCATGCGTTCATAGCCACCCGGTGCTTCTTCAAGGCCGACATGCATAGAACCCATCAATACACGGTTCTTTAGCGTTGTAAAACCTAAATCTAGTGGTGCCAATAAATTTGGATAATTTGACATTTTTTCTCCTTAGCGTGCTGAAAAGCTGGCTATTTTTATCTTCGCTTGTATACGAACTTTCTCTTTCCATCTACGCATACAAGATTTTTGCAACTTGTTGCACTAATTTATATGCGAGATTTGATTTTTATGCAACATGTTGCATAATAAAAAGTACAAACTATTTTGACTGAGCCATATATGTCTTTAGCCCATGTTTTACTCACGAGCTTACTTGAAAAACCGAGTACAGGAATTGACCTTGCACGCCGTTTTGACCGCTCTATGGGCTTTTTTTGGAATGCAACACATCAGCAAATCTACCGTGAACTCAGTGGTATGCAGCAAAAAGGCTGGATCAGCACTATTGAAGATGAGCACAGTACAACCCGTAAAAAAACCTACCAAGTTGAACAGCTTGGACGTGTTGAATTAGCCAATTGGATGGTTGAGCAAAGCCCTCCGGCTCAGTTACGTGAAGAGTTGATGGTTCGTTTACGTGCAGAAGCTCAGCTGGGTACAAATGGCGTATTACCCGAATTAGAACGTCATCTAGAAATTCACAAAGAAAAACTAAAAGTGTACCAGTCTATTTTTGCAAAAGACTTTGCACATGCGCATGATGAAGACCGTACTTTGTACATTCATAAAATGATTTTACAGCTTGGAATTGATTTGGAAATCGGTTGGATCAAATGGCTTGAAACCATCATTCCACAGTTGCATAAATTTAATCGCTAAAACAAAAAAATAAATAGGAAGCCGCATGCCGCACTATACAATGCCAGATCAACAACAACTGTATGTTCGTGAATATGGTCAAGGAGAACCCATCCTGGTTTTATCTGGACTCGGCATGCAAAGTTGGCAATGGCACCCTTTTCTATATCAACACCGAAAACACTTTAAATTTATCATTCCAGACTGGCGTGGATTTGGCGGCTCTAAACATTGTCAAATTCCAAATATGGATACCATTTCAAGCCATTGGCGAGATATTGACAGCTTAGTTTCCCAACTTGGTTACGATAAAATCACGGTGATTGCTTACTCCATGGGGGCAACAACCACCATGCACGGTTTAAAATACGGTCAGTTTGCCAAAAAAATTAAACGTTATTTGCACATCGATCAAACGCCTAAAATTCGAGTGGATGCTGATTGGCAATATGGTTTATATGGCAAACGCCACACTGAGTTTTTGAGTATTTTAGAAGACATCTCGAAGGTACTTGCAACCAACCTCTCCGTGCCATTTGCACAGCAGATGAATAAACATGACCGTCAAAGTCTGGTCGATGCTTGGTTAAGGTTCATAGACTTACAAAATAGCAATCCTTATGCATTATCCGCTTTCCGTTTCGCATACCAAAAACCAACATTACAGAAGCTGATGTTACCCTCACAAAGTGTGGCCTATTTATATTGGTATATTCAAAATTATTTGAACCATACTGAAGATTATCGTGAAGCCATTGCAGCACTCACCGCTCCGACGACTTTTTTCACAGGGGCAAAATCGATCCTCTATCCTGCTCAAGGTCAAAAAATTATTGCTGACAGCCTAGTCAATGCTGAGCAGATTATTTTTAAAAAATCGGGACACACGCCATTGCTCAGTGAACCGGTCAAATTTAGCCGTGAAATCACCAAGTTCTTAAAACAAGTAACCCTATAAGACTGAAAAAAATAGGCTCAAAACTTTCAAGATTGAGCCTATATTTGTATGAAGGTAAACGTTACTTAACTGTTTGCTTCAAAATTGAATTTCAAAATTAACTTCATAATTACTTTTAAAATAGACCCTAGAAAACCCGACGATCGTATTCAATTGCTTCCAAGTCATACACTTGGTAAACACAGTCAAATAAAGGACGCGCCAATTCCCCTTCATCATCATTCCGCACAATCAAATAAATTTGGCTAATGGCAGCACTATCCGATAATTTCACATAATTCACATGCCTAAACTGCATAATTTGTACAGATTCAGGAACAATACAAATGCCTTCGCCTGCGGCAACCATGCCTAGCGATTGCTGCAAATCAGCTTGAGTGTTAAAGCGTTTCGGCTCCATACCATATTCTAAAAACAACGACTTGATTAGCGTTGCATAACTTTGACCATCCGTTGCTGGATAGATAAAAATCTGCTCATCTTTGAGATTATTTAATGCAATCTGCTGCTGTGAAGATAAAGGATGACTCGAATGCACCGCAACAATTAGTGGCTCTTCACGCAATAGCACACGTTTAACCGCCTGATCCGACACCCGAACTCGGCTAAAGCATGCATCAACCCGACCTTCTTTTAATGCCTGAATCTGATCGACTGCACTCAGTTCAATTAAATTTACATTTAAGTGTGGATATTGCTGACGGAACAAATAAACGATTCGAGGTAATAAACCACAGAGTAGCGAACCGCCATAACCGATATTAATCGTACGTTCAGTAGCACTGGCCCGCTGCGTAATGAGCTTAATTTCTTCTGCATTGGAAAGTAATTTCACGGCTTGCTGATAAAAGAAACGGCCAATGGTGGTGGTTCTCAAAGGACGGCTGCCACGCTCAAAAAGCTGCGCACCCAACTCTTCTTCTAAATTTTGAATTTGACGACTTAAAGGAGGTTGAGCAATAAATAGCTTTTCAGCAGCCTTCGTAAAACTCTGTTCTTCTACAACGGCGACAAAGTAACGTAAATGTCTTAATTCCATGACATTGTCCTATAATGTCGAATTTCTTTCATAATGGTCTTTTATTTGAATATATCAGGACGACACTCAAATCACATCCTTCAAATTCGGTTATTTAAAAGATGTATACACCACATTTATTGTTTGGTCATGCTAATGTGAAACGATTATAAGGTTAACCCGACTTTAGTCTTGGCAATTTTGCTCAACCTTTTCACATGAAAAACTACAAAACGTGATTGACTTCATGAAACAATTCAAGTTAATTAGCTAAATCGTTGCAAATATGGAATAAGAACAGTGCTGAGTGATCTAGATGATTTTTATTGTTTTGCCCAAGTGGTCGAACATGGTGGTTTTAGTGCAGCCGAACGTGCAACAGATATTCCAAAATCAAAACTGAGTCGTCGGGTCTATAACTTAGAAGAACGTTTAGGTGTCCGCCTGATTCAACGTAGCTCACGACATTTTGCTGTTACAGATATTGGTATGAATATCTACCGCCATGCACAAGTCATGATGAATGCCGCTCAAGCCGCACACGATTTGGTTGATCATCTCAGCACACAGCCGCGCGGCTTAATTAAAGTCAGCTTACCTGTTTCCATCGCGCAAAATGAAATGACCAAAATATTGCCTGAATTTTTAAAGCAATATCCAGAAATCAAAGTGCAAATGATGGTGACCAATCGGCGCGTAGATATCATTAATGAAGGCTTCGATCTTGCTCTACGTGTCCGTTCAAATTTAGACGATGACCCGAATTTAGTCATTCGTAAATTTGAAACAATTGAGCAGCACTTATTTGCCAGTCAGGCGTATCTGAATAAATTTGGTGAACTCAAACAACCTGAAGATTTATCTCAGCATCAAATATTAAGTATGGCGGATGAGCATCTCGATCAACATATTATTGTGACCGATGCACAGCATCATCAGAAAAAAATCAAAGTTAACCCAACCGTGATGGGCTCTGACCTGTCTATGTTAGCTGCACTGGCCTGCCAAGATTGTGGCGTGGTGTTATTACCCGACAGTATTGTGTCCGATCACGTGAAATCAGGTGCTTTGGTTCATGTACTACCTGAATGGAAAGCTGCACATGGTATTTTCCATGCAGTTTATCCATCTCGTCGTGGCTTACTACCTGCTGTACGTGTATTCATTGATTACTTAGTTGAAAAACTCAGCCAACATGAACACGCTAAATTTTAAGCAAAAAAAAAGCTTACCCATGTGATGGGTAAGCGAAAACTTAAAAACTAAGTAAAATCAGAAACTACAGCAGAATCTGTAGGGCTATTGTATAAATAAAATACATCTTTATTAAATCGTTAATAGCTCTAACTGATTTTTTGAGCTATAGGCAAAGCCTTACAAATTAAGGCTTAGATAAATCCAGTTAGTCTTAAAAACGATAACACCCATAACCACCACGAACTCCTAGACTAAAGTCAAAAAATATACAAATGTATAATTTTATTTAACTTCAATCATTTAGACACAGCAAATATGGCATTAACATCACTACAGAGCTTAGATCGCGGGATATGCGCCTGTACCCTCTGGCCATGGAGATAACAACTCAAAACCAGTATCGGTTACAACAACCATATGTTCCCACTGTGCCGATAAAGAACGGTCTGCAGTAATTACTGTCCAGCCGTCTTTTAACTCTTTAGTACGCGCTTTACCGCTATTAATCATCGGTTCAATGGTAAAGACCATGCCTTTTTTCAGAATGACACCTTGACCCGGTTGACCATAGTGTAAAACGCTTGGTTGCTCATGATAAACTTTACCAATCCCGTGACCACAGTATTCACGTACAATGCTGTAGCCTTCACGATGAGCAACTTGTTGAATGGCATAGCCTACATCACCCAATGTTGCTCCCGGTTTAACTGCATGAATCCCTGCAACCATCGCTTCGTAAGTAGTTTCGACTAACTTTTTAGCCGCAGGCGAAACCTCACCCACATAGTACATACGACTGGTATCACCGAAATAACCATCTTTAATGATAGCAACATCAATATTGATAATGTCACCGTCTTTCAATACGGTTTCTTTCGAAGGAATACCATGACAAACCACTTCATTCGGTGAAATGCAGGTGGTTTTGGTATAGCCATAGTAGCCAACGTTGGCAGGAATCACTTTAAGTGTGTTGACGATAAAATCATTGCAGATATCGTCTAGATATTCAGTGGTCACGCCCGGCTTGACATACTCCCCGATCATCTCTAAAACCTGAGCAGCTAAACGACCTGAAATGCGTAATTTTTCAATATCTTGCTCGGTTTTAATCGTGATTTTGGAAGCTTTCATCTGAATATCCTCAAATTTGAATACACCGAATTATAGACCTTTTAGATTTTTTTTGTTTTATTCAGCCAATATTTCTGCATTTATTCGGCTTATAGCATCCTATTTAGTGCTGAAAATTAGAACAATTGATTTATATCTGATAAATCTTAATAGCTAAACATATTCCTATAAAAAATTTATATACAATAAATTTCTTTTATTTATCATAAACATAAATAAAACATTATTTTATCTGTCAATATATTCATAATTCGTATTATAAAAACTATCTATACGATTTATAAATTTTGCTCCAAAAACGAGCTTAATTGCACTAAAATTGCCTTTTTTCACAGTTCATCTCCCCTTTATGACAAGTCTTCGTACACGGGATATTGTTGCCTTAGGTTTTATGACCTTTGCACTATTTATTGGTGCAGGTAACATTATTTTCCCACCAATTGTCGCACAGCAAGCGGGTGAACATGTTTGGTTAGCTGCATTTGGTTTCTTAATCACCGCAGTTGGTCTACCTGTCATCACGATTATTGCTTTGTCGCGTGTTGAAGGTTCTATTCAAGTTTTAAGTTCGCCTTTGGGTAAAGCAGCCAGCATTATCCTTACTGTCGCGTGTTACTTAGCTGTTGGACCTTTATTTGCAACACCTCGTACAGCTACCGTTTCTTATGAAATTGGTTTCTCTTCTTATTTTGGTAACAGCGCAAACAGTCTGCTGATTTATAGCGTGATTTATTTTGCATTGGTGACGATTGTTTCACTTTACCCAAATAAAATTTTAGATACCGTAGGTTATTTCCTTTCACCACTCAAGATTTTAGGCCTCGTTATACTGGGTATCTCTGCGTTCTTTATCCCTGCCGGTGTGATTCCACCTGCAATTGATAACTACGTAACTGCACCAGTTTCTGAAGGTGTAGTAAATGGTTATTTAACCATGGATACCTTAGGCGCTTTAGTTTTTGGTATTGTGATCGTCAAAGCCATTACTTCACGCGGCGTAACGGATAGTAAGCTCGTCACCAAATATGCTGTCATTGCCAGTATTATTTCTGGTATTGGTCTTACCCTGGTTTATATCAGCTTATTCAAACTCGGTATGGGCAGCCATGATATTGCTCCAAATGCAACAAATGGTGCAGTGATCCTGCATGCATATGTACAACATGCTTTTGGTGATATGGGCGCTTATTTCCTATCTGCAATGATCTTTGTTGCATGTATGGTGACCGCGATTGGCTTAACCTGCGCATGTGCTGAATATTTCTCAGAATTGACTAAAATTCCATACAAAGTTTTTGTGTTCATTTTAGTTGGTTTCTCACTGCTGATTTCAAACTTAGGTTTAACCAAACTCATTGCAGTTTCAGTGCCTGTTTTAAGTGCGATTTATCCACCTGCGATTGCCGTTATCCTACTGAGCTTCTGCTCTAAATGGTTTATTTCACCATCAAGAGTTATTGCGCCTGTTACCGCATGTGCGTTTATTTTCGGTATTTTTGACGGTTTAAAAGTGGCTGGTTTCGAAGATGCACTTCCAAGCTTTATTGCCAATCTACCGCTTGCTCAACAAAATTTAGCATGGCTGATCCCTTCTGCGATTGTGCTGATTATTGCTGCTGTAATTGACAAAGTTAAAAAATAACCTTTTTTGACCTGTCTAAAATCGGAGTTTTACCCGAATGACGATTTTACCTGTGACCAATAATTGTCGAGTTTTACCCAAACTGACATTTATTTGTCCTACTACAGCGCAATAACCCTAAGTCATTGAACTTTTAAATAAAGTTTTATTTTCATGATGAGAAAAAAAGCCAGCCCTTTGGCTACAAAATATAATAATAGTTAAAATACAAATACTTTCTGCAAAATACACCGTACACAAACTCCATGATTAAGCCCGATTCAGACTGTAAGCTAGGCGGTTTCTTGTCATAAAGCCGATATACCCGTGTTGGTATATATATTGCTTATTCATACATAGATATTATGCATCGACCATTTTACTCACCAGTCAACACCTTTAGATTCATAATATTTAGTATATGAATAAAATGATTATTCTTATATGATGATCTAACATAGTTTTATGACAAAATAATGACATTTACTATTGAAATACTTCTAGTTTCGAAGTACAACAGTAGTTCAAACCTGACCAAAATCATGGGTTTTGGCTAAACAACAACACGGAGGGGTGGAGATGTTATCAGTACATTTCAAAAAGCAATTCTTCATTAACGCTCTGAAGGCAAATAAGAACATGGTGACCTATACAAGCACCACTATTGCTCTCATGCTGACACTACTTATTCAAGGCTTAATACAAGGAAATTTAAGACCTGAATACTTTGCTTATGCGCTTATTGTCTCGGTGGCCTTTTATTTATGGGCAGTCATTGACCACAAATATCGAAAGCAAAAATCAACAGAATTTTAAGTTAGAAGATGGATGAGGCATCATCCATCTTGAAAAAAGAAAAGATGCCAATCCCTACCTTCTCGATCATTTAACCCTTTTTAAATAACAATACAAATAATCCCTAAAATAACCAGAAAATCATCAGCCTTTTCTCATGAATTTTCGATTCTATTTAACTTCAAATTTTGTTTTTATAAATTCTTCTACATAACCATCGTCTGCACTTTAAAAGCGTTTATCTCCTGATTAGCTTCCAATCTCATTCAAACCATTTCTGATTCATATACTTTGCTTAAAACCAAAATTTAACAATGACTCCGAAGAGCAATCCGAGTGTTGCAATTAATTCACCAATCACCAATCCAAGCATTGCCATACTCATCATCCATTTAGGCAAATGCCATTTACCTAAGACGTGAGGGACTTTAAATTGATTGGTGGTATCAGCTAAAAAGCCATGCAGTATATAGCTTAAAATCGAAAAGCTAAAAAAGAACAGATTGATGATTACAAAGAGTAAATTGAGTGTATGTGGAAGTGCTGAAAAATAGGCCAATACCGCCAAAATGAGTGTCGCTGGGGCGTATAACAAACTGCTCCGATGTGCTATATCGACATAATAATGCGCACGTGCCAGTTCAGACTGTCTTATTTGTGCATATTTCCACACACCCGTGAGCATACCTACCCATAAATAAATCCCACTAAAGACTATCGCAATTTTTACTGCACCCGAAAGTTGAAGCATGTCCATTTTTAATTTACATCCATTGTTCAATTACACGCATTATTTTTATCTGTATTTCTTCTCCAATAATACTTACTTCAAACCTGTTATGACATGACTTTAGAGTCATACTCTTTTCAGGTTTCTTTTTGGAACTTGTGTAAATTAGAGTCATCGGAACACACCCATGAAGTTTGAATCATGTCATCATCTGAAAAACTCACGATTCATTGCCAAGACGGCTATTCACTGAGTGCGCGCTATTATCCACACCAGACAGAGCTCAAACAGGTTTTACCTGTGTTGATTTGTCCAGCCACAGGCATTACCAAGCAATTTTATAATAGTTATGCAACATGGTTGAGCCAACAAGGCTATGACGTTTTAGTTTTTGATTTTCGTGGTATTGGTGAGTCGCTACACAGCCCTCTAAAAGAATCGACAGCAAGTATTGTTCAATGGGGGCAGCTTGATATCCCGGCGGCAATCGACGCTTTAATCAGTAAAACGCAAGCACCTAAAGTCATATTACTCGGCCATAGCGCAGGCGGACAATTATTAGGTATCGTGCCAAATTTTGACAAAGTTGCCAAAGTGGTTGCTGTTTCTGGCTCTACAGGTCATGTAAAAAAACTTAAAGGTCGTACCAAACTTTTAGCTCCAGTGATGTTTAATGTGATCTTCCCGATTGCACGCTATACCATTGGCTATGGCCCGACCAATGCAATTGGCATGGGTGAAAATTTGCCAAAAGATGTTGCTCGTGAATGGGCTGAATTTTGTAGCAAACCCGGTTATGTCATCAATGCCTTAGGCAAAACTGTTCAGCATGATTTTCATCAACAAGTGAGCTGCCCGATCACTGCCGTATGGAGCTCTGATGACGAAATCGCCACGGAAGCCAATGTCAAAGACTTGCTGCGCTTATACCCGAATGCTTCGACTCAAATGATTGAGTTAAAACCGAAAGAAACAGGTCATAAAGCCATCGGCCATATGTTGATGTTTAAATCGTCACATCAAAACCTATGGCCGATCATTGAACAACAGTTACACGCTTAAGTTTTTACCACTCAGTCAGTAATCCGGCTGAGTGGTCTTTTTATGGACTGCACAATAATTTCTACTTTTAGATTCATTCAAACTGCCTGACAGCTTACATATTCTATTTTCTATCTTTAAAATCTGCACTGAACGTCTAAGTGTACTTATTTTCATCAGCCGACCATTGCAAAAAATGATATAACTATTTTTTCTCAATTATATTCTATTTTGGCATGAGTGAAGCACGACACAACCTCGACAGAATTGATCGTTTAATATTATCCGCATTAAGAGAAGATGGACGACTCACCATAGCCCAGCTGTCTGAACGTGTTGGTCTCTCCTCTTCGCCGTGTTGGACACGCTTAAAGCGTTTAGAAAATTTAAAAATTATCGACGGCTATACAGCCAACATCAACCCAAAATCGATTGGGATCAATGAATTATTCTTTATTGAAATTACATTAGAACGTCACGACGATGAAATTTTAGATCAATTTAGTGAAACTTTAGCCAATATGCCAGAAGTAGTAGAAGCACATTTAGTCACTGGCGATTATGATTATTTGGTGAAAGTTGCAGTTAAAAATGCTGAACACTATGAGCGTTTTTTACGTAAAAATTTATATTCTATGAAAGGTATACGCCATACCCGCTCTATTTTTGCGCTACGACAATTAAAATCTGCCAGCAGTGCTGACCTTATGATGATTGAGTAATGAGCCAATATAGATCTAATCTATAAGATGACTTTAAAATTTAAAGGCAATTGAGTTCAGCACTCAATTACCCTATTTATGTGTTCTAATCTATATAGCCATCTTTTTTCAATTTTTTATCTGTCAAATACTCACGTATGACCAATGTTGCAATAATAATGATGGCTTCTAAGATCGCTACTGTGATGGTTATTTTGGTAAATACTTCGACACTGAGCAACACAAACCATAATTGAGAGATGGCTAATAAACCCCATAAAACTGAAATAATAAGTGCACTAAAGACACCGTATTTCATTTTTCTCTCTCCAAAACAACTACATAAGCTTCGCGCTTCCAAAAAAGCAGCATACGACGGATATCCTTTTCCATCGTAATCACCGCCCAACCTTGCTGTGCATTTTGATTTAAAAAATTGGTGAATTTAACAGGATCAACTTTTGAAGAGCCAAGCAGCAAAGATCCCAGCATACCTTCTTGATAGATAACAACTTTATATTCTTTCATCAATATAGTTCTTTATGGTTATAGTGAAGTGAACAAATGTTCATGGCAAAGTATAGCGATCGCTTTTTCCTAAAACAACAAAGTTTTAACTGTCAATTTACTCAGCATTTTTTTCAATTTTATGCTTTAATATACACAGTATGAGATGAGCCTTATATGAGTATCACGCGAGTGATACGACTAGCCCCAACCATGGGGCTTTTTATTGTTTTGTACTTAGCTCACATTGTTGTATTTCATTGTTCAATTTTGACAAAACAAGACTGTGAATTTCACATGTTTTCACAGGGTCTTGCTCATAAGCCGAATTAAACCATGCAGCAGCTTTTTCAAAATCTCGCTGTACGCCTAGCCCACCTAAATAAAAACTTGCAACGCTAATTTTTCCGTTCAAATCATTTGCTTCCGCAGCCTTTAAAAACCACGGATAAGCCTTTTTATAATCAGGCTTTGCATCAATACCTTGATAATAAATCATACCCAAACGGGACTGATATTGAGCCAAGCCTTGTTCAGCCAACAACATCGTTGGCTTTTCAGCAAGCTGCATATTTTGCTTCGTATAGTAATAATAGTCGGCCAATTGTTCGATATCTTCTTGCTTGCCTTTATTTGCAAATTCAATTAAAAGACTTTCCAATTTTTTCTCATTCCTTGGAATGAGTTCATATTTATTCATGATCAAAAGCATACGCTTTGAATCTTCTAAATTTCTTTCAGCACCAATCTCAAACCATTTTGCAGCTTCCACATAATCTACTTTTACACCGACACCTTTGTAATATATCAATCCCAAATTTTGATTTGCAGAGCGGTGCCCTAAGGCAGAAGCACGTTTATACAACGCTATGGCTTCGGGCAGATTAATCTCCACACCTTCTAGCCCCATATGTTTCAGTACAGCCAAATCATACAGCGCCTGCTTTTCGTTATTTTGCGCTTGAACTATGGTCTTTTGGACATCAATTTCAGCTGAATAGGTTATAGAAAATGGAAGTGCTGTTAATACAAATAGCATGAACAATTTGATGTAAGGCAAATGATATTTTAAAACTTTCATTGTTTATTATTCTTGATCAATAAGATGGTGAAAAATGAAATGCTAAAACACTCTATCTAGATGCTTTAGCATTTTTTAAAGCTATATATAGTATTAACCAAAGAAGCCTATCGTTGCCTGAATGACCACAGCATTGACAATATCTACAAAGAATGCCCCAGTCAAAGGTATGATTAAAAAGGCTTTATGTGATGGCCCATAAGTATTGGTTACTGCTTGAATATTAGCAATCGCTGTCGGTGTTGCACCCAAATTTACACCACATTGCCCTGCACAAAGTACTGCTGCGTCATAGCTTTTTCCCATGATCCTAAAAGTTACAAAGTACAGATACAGTGCTAAAACGAGGGTTTGTACCAGTAAAATAATCACCAGCGGGCCTGCAAGATCTGCCAATAACCAGAGCTGCAATGACATCAGCGCCATGGATAAAAATAATGCCAAGGATGCGTTACCAAATACATCGATACAGCGATCAAACATTTCAATTTTAAAGCCAAGTTCAAGGGTGTTTCTTAAAAATACACCACACGCTAAAGCCCAAACGAAGGTAGGTAATTCAAACCACTGTCCACGAGCAAACTCTGTCATGAAATAAGCAAAGCTGATACAGATGGCAAACATCCCCATCGTTTTGACGGCATCATCTGCGGTAATTAAACGAGTTTTTTCAGGATATTCGAAAGGCGCCGTTTCAGATGCAGGCGGTGCTTCATTACGTCCTGATGTGGGTACAAGTTCTTCTGCCAACTGAAAACGGCGGATGAGGAATTTCGCCACTGGCCCGCCCATCATGCCGCCAATGACCAAGCCGAAGGTTGCACTTGCCATACCGAGTACGACTGCACCTTGTATACCATGATCTTGTTCAAAGACTGTGCCCCATGCGCCTGCAGTGCCATGACCGCCCGTAAGCGTAACGGAACCTGTAATTAAGCCGATAAGTGGATCTAGTCCCAAAACTTTGGCCAAACTGATACCGACGATGTTTTGCAGCATGACAAATACAATGACACAGCCTAAAAATAGTACCAGCGCCTTTCCGCCTTCTTTGAGTTTTCCAAGACTTGCGCTCAAACCTACAGAGGTAAAGAACATCAACATGAATATTTGCTGAATTTTGGCATCAAAGTTTACGGTGATATTAAAGTTTTTAAATAATATAAATGTGATAACCGCAGCGACCAAACCGCCTGCTACAGGTTCAGGAATGTTGTATTTTTTCAGGATTGAAATTTTGTGTACGAAGAAATAACCGATAAATAAAACCAAAACCGCCACGACAATTGTCAAAAAAGCATCTAGCTCATAATTCATAATTTAATCTTAAGTGCTCAATTTTATTTACCTTTTTACATAATCATTGGAGTTTTTTCAGCTAGAAAAATGTAAATAAGCTATTTACCCCCCCTTCTTCTACTACACATTTTTGAAGCCTAATAAGTGAAATAAATAAAAATGCTCAGCGTATGTGATGTGCTAAGCATTGGTTATTTATGACTGAAAAACAGGAATTTTGAGACATTATTTGATATCGAATACCCAGTTATGCGCTTCTTTATCACTGGTGGTTTCACAGACATAGTAATCTTGATCCCACGCATCTTGGTTAAAGATTTCTTTTTTGTGGTAAGTCATCTGTTTGCCATTTTCGACGCAAACAAAGCTTTCACCTTGGTCTTTGACTTGGGTTCCGTTAAGGAAACCGCCAATGCAGAGGAAGCGAGATTGTTTAGGCATTCAATTTACTCATCATACGATTCATAAAATTATCATAATTACCTATTTGATGTTTCCAAAATTCATCTTTCTCAATATTTTTTATAAAATTAAGAGGGTCAATATTTTTCACATCACTTTCTTCATCGAATGAACTATTTACAATCGAATCCATAAAATCAACTTTTCCATTTAAAGATATAATTATTTCATCCATTGATATTTTTAAATGATTATCAAAATAGTGATGATCAAACTCTAAGGTTGTATCTATAATCCAAGAGTGAATTTTTACATCATCTAAATTTTCAAAAAATTGATTTAAAAAACCATTTTTCACAAATTCAACTTTTTTGGAAAGTTGATAAGCAGCCTTATTCAGAGTGAAATTTCGATATTCATAAATTTCTTGAATACTACTTTTAATATAAGTCGATTTAACTTCTACGACGATAACATGATTTTCACATATAGCAATAAGATCAATTTCACCAACTTCTCTATCTACAGGTTGATATTGGCAAAATACATTAAACCCAGCATTCTTAAACTTCTCAGCTAAATTTAATTCAATATTATCTGTTTCACTTTTAAGTTCTAAACGATTTTTATGCAGCTTACGCACATAATTAATCATCATCGTATTTACATTTTGAAATGCAGTTAGCCATGGAAATTGAAAAACGAAATTATCAATTTTGTAAAATGGCTTTTGTTGAAATGTTGAATGATAATCTTCACTATACAAATCACAAGTCCAAAAATTCAAAATTTGTTCCATTTTCTTTTTTTTGACAGTATTTGAACTGCCTTTTACCCATGATGACATTCTTTTAATCTTATCTTCTTGCCTTGCAAATGTGAAAGGCATTCTATTTTCACCTATTACAAAACCATGCATAGCTAGTTCTGTTAAAGCATGCAAATTACTTTCAGCATGAGGTAAAAAACCTATAAATTTTTCTATATGATCTTTTAAATAATGAGCTTGTGATAAAGTCATAGTAATCATGATTTCATATGCATCTAATTTTTGTTGATTAATACTGAAGTCTAAAATTCCATAAACTTGTTCTAATTGTTCTTTAACAGCAAAAGCCTTAGATAAAGCAACTGCATTAGCTTCTAAGTTATGACCAGTATTTATAATGCTATATATAACATCGGAATTTAACAGTTTTTTAGTACCAATACCCAACCAATAACTTATGAGTAATGAATTTTTCTCTGACCAATTATCTTTTTTATCTTTTGTATTAGTATAAATCAATTCTGAATTTTTCAGCTCGTAATTTACCTGCTTATCAAAACTAAACGACTCTAGTACATTTCTTTTATAATTAATAATCTCAATTTTGATAGCCACAAGCTTTTTATACAATTCATACTGCTCTTGAAGTAACGGAGTCATTCCTTCCCCGATTAAGAAAGGCATTAATTTATTTTTCAGTGCTAATCCTATTGATTGATCCGTCAGTTTTTTAGTATTTTTTTTAGAAAATTTAACTATTTCATCAAAAGCTTTCCAAACTGTTTCTGCTGAATTATTTTCATTTTCATCAAACTGATAAGGCAAATAATTAAAGTAATCCTGATTTGGAATCAAATATTCATATGCATATAAACTTCCAAAAGCCATAGCCGTAATTTGACCAATATTTAGCCTATTCTTAATATCTTCATAAATGTCTAATCGATGCTTATATTGTGATTGTAAATACTCTTCAGTCTGAAAAAATATAGACATTTTTTCTATATTAACTTCTTGTTTAATTTCATTTAGTACAGACCAGGAATGATGTTCCGTATTAAGGATTATGCCAGAATAACGCACAGCTAAAATAAAGCTTTGAACATCAAGTTTTAAATAATTTAGACAAATACTTTTATCAACCAAATTAAAGCGAATATATTGGCTTAGTGCGAGAATATAATTTTCGCTTTGTGCATCATCAACTGTCAAAAATTTAATAAAACTTGATTGCCAAAACATATCAAATTTATTTTTAAATGTACCAAGCTTGGGTTGTGAACTTTTATATAAGAGGTTTTGGACAATTTTTTCTTTTGCTACTTCAAAACCAAACTTTGCTACAAGAAATTCAAATTTATTTTCGTAATAATTTTGCATAAAAAATAAGGGCTGATTACTCAGCCCTCATTTTTAACTCAATTTAATTTATTTTTCAATAAATTAGCTTAATTGAGCAGCAGCAATTTTCTTAGTATCAACGTCTTTAGCAGCGTCAGTATAGTCGCCCATTTTGTCGAAGCTTAAGTATTGGTAGATGTCGGCAGACATGCTATCAATTTGAGCTGCGTATTCTTGGTACTCAGCTGGAGTTGGTAATTTACCAAGTACAGCAGCAACAGAAGCAAGCTCAGCAGAAGCTAAGTAAACGTTTGCGCCTTGACCTAAACGGTTCGGGAAGTTACGAGTAGAAGTCGATACACAAGTAGTGTTCGGAGCTACACGTGCTTGGTTACCCATACATAATGAACAACCTGGCATTTCTGTACGAGCGCCAGCTTTACCATAGATGTTATAGAAACCTTCTTCCATCAATTGACGTTCGTCCATACGAGTTGGAGGAGCCAACCATAGACGAGTAGATAAAGAACCACCAGGAACTTTGTCTAGAAGTTTACCAGCCGCACGGAAGTGACCAATGTTAGTCATACATGAACCAACAAATACTTCGTCAATTTTTGTACCAGCAACGTCAGAAAGCAATTTAGCGTCATCTGGGTCGTTCGGGCAGCAAAGAACTGGTTCAGTAATTGTAGAAAGGTCAATTTCATACACTTTAGTGTATTCAGCATCTGGATCTGCTTTGATTAGGCTTGGGTTAGCCAACCATTTTTCCATGTTCTCAACACGACGAGCCATAGTACGCGCATCGCCATAACCTTCAGAAATCATCCACTTAAGCATAGTGATGTTTGAACGAAGGTATTCAGCAACTTTCTCTTCAGAAAGTGTGATAGAACAACCAGCAGCTGAACGTTCAGCAGAAGCATCAGAAAGTTCGAACGCTTGCTCAACAGTTAAGTCAGTTTCCATTTCTGTTAAGTCGATTTCTAGAATACGACCAGAGAAGATGTTTTTCTTACCTTTCTTCTCTACAGTTAAGTCACCTTCTTGGATCGCTACGTAAGGAATTGCATGTACTAGGTCACGTAGAGTGATACCAGGTTGCATTTTACCTTTGAACTTAACAAGAACAGATTCAGGCATATCTAGTGGCATAACACCAGTCGCTGCAGCGAACGCTACAAGACCAGAACCCGCTGGGAACGAAATACCGATTGGGAAACGAGTATGCGAGTCACCACCAGTACCTACTGTATCTGGAAGAAGCATACGGTTTAACCAAGAGTGAATAATACCGTCACCTGGACGTAGAGAAACACCACCACGGTTCATGATGAAATCAGGAAGCGTGTGTTGCATTTGAACGTCAACTGGTTTTGGATAAGCAGCTGTATGACAGAATGACTGCATAACGAGGTCAGCAGAGAAGCCTAGGCAAGCAAGATCTTTAAGTTCGTCACGAGTCATTGGACCTGTTGTATCTTGAGAACCAACAGTAGTCATCTTAGGTTCACAGTAAGTACCTGGAAGTACACCTTGACCTTCAGGAAGACCACAAGCGCGACCAACCATTTTTTGAGCTTGAGTGAAGCCTTTACCAGTAGCTGCAGGTTGAACTGGAGTACGGAATAAAGTTGAAGGTGCAAGACCAAGAGCTTCACGAGCTTTAGTTGTTAAACCACGACCAACGATAAGGTTGATACGGCCACCAGCACGTACTTCATCTAAAAGAACTGGAGTTTTAAGTTCAGATTCAGCGATTTGAGCGCCGTCTTTGAACGCAGTTACTTTAGCAGCAGCGTGGTCGATTTTAAGCGTGATTTCGTCGCCCATGTTCATATTTTGAACATCGATTTCTACTGGCAATGCACCAGCATCTTCCATAGTGTTGAAGAAAATCGGAGCGATTTTAGAACCTAAGCAATAACCACCGTCTTTTTTGTTCGGAATGTGAGCAATTTCGTCACCAAAGAACCAAAGTACAGAGTTAGTTGCTGACTTACGAGAAGAACCAGTACCAACAACGTCACCTACGTAAGCAACTTGGTTGCCTTTCGCGATAAGCTCTTTGATTTGGCTAAGTGGACCAACTTCGCCAGGAACTTCTGGATTGATACCGTCACGTACGTTTTTAAGCATTGCGTTAGCATGTAACGGAATGTCTGGACGGCTCCACGCGTCTTGTGCAGGTGACAAGTCGTCTGTGTTCGTTTCGCCAGTTACTTTGAAAACTGTAAGTTTGATTTCTTCAGGAACGTCTTTACGGCTAGTGAACCATTCAGCATCTGCCCAAGATTGCATAACTGCTTGTGCATTCGCATTGCCCGCTTTTGCTTTATCAGCAACGTCGTGGAAGGCATCAAATACAAGAAGAGTTTTCTTAAGTGCGTCAGCAGCTAATTCACCAAGCTCTGCATCATCAAGAAGTGCAACTAAAGGAGCAACGTTATAACCACCAAGCATAGTACCTAGTAGGTAAACCGCACGTTCTTTAGTTACTAGTGGAGAAGTCGCTTCACCTTTTGCCAAAGCAGCTAAGAAAGCAGCTTTAACGTATGCAGCTTGGTCAACACCCGCTGGAACACGGTTTTCTAGTAAATCAACTAAAAATGCTTCTTCGCCAGCTGGTGGGTTTTTTAATAATTCAACTAATGCAGCTGTTTGAGCATCGTCAAGTGGCTTCGGTGGGACTCCGAGTGCGGCACGTTCTTCAACGTGTTGGCGGTAAGCTTCTAGCACGGTGTTATTCCTCTTTTTTAAAAAATTATTTACGCATTCCTGCTTTAAATAAAGCTACGCAAATAATATGGACTGCTAAATTTTACTAAAATTCCAGTTAAAAGTTAATGCACTACAAGTGTTTCTTCGTGATGCCCGTTATTTTATAAATAAATGATCCTCATATTGTTTATACATTAAGCAAAATCAATACTTAGAACACGCTTTTCTTGCGTATATTAACTTTTGACTAAAATTAACCATCAAAAAAAGGCAACTAAATGTTGCCTGTTTTTATCAGTATTGGATATTCCACCTTAGTGTACAGTGGTTGCAGTGATATATTGCTGAAGTTCTGCTCGATCGCCTGTAAATCTGAGGTACCATTCGTCCTGACATGTGGTTTGATGTTGATTACTTGCAAAGCTGATATCGACCAAATAGCGTTGAGAAAATTCATCTACTTTTTGGCGTAATGTGACTTTATCTCCAATGCTGAGCACGTAGTTCCCATCACCGATAATTGCTACGCCTTGTTCATCTTCTAGGAGTAGATCTGAGTGATGCATATAACCTATAACGTCCATATTCTGCTCCTCTACTGTTTTTTATTCTCCATTTCATTATTCATTAAAAAGATTTGCTTTTCTATATTTATGATTTAGCAAGTTGTCACAATTTGTATTTCGCTCTGCTTAGGCTATTTAAAAATCTTTAAGCATCTCATATTCAAAGTAACCCGAAGATAAATATGCATTCGCAAAATAAGCATGAACTCAATCATATGGCTAAACAACGGATAGTTGCCCCGTTGTAACTACTCACTGATGAATACAGCCTTTAGGTTTTGCTTTACGCGCTTTCTCGCATAAAAAACCGTTCCTTAGAACGGTTTATAATCTGGCATTTCAGTATGCGGTGTTGCGATACATTTTTCAGTAAACTCAGCACGAATTTTTTCACGTGCTTTTTCAACATCAGTATTAATCTCAGCTTGCGGCAAGGCATAAACTTCATCAATGATGTTCAGGATAAATCCTTTGGTGGTTTCATCCTCAATTTTGTTGGCATGCTCAACTGCTTTGTCTTTTTCAATTGCATTTTGACGATCTAACATAATCGTACGTGCAGCATTACCTACACTGCGGCAGTAACCCTGCCACTGCTCTTCAGGGGTTAATGGTTTTTTTTCAGCACAGCCGACCAAAGCCACCATAACGGATAAAGCAAATAACTTTTTCATGAACTTCTCCTTACGAGGGGCAATATAAAAGATCGTAATGGATTTGTCATTTAAATTAGTCGTAGCCGAACAAACAAAAAAAGCCCTTTCGGGCCTTTTTTATGTGTTTAAATTAACCACAAGTTGCTTGAATAATCTTTTTATTGATTGGATTTACAGTGACGGTGACGCGCTCTACACGATAATCCATTGTTACTGGCTGCCCAGGTTTTACTAAACGGACAATTTGAGCTTGGCTAATCGCCTTGATCTGATCTTCAGTCAATTTTGCTTGGCCAATCAGCGTCTTAGCCTTATCAGCTACACATTCAGTTTGGCTACTACGGAATAATGCCCACTCTTCAACCACTTGTCCGTTTGGCAGATGGCAATACCCGACCTGAGCATTTGCTTCATCACGAATTTCAAGTTTACCTTTTTGTTCTACACAATACTGGCTGGCTGGATTTGCCATACCAATTTTTTCTGGTGTCGTTTCAGTTTGCTGTGTTGTGCTACAACCCGCCATAAATGCTGTCAGTGCAGCTAAAATCCATATATTTTTCATCAAGTCTATTTCTGAATATAAAAATTTAACTTATCAAGTTTGTGCCAAATAAACGAGTTGTTTATTGAAATTTTTAGCTGTCATTCCACTTTCTGTAATTAGGCAGCAATGTGCCCTATGTTCAAAATACAGAACGTCATTTTCTTTGAACTGATGATGATTTTTGCAATATTTAAAACGACTAAACTTGTCGCAGCTTTGATTTTAAAGGTTTTATAAATTTGAAAAATGACCTGCTCAACGCGTATGCTAAAAAAAGTACTTTTCTTCAAACACGCCACGTTGCGTAGGAGCAAAATATGTCAAAAAAACTGCCGATTTATTTTTCGGACGAAGCTTGGTCGTCTTTGCAACAGCTCATGGGCGCAGATGGCAAACCCAGTCCCACCATCAATGCCCTGCTTGAAAGGCAATCTCAAGAACTATCTATGGATCCATTTTTGGATTCTTCGCTCAATGTTCAGCCTGTTCAGAAAAATACCCGTATTGAACTTCCCGTTGCCTTGGAACGTATTCCTGCTGGCCCAGCTTTCGCCAATAAAGATGTTTTTGAAAAAGTCTTAGACCTAAATGATTATTTGGTAATTAACCCGCTCGCTACATTTATTGCGCATGTCGATAGCGAGTCTTTACTCAATGCCGGTTTTGAAATTAATGATACTTTTTTAGTCGATCGTAGCTTAGAAGCCAAACATGGCGATATCGTGGTTGCACTGATTGATAATCGTGAAATCACCTTAAAGCGATTGATGATCACCGCAAAAATGTCAAAAGAAGAAATTGCCGACATTTTTGGTGACCCCAATAAAGTCTTACCCAAAATTTGGCTAAAAGCAGAAAATCCAGCCTATGCGCATATTATCCCTTCAGATAGCGAATCTATCGTTGTTCAGGGTGTTGTGACCTTTAATTTAAAGCAATTTTATAAGCGCTCATCACACACCTAAACACAAGAATTCACCATGAAAGCTGCAAATAAAATATTTGCGTTAGTTGACCTTAACAACTGCTACGTCAGTTGTGAGCGTGTCTTTAACCCAAAGCTCAATAATGTCCCTGTCGTCGTGCTGTCCAATAACGATGGCTGTGTTGTATCTCGAAGTCAGGAAGCCAAAGATCTCGGGATTAAAATGGCTGTGCCGGTCTATCAAATTCAGGATTTAATCCAACAGCATCATGTTCAGGTGTTGTCGAGTAACTATGCTCTCTACACCGAAATGTCTAATCGATTTATGAATATTTTAGGCCTGTATGTCGGCCCCGAAGACCGTGAAGTTTACTCGATCGATGAGTGTTTTTTAGATTTCACTGCCTATCAAGAACTGTTTGATTTGAGCCTATATGCTAAAGAAATACGAGATACGATCCTAAAATGGCTAGGTTTAACCTGCTGTGTCGGGATTGGTCGCTCTAAAACGGAAGCCAAAATGGCCAACCATTTTGCCAAAAAAAATGCGTATTTAAACGGTGTGTGCAATTTAGTTGAAATGGACCCTTGTTCCTCAGAACAACTCCTTGCGCAGACACCAGTCAATGAAGTTTGGGGCGTCGGTCGCAATCATACAAAAGCCCTGAATCAGCTTGGCATTCATTATGTTTTAGATCTAATCAATGCACAGCCTAAAGATATTCGAAAAAAATTTAGTGTGGTGATGGAAAAAACCGTCTTGGAACTGCAAGGTCTATCTTGTCTGTCTATTGAAGAAGAAGCGCCGAGCAAACAGCAAATTATCAGTAGTCGTTCCTATGGTCAGCCTGTCTACGAACTGGAAGATATTAAGGCCTCTATTCGTGTATATATCGCGCGAGCCGTCACACGTTTAAGAGCAGATCATTCTCTATGTCGTATGGTGGGAGTTTTTATTCAAACGAGTCGCTTTAATTCTGCTGAAAAATACGCACCTTATCTGGCCATTACACTGAATGAGCATACCGATGACTTAATTAGCATCACCCAAGCAGCAACGCGTGCCGTCGAAAAAATCTTTAAAGCGGGATTTAAATATAAAAAAGCCGGTGTGGTGTTATTAGAAATTATTCCAAAACAAAACTTTACCCCAGATTTGTTTTGCGATATGGCGTTAAGACAAAGCCGTTTGAAACTGTCCGACACCATCGACGATATTCAAAAAAAATTTGGGCATCATTTTGTCTCGATCGGCTTAGCGCAGGACGATGCTGCAACATGGCGGATGAAAAAAAATCTGTGTTCCCCCGCTTACCTGAGTAATTGGAACGAACTGCTTCGTGTAAAATGAAATACTATGTTGTAGCGCCTCTTAGTCCTTCTATTGTTTTAACCGAAATGATCATTTGCAATTGCTGAATATTTATTTAGTATTTAAATGAATATTCATTTTTATATTCTCCTATTTTAAATTATGTCTGATGTTCAATTAACGCTGAGCGAATACCTATCTGCGGTCAAAGAAGTCATTCAGTTGGCTTTTGATGATGCCGTGTGGGTCAAAGCCGAGATTCGAAATTTAAACATCAAAGGTGGACATTACTATCTAGAATTAGCTGAAAAAGAACAAGAAAGCGATAAAGTCATTGCCAGTTGTAAGGCCACAATTTGGAAATTTACCGCAAATAAAGTTGTCGGAAAATTTGAACGTGAAAGCGGCATTGAGCTCAGTCGCGACTTAAATGTCTTGGTTAAAGTGCGTGCCAAATTTGACCCGCAGTACGGCTTTTCAGTCAATATCGAAGAAATTGACTCGAGTTTTACTTTGGGTGATCTGGCTCGACGCTATCAACAAATTTTAGAAAAACTCACCAGCGAAGGTCTGATTCATAAAAATCGAAACTTGCCTGCGCCATTTGATATTCAGCATGTTTTGGTTATTGCGCCTGAAAATGCGGCTGGCTTAGGTGACTTTAAAAAAGATGCAGATGCACTACAACATGCTGGTGTGTGTGAATTTGTCTATCATGCTGCAACCTTTCAAGGAAATACCGCAGCACAAAGTATCCGAGATGCTTTAGCACTGGGTTTAAGACAATGGGCCAATGACTTTCAAACTGCGCCAGATTTGATCGTGATTATTCGTGGTGGCGGTGCCGTTAATGATCTTGCCTATCTGAATGATTATGATTTGGCTGCCCTTCTATCTAAGCGTAGCGTACCGATTTGGGTCGGTATCGGCCATGAAAAAGACCGCACGATCTTAGATGAAATTGCACATCGCTCTTTCGACACCCCGAGTAAAGTGATTGGGGGGATTCGTAATCATATTGTTGAGCGAACACAGGAGGTTTTAGAGGCATTACAAAGCATTCAACTGCGCTCTCAACATCAAATTGCCCTGTATCAAAGTCAAAATGATCAGTTACTACAGCTCATAAAGACCTTGGCTCAAAGTCAAATCAATGACTCAACTCGGCTCTTACAGCAATACAAAGATAACACTGCTTATTTTGCTCAGTTACACCTTAAAACAGCTGCACAGAATATTGAAATACTCATGCGTGAGACTTTGTTGCAAAACCCTGCACATGTGCTCTCCAAAGGTTATGCCATCGTCCGGCAGCAAGGTCACGCCATTCGCGCAACGAAAAATCTTCAGCCTTCAACGCATTCACCGATTGAAATTGAAATGCAAGACGGCGTCATTACGGCTGACATTCAACATATACAGGTAAAAAATCATGACGACTGATACTCAAAGTTTTAAAGAAGGCTATGAAGTTTTAAAACGTAATGCTGAATTACTCGAATCTCAGCAAGAACCCGATATTGATAATCTTATGAAAATCGTTGAAGAGTCGATGCAAGCCTATAAAGCCTGTAAGTCTCGTGTTGAAGCGGTACAACAGGCACTGAATGATACGTTTAAAGATTGATTTCTCAGCTCATCATTTGTATAAAAAACGCAGCCTAAGCTGCGTTTTTTATACTCAAATTTTGACTTCTCTTAGAAGCGCCAGTTATAGAACAAGTCGATTGCACGCTCTAAAGACTGACTCGCTTCCAAGTACAAACGTTGATTCATTTGATAACGTAAGGTCAGTTTATTCACAGGTGTAAATACTCCGACGCCATAACGAATGAATAAGTCAGGTGTGATATAACCCGTCACAGAAACCTGAGTATCATCCCCTGTTCCTTGAGCATCCAATGCCAAACCACTCAAACCAAATGTACGACCAATTTGATTGGTCAATGCACGTGTACCACCCAAGCCCATACTAATACCCGCTGCAGCAATTGTATTGTTCACATCAGAACGGAAACCTTCCGCCTGACTTAAACCTGAACTTCCTTCATTGATACGACCTGTAATTAAGGCATTTAAGGCTTCTTGTTCAGACAGACCTGCATCGTTATACACCTGAATTGCAGGACTTGATGCCGTACCCGTCACACGAACCCCAACAGTACTACCTTGCACGGCTTTATTGGCATCGATATCTAAAGTTGGGTTTGCCAATGGTCCATTGAAACGAGCAATCGCACGGTTCAAGTCCAGACTTTGACCATAAGCTTCAATTTTCACACGTTGAGAAACACCGATTGCACCATTGGCACGCATTGCTGTTTCTAAACCACGTTGTGTCAAATTCAAACGACCAATCAACGGAATTCGGCTATCAAAACCTTGGAAAATCACTTGATTACCAATATTCACCTGTACGTCAGCGCGAATATCCCAAGGACGTGCCGATTTTAAGATCTCAAGTTGGTTATCACCTTCATGTACCACACGTACATCTGAAGATACCCCAACCACTGTTGCAGAAGATTCCGGCATCGAAATCAATGCGCGCGGCACATCAATTTTACCTTTTAAGGTTAATTTCTTACTGAAAGGCAGCACATCTAAAGATAAATCAGGCGTTACAACAGCGGTGATCAATGGCGCTTGACGGACCAACATTTCATTACCCGTTAAATTCAACTGGATACGTGGATCATTTTTCCAGTCAATATTTCCGGTTAATTTGCCTACACCACGCCCACTGTTAAATGCACCATCAATCGTCGCGTGGTTTTGACGTACAGCAGAATACAACTGAATATTGGTCAAGTTCACAGGTAATGAAATCATGCTAATCGAGCCATTTTTCACTCGAATCTCACCATCCATTAAAGGCTGAGACAATGTTCCACTAATTTTTGCCGCATAAGACAACGTGCCGCCCATTGAACGGACATCTTGTATAAATGGTTTTAAGATTTTCAATTGAACTTGGTTAAAGGCCACTTCACCGCGGATCGGTTTGTTGGCTTTATACGGATCAATAATAATATTGGCATAACCTGTACCAATATCAGGAGCTTTGGTATCGAGTCGAATTTGTAGCCCTTCAGCGACACTTTTCGCAATCAAACCTACTTCATCATATTTTAAAGTAGATGCTAAATACTGTGGATCTTCAGCTGCTAAACCGAGTAAACCGTCACGAGTCACTAATCGTGCATCAATTTTAGGTTTTGCACCTTTCGCCCAAGACGCTTTCGCATAACCGTTCACTTTACCGGTAATCGCCAGGCCTTCAGGCATAAAGGCAGCAAAGTCATTTAGGTCTAGGTTTTTTGTCACAAAAGATACATTGCCGCGGTTTTTATTCACACGAATCGGCTGATCAAAACATAATTCACTTTGCTGACTCATCCAACAATGCGCGCCAACAAATAAGTCAGACTGTGCAGTGTTGTAAATAATTGATGCATTTTGACGCTGTACGAGACGTGTACGCAAGGAGTCAAAATCGCCTTTTTGAATCTGACCGAGCCAATTATTTTGTGCGTTGAAACCACCAGCTAACTGCACATAAAATTTTGATAATTTATTTTCAGCACTGACTTTTAATAAATGCGCATTACGTGTACCGGCCAGTGAAATTTGACCTTTCAGAATCTCACGGTTGTTACTGCGTAAATTATCCATCGTTGCCGTTAATAAACTTGGTGAAGTCGCAGAAGTTGGCAACTCGCCTTGCACCCGTATTTTTTTCACACTGAATAAATTATTAAAAGCAAAATCATCTATTGCGATATTGGCAGATGCTTGCAGTCGTGGCTGTGCTTGAACATTTAAGTAGCCATAAGCACGTCCACGTAGGCCTGCATAAATTTCATATAACGCTGGTGCATTAATTTTCAATTGTAAATTTTGTGCATTACCAGTGGCTTGAATTTGGTTATTGGCATAAGCCAACAGCAAATTATTCGCTTCAAACTGTTTTGGCATAAAGCCGGATTGATTTGAATTAATCACCATCGCCAAGTTACCTTGACCACGGACAGGTTTGTTATTGATCATACCTGCCAAATTCAGACGTTCAATTTGAATTCGTTTTAGCGCATCTGACCACACACCATTGGTTTTTAAATTTCCAGATAATTCACCCCGTACATTTGAGGCAAAATAATGCGGCTTAAAATGCACCAGTGATGCATTAATATCCCAACCAATGGCTTTTTGTAGTAAAACTTGTCCATTGGCAGAAATTTTACCTGCCACGCCATCATGACGCAGCTCGGCTATTTTAATTAATTCAGGTGTGCCAGATACTTTGAAAATCAAACTGCCTTTACTTGCGGCAACTTGGCTTGCATTGAGGCCACCATCATAATTCACAGCAAAAGCTTTAAAGCCTCCACCTTGTTTCTCATCATGGAAAGTCAGCGCAGCAGTAGATTGACCTGTTAAATGAACTGTTTCATTTTGCTGTGCTAGTCGGCCTAACAAATCAATATTATTAAGCTGAATAATCTGTTGATTTGGTTTTGCATAACCATTGGCTTTTAATGACCCTGTAATTTGATCGACAGGCGCAGCAGCCACGATGGTTTGTGGATTGAACTGCTGTGCTTGTACATTGGCTTGCCATTTCAGCATACGTTTTTCATCAGGCAATTCTACAACCGCGTTACCTTTGAGCTGACCTTTGTCGGCCACATAACTAAAGGCAGGGACATTGAGATTGTTATTTTTCAGATTGAGTTTGGCTTGATATTGTCCAGCAGGCAGAGCACCTTTTTCATGTCGTGACACGGTGGTCGCCACATTAATGTTTTGCTGACCTTCTGTAAGCGCCAATTGCACATTGCCCGAATCACTACTCAACCATCCAACATATGGCACTGCACGGTCTATATTTTTCCAAGACACATCCATCAGCATCGGCTGAGCTTTATTATTTTTAGCAGGCGCTTGATCGAGTTTTAAATTCCAAGTTTCATATTGATCAAAATCCACCAACGCCGTCAGGTGCATGCCTTTTTCAAGGGTTCCTTTAGAAGCAATCTTACTATTTAAACTCACAGGTAGAAAATCTTGAACCACCTGCGGAATCAACTTATGTTTTGGATTAATTTTATCTAAACGACCGCTTACATCCCAAGTGACCTGATCTTTCCAACTCACCACGCCGCCCAAGTTGACAGCGCCGCCCATTACTTGTCCATTTAGGTTAGTAATATCAAGTTGGTTGACCAAGTCCGTACTCATGAGCGCAGTATATTTACCTTCAGGGATATTGGCACCGCTCAGGTCCGTGTCTAAATCTAAATTAAGACGCTGAATATCCCCTTTGAATTTTGCCAGACCATTTTTAGCAAAAAGCTTTTGCTCAGTCAGTAAAGGTAAATGATAGTTTTTAAATTTGAGTGCACCAAACATTGGAACATGTGGACGCATTGGATGAACCACAGCCCAACCAGTTAAAAGATCTGGGGTATGAGTTGCCACACCAGCTTGAATCGTATCAAGAGATCCTTTAGCCACCACTTGAATATCATGAATGTTCAAGCTTTCACGTAGTGAAGGTAAATTGACAATCCCCACAGCATTTAGCGGATACTTGCCTTCAAATTTCATATTCCCAGACGCTTGGCGCACAGATAAATAGCCCATATCCATACGGGTATCTTCAAATTTTAATTCCGTCCCTGACCAAAGCGCTTCATTCAATTCAATGTCATAAAAATCCACACCTGAACTATGGGTTTTAATCAGCATATGATCTAGATCTGCATGATCGACACGAAGTACGAACGGCAGACGGATTTCACTAAATGCAAAAGGTTTATCGCTAGGTGGGGTCTTGGTAATAATTTGCAGATTTTTAACATCTGCTTTATTTAAATGAATTTCTTTATTAATAATGGCGCGCCAACCGAGTGTAATATCGGCACGGTCAATTTTTACATCGACAGGTTTTAGCGTAACGAGGACATTTCGTAAAATAATGCCCCGCCACAGGTTACCACCTTCATATTCATAGTGAATGATTTGCTGACGTTCCAGAACACGGTCAAGTAAAAACTTACTGCCTTTGTCTGTAGAGAACATGACTGCTAATGCAGCCACCAAAAAGATAAGCACGAACACGAAGGTCAAAATGACACTTCGAAGAATACGACGCTTCTTCGGCAGTTGCTCTACCGGCGTTTCGTTTTCTGGTTCTTGCTGTTCTTGTTCAGTCATAAAAAACACATCACCTAAAAATTATAATTGTGAACCAATAAAGAAATGTAAACGAATTGGTTTGCTGTCGTCAGAAAGTCCGGTAGCGACATCTAAACGAATTGGGCCAATTGGAGAAGCCCAACGTATCCCCACACCTGCGCTATATGCAGTCGGTGTATTGAAGTCTTTATCGTACGCATTACCAAAGTCACTAAAGACCGCAGCACGCCAGCCTTCTTTAAATTGGTAGTTATATTCTAATGAACCCGTTGCCAAGACTTGACCACCAATTTTATAGCCATTTTCTTCGGCAGCTAAACTCTTATAGTCAAAGCCACGAATGGTTTGGTCACCACCGGTAAAGTAGCGTAAGTTATAAGGAACTTTATCAAAGTTCTCTGTCAGAATATAACCTAAATCACTGCGCCCCACGAACTGGTGATTATCATTTTCACCCAATGAATAAATAAAGCGCCAGCCCGCATTCAAGATCGCCATATCAGCATCTGAAAGTAAGCTTTCACTTCCGACTTCAACTTTATAGGTTTGCTTGATCCCTTTACTCGGATTCACACGTTTATCAGAGTCAGTTCGAGAAATTTCATAACCAAACATCAAGGACTGCTGTTCATTATTGGTATTCACCAAGAACGCATCCGGAATGTCATCACTAGGATTAAGTCCGTCATCAGTAACACGGTCTAAACGGTAACGTAAACCAAAAGTATGCTGCCAATTACCACGTGGGTTTTTAATAATCCGGTCAACCCCAGCTACAGCAGATTCAATCGAAAGATTAACACCCTGACCGACATCGTCACGTTCTTCACGCTCATAACCACCAACCAAACTGACATAGTCATTTAATGGATGGTTATATGGAATGTTATAGCGACCATCAATCGATTGACGGATTTTGGATACTTCCATGTTGGCGTCAAAAGAATGACCACGTTTGTTTACAATGGCACGGCGATACTGCCCACGAACACGTGTACCGGTGTCGGTACCAAAACCAGCACCAATTTCTGCACTATTCAACTTATCTGCATTTAGTGTCACGATCACAGGGACTTTTTTATCTTCACGTGCTTGCGCTTTTAAACGTTCTTGTTCTGCTTGTTTAGCATCTTGCGTATCTTGCAAACTGCGTAATTTAGAGGATTGCTCTGCATCATTCACCCCCGCAAATTGGTCTTCATCAACCACTTTTTGCGTGACTTCTTTATTCGACATCACTTCAGTTTTATCTTTCACCACTTGTGAACTTTCAGACAACTGATTTTGATCAACCAAGGTCTGAATATCTGGTGGCAGTTCAAGCGGCTTTTCAATCGGGTCTGGTCGAATCGCATCAACCAAGGTGTAGTTAAAATAGCGCGAGTTCGTCAGGTTATTGGCCAAACCATTCACACGCCAGAAAGTATAGTCAGCACCGTCTTTCCACGTCACCAAGCTTTCTAAAATATCGCGATCCAATGGAAACTCTGCATTCGGATCACTCATTCTAAATTCGACTTCGCCCAGCTTATAACGCTCGCCCGTTTCAAAGCGCAAATTGATATCGGCTGTATTTTGTGGTTGAGCCACTCTTACATCGTGCAAACGCCAGTACGAGTCGAAATAACCGTTATTAGTTGCTGCATCATTAATTCGGCCTTTCGTCGTTTCGTATTCACCATGATTAAGAATGTCACCTTCTTCCTGATCTGGTAAAACACCAATCACCTGAAACTGAGCTTGATTAGCTCCAGCCCCTGAAAATTCAATATTTTGCTTTTGAATTTGCACAGGCGTATTTGGTGTAACCAATACACGAACTTTACTATCAGACACTTTTTCAAATTTGAATTCAGACTGATAGAAGCCCACAGCTTGTGCAGCCTGATTGGACAAGCTGCGTAATTGAGGCAAAGCCGATGGAAAATCGCTAAAAGACTCTTGAGTAAAACTTGAAAGCTTGCCTTTAATATTGGCTTTGAGATCTTCCAGCGCCGCACCATAAGCCTTACTCGAAGTCTGACTGGTATTATGTGCTGAGGTAATTTCAACATCCGCACTAATTCGTGGCACTTTTGCCGTATTCATCTGACGTGGCGGACGTACTTTATATAATAAGCGCTTAAAAATACCCGGCTCTGCATCATCTTCCACGGTTGGATTATTCAGCTCTTGCAGAGTATTGGCATTTTCATTTCGTGTCGCGGTAATTTCATTATCCGAACGAATTTCACCCATGAGCTGATCAATATTGACTGGCGCTTGGTTAATTTCCGTTAACTCTTTTTGGGTAATATCTGCAACAGCAACTTCTGTTTGCTGTGTTGCACGGTACTCCTGCGCTTGACGTTTGGCTTCTTCAGCAACTTGGAAGATTTCATTCGCCATGTTTTGATCAACAGGTGTCACGGGTAAGTTTTCTAAATCTTCAAACTCAATGGGTTTAAATTCTTGTAGTTGAGTTCCTGCTTGCTGCTGTTCTTGCAGCATTTTCATGCTATCAACAGATTCTTCTGGTTCATTTATATTTTCAATTTTTTCAATTGCTTCAGGCGTCGATAGCCCTTGCTTTACAGCCTCATCCTTGATTTCAGCAACAATCTCTGCTTTTGTATCGGTAGATGTTGGAACCGTTTCTGCGGGAGTTTGGGCGAAACTATGCTGAGCACACAAGGTCAAAAAGATGCTCATATATAGACTTTTATTGCTATGATGCTGTCGTATGCAGTGAGCCATACTGTGATGAAGCATTGTTTTTTTAAACTTGATTTTTGCAGGCATAGCAAACTCTAACAAATTTCATTATGTAATGGACTTAGTCAACCAGATGTAGAGCTAAAGATCTTATATCTATTGGTTTTTCGCCATCTCCAAACTCAAAAACATATTACATGATTTTTTTAGAGATTTTACCAATCACTCACATTTCTTAATAAAACTTAATGTAGCAAGACGCTTATGAATAACAACGAACATCTGCTAGGTACACGCCGTTTCCTGCCTATGTTTTTGACCCAATTTTTTGGGGCGCTCAATGACAATGTCTATAAACAGGCTTTATTGTTGGTCATTACCTATGGATTAATCCAACAACAGGCATTACCCATCAGCACGCTAAACAATCTGGCTGCATTATTGTTTATTTTACCCTACTTTATTTTTTCAGCGACAGCGGGACAGATCGCAGATAAGTTTGAACGTTCACAACTTGTCCGTGGCATCAAAATTTTAGAAATTATCATCATGATCATCGGCAGTATTGGCTTTCTGACCGGTCATTTATGGTTATTGTTGCTGGCTTTATTTTTGATGGGGACCCATTCGACATTTTTTGGTCCAATCAAATATGCAATTTTGCCTGAAATTTTAAAGCCCAATGAGCTGATGTCAGGCAATGCGCTCTTCCAATCGGCAACATCCATGGCAATTTTATTCGGGATGATTTTGGGCGGTGCAGTGATTGCTTCATCTCAAGGCAATTTAATGTGGATCAGCCTGACGGTAATGACCATCGCCATTTTAGGTTATATCACCAGTCGTTTTATTCTTAAGCAAAATGTCACAACACCTGATTTAAAAATCGATTGGAACTTTTTCCGAACTAGTTACCAAACGATGAAATATGCCAAAAGTTTGCCACTAATTTTTACTATTTTATTGGGGAACTCGTGGTATTGGTTTTATGGTGCAACCTACCTTACCCAAATTCCACAAATGACTCAGCAAAATCTACATGCCTCTGAAAATGTCGTTAGCTTGCTATTGACCTTTTTCTCTGTCGGTGTGGGCGTAGGTTCATTGCTTTGTCGTAAATTGGGCGGCACTCAAGTCAATATTAAGATGGTTCCCATCGGTGCTGTCGGTTTAACGGTATTTGCACTGTATTTAGCGTTTAGTTTGACCCTCGTCCCGACTCAAACTGGCCCACTTATTACCCTTTCAGAAGTATTTCACCAAGGGTGGAGCTATTACCATGTCATGATTGCCGTGACTTTATTGGGTATTAGTGGTGGTTTTTACATCGTTCCACTCTATGCAATGATGCAAGCTTACTCTCCACGCTCACATCGTGCGCGAGTCGTTGCCGCAAACAACATTTTAAATGCAGTATTTATGGTATCTTCTGCTATATTTTCAATTATCATTCTGAGTATTTTAAAGATTGATATTAAAATACTTTTTTGTATAACCGCATTGCTGAGTGCAATCTTTTGTATTTGGCTGCTATTACGCATCAAACCTTTGCTTCAAACTACGCAAGTCTCTCTGGAGGATTAATCCATGCGTCAATTTACAGGTGTCGACAAACTTATTCACTCATTTGATCAAGCCTTACGTAGTTTAGTACCTGGGGCGACTGCCGCACATCGAGAAAACCCTGCTAACATTGAAGAAACACAATTAGCAGTGAGTGAAGCGCGTCATGTTGCAGGTTTAATGCGGGTCAATCATAGTGGTGAAGTATGTGCCCAAGCGCTCTATCATGGGCAAGCACTGACAGCAAAACTACCGAATGTACGCCGTGAAATGGAACAAGCAGCGATTGAAGAACAAGACCATTTAGCATGGTGTGAAGATCGCTTAAAAGAATTAGACAGCCATACCAGTCTGCTCAACCCTGTTTGGTACGGCCTTTCTTTTGGGATGGGTGCATTGGCAGGTATTGCCGGTGATAAATACAGCTTAGGTTTTGTCGCTGAAACTGAGCGTCAGGTGAGTCTGCATTTAGAAGACCACATCCGCCAACTTCCTGAACAAGACGAACGTTCACGTAAAATCTTAGTGCAAATGAATGAAGATGAGCTTCATCACCGTGATACAGCACTCAATGCAGGTGGTGTAGACCTTCCTGTTCCAGTTCGTATTGCCATGACTGGTATTTCAAAGCTGATGACCAAAACCAGTTATTACATTTAATGCTTTTCTAATGATTGTCGCTAAGTTTTATAAATAGTGAACAAAAAGCCTGCAATGATGCAGGCTTTTTCATAAGTAATGTTTTGACTCTAATACAATAATTCCTTCGCCATCAAAACAGTTTATAGGCTGCCATCGACTTGGTGTAAACCAATCAAAATTCAAACTATAAAGTTGCTCAGTGGACGGATAACCTGATCCACCTAATTCAAGCAGCCATCCTGCCGGACAAATTTCCTTTTGGTTATTAATCACAACAGTATGATCATGTGCCAATTCCAGCAATAAATGACGATCCAGCTCAAATGCAATAACATCAAATCCAGCTATTTGAATAAGCTCTGGAAAACGAGCCGAAGTCAGACCTTGACGAATATCAGTCATCTCTTCAAGAGAATAGTTGGTTTCAAATGATCGGTTGATCCATGTCCCCTGAGGCAATATCACCTCACCATAAACTAAAGGTTGTTTAAGCTGAATAATAATTTGTGCCATATACTCTTGATAAGCACGATCTGATTGATGATTTGAAAAAGCAATCTCTGCATAACTCAAGAGAACAAAAATTGGAAAAATGAGTAAAGTCGATAGCCCCCATTTTACAGTTTTATCTAGTTTAGGATGATACTTGCTTAATTTTTGTTGTTTTTTCTGCCATGCATTCCAATACAACCAAGCAGGAATCACGAATATGACCAGCAACACCGAAAAACACATAATGATAAAGGCAATCGCGCCCGCACCATAACCTAAACCCATATTGCTCTCACTGAATATCCTTTTAAATCTTTTGATTATGTTTTGACGATTTTATCAGATCAGCCACGTTCACTTTATCAATGTTGATGATGCTTACGCCACCACTTCAACACCGTATAGAGCACACGTAAAAATACGATACATAATACAACGGCAATAACGATGTAAATATCTTGATGATAAGACAACATTTTCGCCCAAAACAGATGTAAATAATGACTCATTTGAAAGCCAATCGTAGCGACCAACATCGCCCAAATAAAACAGGCGACCAGATTAATCAGCACATATTTCCAAACAGGATAAGCACGCACACCTACAACAATAGGTAAAATGGTTCTAAAGCCCCAAGCAAAGCGCATAAATAAAATGGTCAAAATAGGATAACGTTCAATAAACTGGCTCGCATGATCGAATTTTTGTGCAAATTCTGCATTCGACTGGATAAGTTTTTGCCCATAGCGAGCGCCCATTTGATAATAAAACTGATCACCAATAAAACTGCCTAGCATCGCCACTGCAATCAACATTGGAAAATGAAGTATGTGTTGATGGACGGCATAGGCGCCAATCAGCAGCACTGTTTCCCCCTCAAACAATGTGCCAATAAAATCGCAATATAGCCATAGTGCTGAATCAGATCCGTCCAGTTCATATCAGTATTTTGAAGCTAAAAAGATAATGTAATCCTGCGACAGCCTATACGCTAGCTCATACCATGACAGGATTGAATATTTTTGTTATTGTTTATCTAGCGTATTTAAGGTCAGTTTGAAATATCACTCATGTTCATTGAAAACATTTCGTTTCATTCGCTCAATCCACTAAAACTTTTTGGCAACTCACCATAGGAAATTGATGTGCTGGATGTTCAAACATTTCATTTTTCCAAATGTCGAACATTGGTATTTTAACATCGAGTGCTAAAGGCAGTTTTTTCGGATTAAATTGCATGTGCGCTAAGCTTTCGCCCCACGCGATCAGATCCAGATCCAAAGCGATATTATGAGACGGACGAACACGACCTGAGTCTGCTTCCATTTTTTTCAGTAAGGTGCTGATTTCATCTACAGATAAACTGCTTTTCACCAAACAAGCTGCATTCCAATAATCCGCCCCAATGCCATCACGACAAGGAATCACATAAATTTTGGAAAATTCAACATGACCCAAAGCCTGAATTTGACGTAAAGCCTGTTGAAAATGCGGTTTGGGATTGAAATTACTCGCCAGAGCTAGGGCGAAAATCGTTTCGGTGGCGTTCAAGACGAATTCCTACAGAATTGGCTTGCGCGATAATGGCAGGCTTCCGGATGCTAATCATAATAGATTCAATGCTGTCATAGGTAGCAAAAAGTGCATCAATCACCAGTTTTGCTGCATGTTCGATCAATTTAGGTTGAGCAGTTTGAATGACTTTGGCTGATATTTCGCAAATTTCAGCATAATTCAAGGTATCTTCAAGCTCATCTGACTGAGCCGCCTGCGCTAAACTGGTTTGAATATTGAGGTCGAGCATCAAAGGCTGAATAATCTGACGCTCCCAATTGAAACAGCCGATGACAGTCTCAACTTTCAAACCTTCAATGATAATTGCGTCCATTCTTACACTCAAAATAAAATCTTAAACATCGATAAAATCCTCCTGTTTAAGCAAGAGGATTTTATTTATATCTTGCGGCTAAATTATTGCTTCAACAATAAATTAGGGTCCATAGTCTGCACCATCTGAATACGCTGGTCTGCATAAATATCAGTATATGGCGCAAGGATGCGCATAAAGCGATCGAAGTACAACATTTGTTTGAATAATAAAGCGAAGTCACGTGGGAAGCGAATACCATGACGCTCTCCGACTTGTACCATATCCATCATGATGTCATTCAAATCGGCAGGATTTGAGGTTAATAACTCTTGCGGATCGGCCAAAAGCACACCGCTAAATAAGCGCTCTAAGTCGGCAGCTAAGACTTGTGTGTCAATTTTGACAGCCGTCATACCCATTTTCAGCATATTTTCAGCCATCAAGTTGTAGTCAGTTTTTTGTAGGGCATCCATAAACGCAATACATGCTGTCCACACTTCAGGTTTCAACTGGCCCACGATACCAAAATCGATGAAGCCAACTCGACCATCTTCAAGCAGCATCAGGTTGCCTGCATGTAAGTCTGCATGGAAACTATTACATAACATCAAGCTGCCAAACCATGTATTCATCGCTGTCACCAAAACTTGCGATGGATCTTTAGCGACTTTCTTGACCACATCAAAATCAGTCAATGGTACGCCGTATAAACGCTCCATGGTTAAGACGCGACGTGTTGAATATTGGTGATAAACCTTTGGTGCTGTTGCGGCTTTGTTTTGAGTTACGTTCAGATAATTCACAAAGTCGTCAAGATTTTGAGCTTCTTCAATAAAGTCCACCTCACGTACCATGCGAACTTTAATTTCCTCAACGATATCTGCAAGTGAAGCAAATTTGACTTTAGGTACAGCTTTTTCAACCAGTTTGGTTGCCCAATGTAAAACGTTTAAATCTGTATAGAGAATCGTCTCGACACCCGGTTTTTGCACTTTAATAACGACATTTTCACCACTGACCAATTTAGCAGCGTGTACCTGTGCTATCGATGCAGAAGCTAAGGGCTTTTCATCAATTGAAGCAAATATTTCATCTAAATTACGACCAGCAAATTCTGAAGCCAATACCTGCTGCACATAACTAAACGGCAATGAAGGTGTCTGATCTAAACAGCCTTGGAACTCTTCGACATATTCACGTGGAAATAAAGAAGGTGTACTTGCAATAAATTGACCTAATTTAATATAGGTTGAACCCAGTGATTCAAAAGTTTCACGCATGAGTTTTGCGTTACTTGGTTTTTCTGTCGCGTATTTAAAACCGGCTTTAGCCGCGACCACTGCTGTTTCACCCATTCGGGCAACCGAGCGAATTCCATCTAACCAGATATTGTTTTTCATAATGTCTTAGAAAAAAATAATTAACGTGAGTGTAGCAAAAAAATAAGGGCTTGCTGCTTTATCTTGCCTGACAGATTGGACAATCGGGATCTTTTTCAAAAGCGAGAATTTTTTGTTTCATTGACAGACCATCCCACAACAAAAGTTTTTGTTTCAATACTGTCTTTCCTAAACCCAAATAAAGCAAAGCATGATGAGCTTGCAAACTTGCCATAACATTTGGTGTGGTTGCAAGCACACCCGAGTCTGCACAGCGCAAACTTTCATTGGCTTGTTGTTCTTTTGGAAATAGACATTCATAACATGCCGCGTTTCCTTCGACCATAAACAGTTGCCCTTGGAAACCAATCGCTGAAGCACTAATCAGCGCCACATTATTTTCTACGCAGCTCACATTGACCAAATAACGCGTGCTGAAATTATCACAACCGTCGAGAACCAAATCTTGCTGTGAAATCAATGCCTTTGCGTTGCTTTCATCTAATTTTGTGGTATAGCTTTGCACTCGGATATGAGGGTTAATCGCTTGTAAGCGTTTAGCCAAAATTTCCGATTTATAAAAACCTACGTCATTTTTGGTATACGCGATTTGTCGTTGCAAATTACTGATTTCAATTCGATCTGCATCGATTAAAGTAATTTGTCCGACGCCTGCACGTGCCAATAATTCGGCTGTGGTACACCCAATTCCACCACACCCTACGATGAGTACATTGGCAAGTTTTAGCTTCTCTTGTGCATCGATGTCCCATCCATCAAGCAATATTTGACGGCTGTATAAATGCATTTCATCATCACTTAATTCAAATTCAGATGTTGATTCATTCGATTTAAACGTAGACAAAGTATTTCCTTATTAAAATTCGTCAAGCATAAAAAATGGGCGAGTTTATATCGCACGCAAAAGATTAAAACACCGATATCCATCAAATGTTGTTCGAGTACAAACCCGAAACAGTGTAAAAACACCCTGCTATTTGAGCAAGACAATATACAGCTTAAAGTTAAAATAAATGCTCTGTAGACATGGCATTTTTCTCAGTTAGCGTATCTTCAATTACACTATTTAAAATACAGTATCTCAGACACCTTAGTATGTAGAAACATCATAGAGGTATAGCGTATACATGTTTTAAAAATAATAAATAAAAAATATAGTTATATTTTTAAACATATTTAGTTGCACTAGAGCTGCTTATATTAGGTTAATTTTAATGATTCTTTTCTACCTTAGCCTCAGAAAATAAAACTTAATCCAAGACATTTTAAGCGTTTATGTATGCAAAGAGATTTAATCCGTAGGTATATGTATGAATTCAGTGAGAATTAAATTGCTGACACAATATGTTCGATAAACTTATGACCTAACACACATTATTCAAATACTTTGTGCTCAGTCATATTTACCCCTTTACCCCAAAGTGATTACTTAAAAGTGGAGAATAAAAATGTCACAAGAATACGTTGAACAAGATCAGCGACAAAAATTATGGGAACTCATTAAAGACGTGCGTTTCACCATGATTAGCCATGTCACTGACAAGCAAGAAATTCATTCTCAACCTATGACTATGCTTAATTCTGATAAGATGAATGAGCATGAAAATATCTATTTTCTTATGAAAGAAAACAATGACCTTGTAGAGGCAGTCAATGCAGGTCGTAATCATCTTGGATTAGCATTAGCTAAACCTTCAGACGATATTTATGTATCAATTAGTGCTCATGGAGAAATCAGTACAGATGCGACCCTAATCGATAAATTATGGAATCCTTGGGCTGAAAACTGGTTCGATGGCAAGACTGATCCTACTGTTCGCGTTTTGATAGCTAATGCTATTAGTGCAGAATTCTGGAATGTCAAAGACAATAAAGTCACCCATTTATTCAAAGTTTTGAAGGGCAATTTAACGGGTAAAACTCAAGAACTTGATACTGAACATAATACCCTGAACTTAAAATAAATGATTTTATTGATTTGAATTAATGCTTTAATTTTAGGTTAATTTGGATTGTCCCACAGTTACTCAAGTGCATATATGATCTCGAATGAATGGTTTCACCAGCTCAAACATCAATTTAAAAAAGGCTGCATCAAGCAGCCTTTTTTGCGTATATAAATTGATTCAACTTACCTTTTGAATTAATTGCGCTTTGGCCACTTCTTGTTGCTTCAATAAATTACGTTGGATTTTTCCACTCGATGTTTTAGGCAACCCATCCACAAATTCAATTTCTTTTGGATAAGCATGCTTGGATAAGCGAGATCGTACATAGGCTTGTAGTTTATCCATGAGTTCAGAACTTGCTTGATATTGTGGTTTCAATACCACAAAAGCTTTGACCAATTCAGTTCGCTCAGGATCAGGCTTACCAACAACTGCCGACTCTAAAACCTCTTCACACTCTAATAATGTGCTTTCCACATCGAAAGGCCCTACACGATAGCCTGACGTTGTAATGACATCGTCTGCACGACCTACAAAATCAATGCCGCCTTCTTCGTTTAAACGAACGGTATCACCGGTTAAATAGTAGTTCCCGACAAAGGCTTTACGATTATTGCCACCATAGCCTGTGAACCACATGAGTGGAGATTGCGACCAGTCTAATGCCAATGTTCCAATGCCACCACGTTCAATTTCTTGATAGTCTTTATTAAGCACCGCGAAACGATGGCCCGGTATAGCAAAACCGGCTGAACCCACTTTTTTGTAGTGTTCTAAAGCGTGATGATTTGCAATCACCATACCGAGTTCTGTTTGCCCATATTGGTCATAAATATTGACGTTTAAATCGTGATTAAACCATTGAATCACTTCGGGCGTTAGTGGCTCTCCTGCACTACTCACAACCCGTAAATGTGATTTTAGGGATGCGTCAAATTTTTCTTTGAAGCCAAAGAACATACGAAAAGCCGTTGGTGAACCAGTCAAATTACTGACTTTATATTTTTTGATGACTTGAAGTGCATGATCAACACTAAAAGCACGTTCATCCATAATAATACTGTGTCCTAAACTTAATGGCCCTGCAATTCCATAGTACAAACCATAAGCCCAACCCGGATCTGCCAAATTCCAAAATGAATCTTCATCACGCAAATCAACCGCATGTGTCATATACCCTTTAAATGCCAATAACGCTTTGTGTGGCACAGGTACAGACTTGGCCAAACCGGTCGTTCCCGATGTAAACATCATTAAAAATTCATCGTCAAATGAACGTGGTACTGAGTTATATGTGGTGTCATGAAGTTGCAGCTCTGACCAAAAGTCAGGATCTGTCTGAATTGCTTGATCGGCATGCACGGTTAAAATATGTGGTAAATCAATATGATTGAGTTTTGATCGTTGCTCAGTGTTGGTTACAATCAGCTTTGTTCCCGCAGTTTGCAGCCGATGCTCAATCGCTTTGGACTCAAATGCCGTAAACAAAGGCTGATAAATTGCCCCTATACGCCATGTTGCCAATACGGTGATCAATAACTCTGCAGTACGGGGTAATAGACCTGCAATGCAATCACCTGCTTTTAGCCCAATGCGCTGATAATAATTTGCCAATTGTGCAGAAGCTAAATCTAATTGCTCAAAAGTCCATTGTTCAGATTCACCATTTTTACCTTCCCAGATCAGTGCAGTTCGATTTTGCCCAACATAGCGCCCACAACATTCATCATAAGCATTGATTGAACTTGGCGTACCGACCAATTGTTCTGCAACCATTTTTTCAAAATTAAAATCACGATATGCTTGTTCTAGTGTCTTCATGACGACAATTCCTATCCTGTTCTCTATGATTCAAAGTGCAAGACTTTGAGGTTTATTGATCTTGTTGTTGTACCGCTGCGTACTAGTGACGATTCCTTTGCCACATCCGCTTTTACTGCTTTTCTATACACCGATTGCAATGTCGGCTTTTTAGTTTTGAAACTTATACTCTTCGACAATCTATTCGTAAATTACCTATTCTTAGACTGTCTATACCTAGATAACCATGTTTGGATGTGCCCTGCAATTTCCATAAGCATCAACGCCATTGCAGGGTTTGAACATCGACTAAAGTCTATTTTTTAACCTTTCACCCTTTGGTGACTTCACGTGCAATCACCAGCCGCTGAATGTCCGATGCACCTTCATAGATTTGACTGACACGCACATCACGATAAATTCTTTCTACTGGAAAATCAGATACATAACCATAACCCCCATGGATCTGAATCGCATCTGAACACACCCGTTCAGCCATCGTCGATGCAAAAAGTTTCGCCATCGAGGCTTCTTTTAAACATGGAAAACCTGCATCTTTTAACGTCGCTGCATGGAAAATCAATTGGCGAGCCGCCTCAATTTGGGTAGCCATATCCGCGAGGCGAAATGCCACGGCCTGATGCTGTACAATCTCTACGCCGAATGCCTTGCGTTCATTGGCATATTCAACGGCTGCATCTAATGCTGCTCGTGCCATACCCACAGACTGCGCAGCAATACCAATTCGACCTGACTCTAAGTTCGATAAGGCAATTTTATAGCCTTCCCCCTCTTGGCCTAAAAGACTATCCGCAGGAATACGACAGTCATCTAAAACAATAGTTGCTGTATCGGAACAATGCTGACCCATTTTGTCTTCTAATCGCGATACGATATAACCCGGCACATCCGTTGGTACTAAAAAGCACGAAATCCCTTTTTTACCTGCAGACTTATCCGTTACCGCAAAAACCAAGGCTACTTGGGCATGCTTTCCTGTGGTAATAAATTGCTTGGTGCCATTTAACACCCACTCATCACCATCACGCTCCGCTTTACATTCCAACGCACTCGCATCTGAACCCACTTGTGGTTCTGTTAGGCAAAAACAACCTAACCATTCGCCAGTGGCTAATTTTTTTAAGTATTTTTCTTTTTGTGCTTCAGTACCATAACGCTGCGTAATGCCACATGGCAGGGAGTTTTGTACGCTAACAATTGTGGAAATCGCACCATCACCTGCAGCAATTTCTTCTAAGGCAACAACCAAAGACACATAGTCTAAACCTGCACCACCCCATTCGTCCGAAACCGTCATGCCTAAAGCACCCAGCTCACCAAGTTCCTTTAGCTCTTGTTCAGGAAATGCTGCCGTTTTATCACGCTCTGCAGCCGTCGGTTTCAGTTTTTCTTGCGAATAGCTTCGCATCATGTCCTGAACCATTTTTTGTTCATCATTTAAAATCATGAGACTTCCTTTTCTAAATCTTTTATAGCGCGTATAGCTTTAAATTTTGGATAACTGCGGAATTAAAAATACTTTGGCTGTATAAAGCAAAGTTGGATACACGCCGACGTCATTTGCAACTGTCTGAGGCAGGACGCCATTAATCTCTAATGTTTCTGTAATCGGTAAATCAATAAATACTTGATGACGAGTTTTACAAATGACTATGGTTTTGGTTACTTTTGCCGAAACAAAAGTAACGAGATAAGCTACTGTCAACGAAGTTATTCTCGATCAGACTCCGTCGTAGAAGCCTGAATAAGCAGTTTTAATAAATAACTATTTAGGCTGCATACGGATCGCGCCATCAAGACGTATCACTTCACCATTGAGATAGGCATTTTCAAAAATATGTGTCACTAATTTTGCAAACTCTTGTGGTTTTGCTAAACGTGGTGGGAAAGGCACCATTTGCCCCAAAGCATCTTGTACATTTTGTGCTAAGCCTTTGAGCATCGGCGTTTCCATAATACCCGGAGCAATGGTCATCACACGGATTGATTCACGTGCAAGCTCACGTGCAAGAGGTAATGTCATTGCAACCACTGCCCCTTTGGATGCTGCATAAGCCGACTGACCAATTTGACCATCGAAAGCCGCAACCGACGCCGTATTCACAATCACGCCACGCTCTTCTTCACCCGCTTTTAATTCATATTTAGCAATCAGTTGTGCCGCATAGCGCAGCATATTGAATGTACCTGAAACATTTATATTTAATACTTTTTGGAACATCGCCAAATCATGTAATCCGTCACGACCTAAAACTTTTGCAGAGGGTGCGATACCTGCGCAGTTCACTAAGCCATTAAGTTGACCAAATTCCGCTTCAACTTGTGCAAAGAAAGCGCTTACCGCTTGTTCATCGGTAACATCCAATTGAACAAATTTTGCATGATCACCGAGTTGACGTTGCATTGCTTCGCCATGCTCATGATTCATATCCACAATAATCACTTTGGCACCCAAGCCAATCAGATGTGTTGCTGTCGCAGCGCCTAAACCCGATGCACCACCGGTCACGACGAAAACTTTTCCTTTAATGTCCATAGCATTTCCCTATTTATGATGTCTTGTTTTAAATTCGACTTAAGATGCAGAGTAAACAGAGAATTTATTCAGTACAATTTCCAAATGTTGCATCTTTTCTGATGTATTTGGACAATTCTGAACAAGGACCTATCCGAACATATGCCGAAGCATGGACTCGAATACAGTAAAGGGACGATTTCTATCGACTTGGTGCATGAAGCATTACACGATGCGCAAAAAAAGCACTTTGATATTTCTGCTATTTTGCATAAGTCTGGTATACCCTCAGAGTTACTGCTATCGCGTAAAACCAGAGTTTCTGTTTCTCAATATGCAGCTTTATGGACTCATCTTGCAGATGTGATGGATGATGAATTTTTTGGCATGGATCGGCATGCCATGCGACGTGGTAGTTTTAAGCTACTGTCGAAAATGGTCATGCACAACAGCACCGTGGGTGATGCACTCAAGCAAATCCTACAATTTTTAAATCTGGTTTTAGATGACTTGCATAGTGACTTAACCATTGAAGATCACTTCGCTTATATCGTGATCTATGACCAACAAGCGCCTAAACGCATGTTCAGCTATGCAACATATTTGATGCTCATCCACACGCTACTGTGCTGGCTAAGTGGTCAACGGATTTTATTAAACCAAATCCAATTTAAATGTGATGCACCTATTGATGATCACGACTACAAAGTTCGCTTCTGTGAAAATATTCATTACCAAGCCAGTCAAAACTACATACAGCTCGATGCCAGTTATTTAAGTCTACCAATCAAGCAAGACACACGTTCGTGGTATCAATTCTTACAACAAACACCTGAAAACCTTTTGGTACGCTTTAAAAACCCGTATGCGCTCAGCAGCCAAATTCGTAAACAACTGTTAGACGTTCCTCCTGCCGAATGGTTAGAGTTTTATGAGTTGGCGGTCAAAATGAATATGTCGGAAGCCACAATGCATCGCCGTCTTAAAAGTGAAGGTGTGAGTTATCAACAACTCAAAAATGATATCCGACGAGATACCGCCATCGATTTTTTAACCCATACCGATAAAAGCTTACAAGATATCAGTGAAGAACTGAATTTTCATGATCCGAGTGCTTTTCATCGGGCTTTTAAAAAATGGACAGGCGTCAGTCCCGGTGCATATCGACAAAATAATGCGCCTGAATTCAAGGCCTAAAATTTGATATTCGCTATTTATAAATTGAATATTCATCTAATTAATAGAAAATCAATAACTTAAAAATATTCAATAAATAGACTGACCATTCATCCTTGAACGATTGCTACTTTAGTCTAATTAGGTTATTTTTCACTCAATTTAAAGCACTTTGCTTATTTTTTTCTAATTCTCCTGCATCTCCTTGAAAGGCTTTCCTATGCTTAAGATGATTGATGTTCTTGAACAACAACTTGTTCAAAACTTTTCAGATTCTCTTTTCACTCAGATTGACGCAATTGATGACCTGTTTCATGAACAGCTTAAAACTGTCGCAGATATCGATTTGCAAAATTTAATCTCACAATTTTTTAGCACTGAAAATGCAGTTGAAGTTGCTCATGCGCTGGATATTCAAGCGGATGACATTGAAGCAATTCAAGCGGGTGCAAATCTAAAAGATGAAAATTTAGTGAGTGCAACTGCAAAAATTATTGCTTACTGTCTTGCAGTAGAAACAGCAGCTTTAGAACAAGTTGAAGTTTTCGATAGCTTACAAGATTACCCAATGTAAGTATTGATCACATATAAAAAGCAGCGAGAGCTGCTTTTTTATTGGAAAAGTTATTTTAAGTCTGTAATTCACTATAATTTTTGAATATTCTTTACACTAAAATATCTAAGCATTTTTCATGCAAGTTTACACATTAATTTATATAACGAAATTTCATCACAATTAAATCCAATAAAGTATTTTAAATCAAATACCTATATTTGATTTATACGCTTATCTCGATTTCTATTATTCTTAGCATTTATTCTGTTTTGTTTCTGAAATATTTCCGTCGTATCTATGTGCTCATAATTCAACACTTGATTGTGAACGATATGACTTCCCTATTTAAAAGCTCAAAACTAATTTTTTCTACGCTGACATTCAGCCTATTCAGTAGCTCTATCTTTGCTGCTATTCCTTCGACACTTAAACTGGATTATGCCTACTATGCACCGACCAGTTTAGTGGTGAAGGAACAAAAACTCTTAGAAAAAGCATTACCCAAAACACAAATTAAATGGGTCTTTAGCCAAGGTAGTAATCGCTCACTCGAATATCTCAATAGTGGCAGTGTGGATTTTGCCTCAACAGCAGGACTTGCAGCCGTTTTGAGTCGTGCCAATGGCAGTCCGATTAAAACCGTATATATACAGTCACAGCCTGAATGGACGGCATTGCTTGTGGCAAAAAACTCTCCGATTAAAAGTCTGAAAGACCTCAAAGGCAAAAAAATTGCAGCGACCAAAGGAACCGATCCATTCATGTTTACATTGCAGTCGTTGGAAACAGTCGGCCTCAATAAACGTGATGTGCAATTGGTACATTTACAACATCCTGATGGAAAAACAGCTTTAGAACGTGGTCAAGTCGATGCATGGGCGGGATTAGATCCACTCATGGCATCGGCACAGGTACAATCAGGCGCGCGTTTACTTTATCGAAATGTGGGTTTTAACAGCTATAGCGTTTTAAGTACCAAACAACAATTTAGCCAGCAAAGTCCTGAAGCCGTTGAAGCTGTGATTAAAGCCTATGAACAAGCACGACAATGGGCCAAAGCCAATCCAGATAAATTAGCCGAATTATTAGCACGTGAGTCCAAGCTTCCATTGGCTGTTGCCAAGCTTCAGTTGAGTCGTACCAACTTTGATCAAAATATCCCAACAGCTAAACACATTGCGGCCTTAAAGAAATCTGGCACGATTTTGACTGAAGAAGATTTAGTTCGTAAAGGAACCAATGTCAATCAAGTCATTGACCAACTTTTTGAAGCACGTTATGCGAAAAAGGTTGTGAAATAACATGTCATCATCACTGACTCAACCCAAAATCGATACAGCGGTTTCGACCGCTTCCGATTCATCAAACCATATAAAACCCAAGTTGATCTTGATTTTAAAAGGTCTTGCTCTACCTGTGGTTTTATTGCTGCTATGTGAAATCTTGGTCAAAAATGGTGTTATCGAACCGTATCTACTCCCCGCTCCGAGTAGTCTTTGGCAGTCATTTATAGAGTTATCTGAAGGTGAACTTTGGCAGCATATCTGGACCAGTACTTGGCGGGTATTTTTAGGCTTTTTTATTGGTAGCGGACTTGCTCTGATTTTTGCACTCTTAGTCGGTTTGAACAAACAAGCCGAAGCATTTTTGGAACCTACATTTTCAGCAATTAAATCTATCCCTAGTTTGGCATGGATTCCCTTACTGCTCTTATGGTTAGGTATTGATGAATCATCAAAAATCACCCTCATTGCCATAGGTGCTTTTTTCCCGACCTATACCAATACCGTTGCAGCGATTCAAGGTGTAGACCGAAAACTTGTTGAAGTTGCTCAAGTTTATCGTTTGAAATATTTGATGCAGATTCGTGAAATTATTTTACCTGCAGCATCGCCGGGTATACTTACAGGCTTACGCAATAGTTTAAGTTTGGCATGGATGTTTATGATTGCAGCAGAGCTGATTGCAGCCACGCAAGGTATTGGCTATTTGCTCAGTGATGGTCGTGAAACCTCACGTCCAGATATCGTGATTATTGCGATTATTCTATTGGCGCTCTTAGGGAAAATCACCGATAGCCTGATGAAATATCTAGAACAATATCTATTGCGTTGGCGTGATGTGGTGAAGTAACGTATTTTTCCACACTTGCAAATATTCACATGTGAATTGAAAAACAAAAAATAAAGCGCATTCAATGCGCTTTATTTTTGACTATTTCTCTAACACCAAATCAGTGTTGCCACTGGCCTAAACTGACACGGTCATTGCCACCATAATCTTTTACAGTCCGAACATTTCGATAACCAGCTTGTAAGAACAAATGTCTGACTGCTTCCCCTTGGTCATAACCATGTTCGAGCACCACCCAACCATTCACGGTTAAATGTTTTTTGGCTTGAAGAATGATTTGCTCAAGATCTGCAAGCCCATGATTGTCTGCAACCAAAGCACGTTCAGGCTCTGTCGCCAAATCCTTCATGTGTACATCATCAGCATCGATATACGGCGGATTTGACACAATTACATCAAAGAAAGCACGACCAAAGGGTTTCAACCAAGAACCTAAGACAAACTGCACATGTTCAAGATCATGCTTTTTGGCATTAAACTCAGCAACTTCCAATGTAGGTTCGTAAATATCTGAAGCCACAATTGACCAATCTGGACGTTCACTGGCTAATGACAATGCTACAGCACCAGTTCCTGTTCCTAAATCCACCACACGAGCATCTTCAGGAAGTTCTAAACGCAGTACAGTTTCAACAAGTACTTCCGTATCAGGACGTGGCACCAAAGTGTCTTTAGTCACTTTTAAGTCTAGCGTCCAAAATGGCTGAGAACCTGTGACATAAGCCAAAGGCTCACCTGCTGCAATACGTGCAAGTGATGCGACATATTGTTGTTCTTGCTCAGCTGTTAATTCTTGATCCTTTTTCATGATTAAATCAAAAGAATCAATCTTGATGATATGCTCTAACAACCACGCATTTTCCTGACGTTCATAACTTTCAGGTTCCCCACGATAGGCCAAAGCCTCTGCAATATTCATTAGCCACCATTCTGCTGTGCTAATAACGCCAACTGATCGGCTTGATATTCACGATGCAAACTATCTAGCAATTCAGTCAAATCACCTTCCATCACTGCATCCAACTTATACAGTGTTAGGTTAATACGATGATCAGTCATACGACCTTGTGGATAGTTATAGGTACGAATACGCTCAGAACGGTCACCAGAACCCACCAAGTCACGACGCATTTCAGACGTCGCGGCATCTGCCGCTGCGCGTTTGGCATTTTCTAAACGAGAAACCAACAGCGCCATCGCTTTGGCTTTGTTTTTATGCTGTGAACGTTCGTCCTGACATTCTACAACTGTACCCGTTGGAATATGGGTAATACGTACAGCAGAGTCAGTTTTGTTAATGTGCTGACCACCCGCACCAGATGCACGATAGGTATCGATACGTAATTCTGAAGGATTAATTTCAACACTGGTGTCTACATCAATTTCCGGCAAAATCGCAACAGTACATGCCGAAGTATGAACACGACCTTGTGACTCTGTTGCAGGAACACGCTGTACACGATGTGCACCACTTTCAAATTTCAAACGACCATATACGCCTTCACCATTGATGAGGCAAATCACTTCTTTATAACCGCCATGTTCGCCGTCATTTTCAGACAGCACTTCAATACGCCAACCTTGTGATTCAGCATATTTACTGTACATTCGATACAAGTCACCAGAGAAAATTGCAGCTTCATCACCACCTGTTCCGGCACGAATTTCTAAATAAGCAGAGTTCGCATCATTCGGATCTTTTGGAATCATCAGAATGTTTAAGTCTGCTTCAAGCTGACCGATCAAAGCTTTATTTTCTTTGATTTCCTCAACGGCCATCTCTTTAAAATCTGGATCCGTCATCATTACTTCAGCAGTCTCAATATCTTCTTCAGCTTGACGGTATTTTTTCCAAACTTCAGTGATTTCAGATAAATCACTATGCTCACGTGACAACTGACGGAAACGTTTGTTGTCTGAAATGACTTCTACATCTGCGAGTAATGCATTTAATTCTTCGTGACGGTCAGAGAGCTGATCTAATCGTAAACGTAACGATTCTTTCATTTTTCAAAAAATCTCAATACACAGGCTCTACCGCTAAACTTTCACGGATATGCCAAAATTCAAAATAATGGCGCTAGTGTACCGAGAATGGGTCTGAAATGACATAATTATTGTTTTTTGGCCTATCTATGAGCCTGAATATCAAAGTGTGAACTTCATCACTCCTACCTTTCTCCACAAAGTCGTACAGATTTTCTGCATTCGACCATTTTTTTCACAATATTAATAAAACTTATACAAACTAGACACTCAAATCACCAAATAAAGAGAAAGCTCTCCATATTTATAGCGAATAGTTTTGTTACATTTACTGCCATCGAAATGATTATGAAAAAGTCCTCGCGTTTATGAAGGACATGGAGTGAACTATGAAACTGAATACTCTTTTAATGACAGCCACTCTAGCAACTGCTTCTATGTTCACTGTGTCTGCAAATGCAGATAGTACAACACGCGTTGCTGCAGCTAGTGCATTAGGTAGTGTTGCAGGTACTGCAATTGGTAAAAACATGGGCGGTAATACCGGCGCTACAATTGGTGCAGCTCTTGGTGGTGCTGGTGGTGCTGCGGTAGCAAGTAATAAACGCAACCGTACAGAATCTGCTATCGGCGGTGCTTTAGGTGGTGGTACAGGTTATACTGTTGGTAAAAGCATGGGCGGTACAAACGGTGGTTACATCGGCTCTGCACTAGGTGCTGCTGGTGGTGCTGCTCTAGGTAATAAAATCTCTAAAGATAAAGCTTACGACAAACACCAAGAACGTAAATACAAAAAACGTTACCGTCGTCGTCACTAATTCAAAATTAGTGAGTCCTTATTGAATAGTGAAAATAGCACCTTCGGGTGCTTTTTTTATGTATCGCCTTTTTTCAAATGATAAAGACAACTTTATTTATTGCTCCTGATAAATATTTAGATTTGCCTTCCCTCCAACCAAGTCATCAATCATGTAGAAATAAAGTGCAAAATTTACATTGCAGCAACGGAACACGTATTTTATTTCACAACACGCTCCAAATATTCGCTATGTGTTTTCATATATTGATATCAACAGATAAACATCATGCTTCGTAAGGAGTTTAAAAATGAAAATTAATAAAATTCTATTCAGTGCAGCAATTGCCGCTTCAGCACTTACTATGACTGCAACACATGCAGGTAATAGCACCAATACTGCATTAACATCTGCTTTAGGTGGTGTTGTTGGTGCAGCAATCGGTAACCAAGTTGGCGGCCAAACTGGCGCAATGATTGGTTCAGCAATTGGTGGCGGTGCAGGTGCAGCAGCATCGGCAAACAAACGTGACCGTAATGGTGCCATCATCGGTGGTGCACTTGGTGGCGCAGGTGGTTATACCGTAGGTAAAAACATGGGCGGCACAAACGGTGGTTATATCGGTGCTGCACTTGGTTCAGCCGGTGGTTCTGCACTAGGTAAAAAAGTGTCTGAAGACCGTCGCTATGATGACCGTTATAATGGTCGTTATGATGATCGCTATGACCGTCGTTATAACAACCGTGGCTATCGTACCAATAATTATAGCTACAACGACCGAGGCTACCGTGGAGACAATGGTCGTCACTTAGGTTGGTACAAAAACGGTAAACGTTAATCGATATATTTCAATGGAAAAAAATCAGCACCTTCGGGTGCTTTTTTTGTATATAAAAAAAGTTTAGATATATCTAAAGTTGTCTTTTCACACCGCCCCACGACCATATCGAGTTTATTCGATATACATTAGGCTTTTTATATCGTATTATTTCGATATAAAGATCTCTGAGAGAAAACATGCGTACTCTAGCCGATACAAAATTTTCAATACTTGAACTCGCACCTGTTCGAGATGATAAAACCATCGAATTTTCACTCAAACATGCACTCCAGTTAGCGCAGAGAGCAGAAGAGCTTGGCTATGAACGTCTATGGTTAGCCGAACACCACAATATGGACGGCATCGCAAGTTCTGCAACTGCGGTTTTACTCGGTTATCTCTTAGCAAATACACAATCCATCAAGCTCGGTTCAGGCGGGATTATGTTGCCCAACCATGCGCCTTTAGTTGTCGCTGAACAATTTGGCACACTTGAAACGTTATATCCCGGCCGTATTGAACTCGGTTTAGGTCGCGCACCAGGTACTGACCAAACCACCATGCGCGCTTTACGCCGTGGCCGTCAGGAAACCGAAGATCAATTTCCACAAGATGTCCTTGAGATATTGCAATACTTTAAAGCACCTGAGCCACAGCAGCGCATCATTGCTACACCGGGACAAAATACACATGTTCCTGTATGGCTTTTAGGTTCAAGTCTTTTCAGTGCACAACTCGCTGCACGTTTAGGTCTACCCTATTCATTTGCTTCACATTTCGCACCACGCATGCTTGGACAAGCAATTCAGCTCTATCGTGAAAATTTCCAAGCATCCGAATATTTAGATCAACCTTATGTGTCTATGGGCGTACCAACGGTTGTTGCTGAAACAGATGAAGAAGCAGAATATCTAGCAACGAGTGCTTACCAACGGGTTTTAGGTTTAATGCGCGGTCAAAGTTTAAAACTCAAGGCTCCAGTCGACAGTATGCAAGGCTTATGGTCTGCTGCAGAAAAGCTGTCTGTTGATAATTTCTACGCTATGGGACAAGTCGGTTCAAATGCAACTGTTCGAACAGGTTTAGAAAACCTACTCACCAAATATGACGTTGATGAGTTTATTTTCACCTGCGACATTTACGATACCGATAAGCGCATTGAAAACTTCGAGCGTTTAATGCAAATCAAAAATGATCTCGCTTAAGACTCTAAACTTAATGATCTAATCCAAGCGTTTAATCCGTCTAAAGGTAGAATTGTGATTGCGTCTTTTGTGGCTCTTTAGACGGATAGCAGTCAACAGATAATATGGTTTCGGCTAACAACGACCAAACCTGTACTTAAAAACCATCATTGCCTCAACGAAATAATTGCTTTACTCATTTTTATTGCTGTATAAATATTACACATAAGCAAAACAAAGAGAAAAATAAGCAGATGAGCCAATATATTAATAAACCCACACCCGCATTTATCGCAGCAAGTTGGTGTGCACTGATCTTAGGCGCTGTGGTGTTTTGCATAGGTTTATTCAATGCAAATATGATGTTGAATGAAAAAGGCTTTTATCTCATTTTATTGCTTTATGGATTATTTTCATCGGTTTCACTACAAAAAATCATTCGTGACCGTTTAGAAGGAATGCATGTCACTGCAATCTACTTTGGACTGTGCTGGGCATCCGTCATTATTTGCCTCGTACTTCTTGCCATTGGTCTATGGAATGCTGAACTGGCATTAAGTGAAAAAGGTTTTTACATGATGGCTTTCCTAATGAGTCTGTTTGGTGCAGTTGCTGTACAAAAAAATATTCGTGATATGGACTATTTACGTACACATACCGACCAACCCGAACTTAAACATTCAACCACGAGTCAGCTTGACTATAACTCATCAGATGATGAACCACTTTAAAACTCACAAAATTTATAGATCTCAAAAGCTGTTCATGCAGGTCGCTCGTTGTTTTATCGATCTACTTGAGCGGTTAATGAACTACAACGCATAAAAAAATCAGTTCAATCCTAGAAATGTATAAATGACAAGGGCCAAGCAAATCAATTCTAGACAAATTGTATGACTCATCAGACTGAAAAAACGCTTTACCCCGACTGGCCCATCACAGAATATATTCCTATCTAAGACTCAACTAAAAAAACAAAAGACAAGGAATAAATATGGCCAACAAGCAGGATGCAACCCACCATATTTTTAATAATCATCTAGAGGATTTTGAACACTTTCGTGGAACGATCATCAGTTCAGAACAGATCAAAGATTATGATTTTAAGAATCAAAAAATCGCCATTATTGGGATAGATCAGCATGTGGTCTCTGAATTACATCATCTATGTCAGGTTGCAGATAACATCATGGTCTATCAAATCAAACCGCAATTTGTTTTACCACGCACCGAACGTCTACTGAATAAATTAATCCAGCACCCACTGATTGCAAAAAATCGACGTTTATTTAGCAATCGTATTAAGAGTATTTTGGCGATTCGCTTTTTAGAAGATCAAGTGCCGAACCATTGGTTAAGACATTTACTCAGTCCAAATACCGCAATTCAGAACAAAACCTTCCTAAAATCTGATCATTATTATGCAGCATTACAGCAGCCAAACTGCATCTTAAATACTTGGCCAATTGCGAATATTCAGAATAATTCAATCACGGCTTTAGATGAGCATACGTTTGAGTGTGATGTCATTGTGCGCAGCGAACCTAACCAGCCTAAAGAAAAGTAATTACAATGAAATGATTTTCACATGACATTTACTAAAATTTATCCAGTTGATCAAAACTCACAACACCAATAGCCATCTCTGGTGGCTTTTGGTAGATCCCCTACTTTATTGAATACTTTCATTCGATAAGGCGAAGGATTCTTAAAAATCCATAAATGAAAATAGCTTTATCAGCTCTATTGCATAAATCATGCATCAGCACTACACCTGTAGATAGAGCGAGTTTATAGAGGTGTAACTTTGAAATAATTATGATCAATATAGCTATAAGAAGATTAGTCAAACCAATAATTTTTTCAGTGCTTATTTTTTTACACAGCTCTATTTACTCCTTAACTGTAAGTTGAAAAATTTATATTGATGCTTATGTTCAACCGATATTTACCTATATTGTTATCTATATTTAATAGGAAAATAACAGATTGAAATCCAGTTTAAATATCAATTTATATCGGAGTTTAGAGCCTGAATGTTATTAATTTGACTATTTTTCACCCACATCAATTAAATAAATGGTGCCATTTTTTTATATTTAGTATCCAAAAGCAACTGTTTGATTATTTTTTATTCTATTTTTTGCCTATTTTTTTAGCAGTTAAATCAGTATTTTTTGAAAAGTTGATTAAATATTAAACTAAATCAGCTAAATCTTGTATTTACACAACTCATATCAAGAGGATTATTCAGGCTTAATTCATAGATAAAAATACAACAAAACACGGATTCTTTTAAAAGATTCATGCTGTCAATTTGGCGATATTTTATAAATTTCCATCCAAAGAAATTTATCGAATTGGTACACAAATGAATGCAAAAATTGCTTAAAATTTAAGTCTAAATATTGAGGAAAATTTTCATCAATATCTTAAATATTTATCATTCATTAAAAGTATGACAAACCAGAAATTAATACTATTTTTATATAATTTATACGGTAATTTATTATTATCAGAAGAGCCACCAAAGTGGCTCAATTTACACTTAACCAATGCGACGCTTCAGTCCGGTCATTTGTAAAACACGTGTTGAAATTTCTTCAATCGACATTTCAGACACGTTTAAGTATTTGATTCCCTCAGAAATATAAATACCTTCAATCGCACGTAGTTCCATTTGGCACTGACTAAAACTTGCATAACGACTATTGGCCTTACGCTCTGAACGAATTGCTACAAGGCGCTCTGCATCAATCATCAAGCCAAACAACTTATGTTTGTGCTCACGTAAAACTGCAGGTAAACGGTTGTCATCCAAATCTTCTTCTGTCAAAGGATAATTAGCTACACGAATACCAAATTGCAAAGAGAGATAGATGGAAGTTGGTGTTTTACCCGAACGTGATACTCCAATTAAAATCAAATCGGCTTTATCATAATGACGAGTACGTGCCCCATCATCGTTATCTAAAGCAAAATGCACCGCATCAATACGTGCTTTATAAGACTCAGAATCTGTAACTGCATGGGTTTGACCGACTAAAGTCGTAGGAGCTGTACCCAACTCGTCCGACAATTTACTAATAAGCCCTTCAAAAACATCAAGATTTATCGCATTTGCAGTATTAATAATGTCACGTACATACGGGTCTACAAGGGTATCAAACACCAAAGGCTTTTGACCGTCTTGCTGCGCTCTAAGATTGATCTCTGCAACCACATTTGTAGCTGCTTCTTCAGAGGTAATATATGGAATAATATGAATGTCAAAATCTACATGAGGGAACTGGGCTAACAGTGAGTGTCCAAGTGTTTCTGCGGTAATCGCGGTACCATCCGAAACAAAGAAAACACTACGCTGAATCTGTTTACCTTCTGACATTAAAATTCTCCTCCAAAATTTGTCTTAGTGCTATATAATCTTTATAGTAAACCATCTTACATGACTGTCACTTAGTAAATTTAGAATGCTAAGTAATTTGTTATAATTTCATGCCAAGATAGTGATTAATACTGCAAAAGTGGAGTAACAACTTTGGAAGCGCGCGTAATTGGTCTAGAAAAATTAGGGAAACACGACGTAGAACTCGTGGGTGGTAAAAACTCATCATTAGGTGAAATGATCAGCCATCTAGCAAATGCTGGTGTATCTGTTCCTGGTGGTTTTGCTACTACAGCTCAAGCATATCGTGAATTCCTCGAGCAAAGTGGCCTAAACGCTAAAATTAACGCTGAACTTGCTGCACTCAATGTTGACGATGTAAATGCACTTGCTGAAACCGGTGCAAAAATCCGTCAATGGATTGTAGACACTCCGCTTACTGCTGAACTTGAAAAAGAAATTCGTGAGGCTTTCACAGCTCTTTCAAACGGCAACCCTGATATCGCGGTTGCCGTTCGCTCATCTGCAACAGCAGAAGACTTACCAGATGCTTCATTTGCTGGCCAACAAGAAACTTTCTTGAACATTCGTGGTATCGACAACGTCCTTATTGCGATTAAAGAAGTATTTGCTTCACTTTATAACGACCGCGCAATTTCTTACCGTGTACACCAAAACTTCGCACATGACGTTGTTGCGTTATCTGCTGGTGTTCAACGTATGGTTCGCTCTGAAACAGGTGCTGCTGGTGTAATGTTTACACTAGATACAGAATCTGGTTTCCGCGACGCAGTTTTCATCACAGCTTCTTATGGCTTGGGTGAAATGGTTGTACAAGGTGCTGTTAACCCTGACGAATTCTATGTATCTAAACCACTTTTAAATGCAGGCAAACACGCTGTATTACGCCGTAACCTTGGCTCTAAACACCAAAAAATGATTTATGGTGAAGAAGGCGCTGCAGGTAAGTCAGTGGTTGTTGTAGACGTTGAAAAAGCAGATCGCCAACAATTCGCTTTAAATGACCACGAACTTCAAGAACTTGCTAAACAAGCATTGATCATTGAAAACCATTACGGTTCAGCAATGGACATCGAATGGGCGAAAGATGGCGATGATGGCCAAATCTATATCGTTCAAGCACGTCCTGAAACTGTGAAGAGCCGCCAAAACGTAGGCACAATGGAGCGTTACCTGCTTAAACAAAAAGGTAATGTGATTTGTGAAGGTCGTTCAATCGGTCAACGTATTGGTTCTGGTCGCGTTCGTATCGTGACTTCGATCAAAGAAATGGACAAAGTTCAAGACGGCGACGTACTTGTATCTGACATGACTGACCCAGATTGGGAACCAGTAATGAAACGTGCAGCTGCGATTGTCACTAACCGTGGTGGCCGTACTTGTCACGCTGCGATTATTGCACGTGAGCTTGGTGTTCCTGCAATCGTAGGTTGTGGTAATGCGACTGAAGTATTGACTGACGGTCAAGAAGTGACTGTTTCTTGTGCTGAAGGTGACACAGGCTTTATTTACGAAGGTGCTTTGGACTTTGAAATCCAACGTAATTCTATCGAATCTATGCCTAAACTTCCGTTCAAAATTATGATGAACGTAGGTAACCCTGACCGCGCATTTGACTTTGCTCAAATTCCTAACGAAGGTGTTGGTCTTGCTCGTCTTGAGTTCATCATCAACCGTATGATCGGCGTACATCCTAAAGCATTGCTTAATATTGACAGCCTACCACGTGAAACTCGTGCTGCTGTAATGTCACGTACTGCGGGTTATGCATCTCCTATCGAATTCTATGTTGAAAAACTAGTTGAAGGTATTTCTACACTTGCTGCAGCGTTTGCTGACAAACCAGTGATTGTTCGTATGTCTGACTTTAAGTCAAACGAATATGCAAACTTAATCGGTGGTAAGTTATACGAACCTGAAGAAGAAAACCCAATGCTTGGCTTCCGTGGTGCAAGCCGTTATGTGTCTGACAATTTCCGTGACTGCTTCGAACTTGAATGCCGCGCACTGAAAAAAGCACGTGACGAAATGGGCTTAACGAACATTCAAATCATGATTCCTTTCGTACGTACTGTTGCTGAAGCGAAACGTGTTATTGAATTGTTAGCGCTTAACGGTCTTAAACGTGGTGAAAACGGTCTTAAAGTGATCATGATGTGTGAACTTCCAACTAACGCATTATTGGCTGAACAGTTCCTTGAACACTTCGACGGTTTCTCTATCGGTTCTAACGACTTAACTCAGTTAACACTCGGTCTAGACCGTGACTCTGGTATCGTTTCTCACCTATTTGATGAACGTGATCCAGCCGTTAAAGCACTTCTTTCTATGGCAATCCATGCTTGTCGTAAAGCTGGCAAATACGTAGGTATTTGTGGTCAAGGCCCTTCAGATCACCCTGACCTAGCTAAATGGTTAATGGAACAAGGCATTGAGTCTGTTTCGCTTAACCCAGACTCAGTATTAGACACTTGGTTCTTCCTTTCTGAAGAAAAAGCTCAACAAGCTTAATAAACTGTGTTAAAAAAAGACCCACATGTGGGTCTTTTTTTTTATTTATACTTTTACAGACGTTTTTTGAGATTTTAGTTTTATGCAGATTTACTTGGCACGAAATAACCAACAAGCTGGTCCCTATACCTTAGAACAACTTAACCAAATGCTCGCGAGCCAACAAGTGTTACTCACGGACTTGGTTTGGCACCAAGGTATGACCGAATGGAAAGCTTTGGGTGAACTCACTCAAGGTCAGTTGGTTTATATGCCTGCAGGTTATATAGCACCGATAGCATTCGAATCAAATCAAACTACAACTACGCCATCAAATACCTATACACAACCTCAGGCTGTACAATTGCAAACAAGCCTAGCCAGTATTCCTAAACGTGTTTTGGCTAAGATCGTTGATTTACTGCTTTGGATACCTGCTACTTTTATCTTAACGGCATTTTTTAATCCAAGTGAAAAGACACAATTTGCCAATCTAAATGAACAGTTTATGCAAGCTGTGATGACCCCAAATGCAGACCCTAATGTTTTACAAGCACTACAAACACAAATGGTTGAGATGTTTCCCAACCAAGCTTGGATTGCAATGTTTGCTTACCTCTTCATTATGCTTTTCATTCAAGCGTATTTGATTGCTAAATCTGGTCAAAGTATTGGTAAAAAAATCACCAAAATTAAAATCGTAGATGCTGAAACCAGCCAACCTGTAAACCTCATGCGTGGCTTCACTTTACGTAGTGTTTTATTTATTTTTCTGAACTTTTTATCGATGCCTTTAAGTGCAATCATTGATTCCGTTTTTATTTTCGGCAAAAAGCGTCAAACTTTGCATGACAAGTTAGCAAAAACCAAGGTAATAAACCAATAACTTTCACTTTTATTGAGGGATGAATTTCTCATCCCTTTTTTGTGCATTACATTGAAATTAAAAAAAAATTCAGATAAAAAAAACACAATCCCGACCAACAAAATAGGGTTTTAATACAGTCATTTAAAGCATCTTTATGTATAGCTTAGTTTGCCGATATCAGGCATAATGCCCTACAACGTAGCGGTGTCACATCATTGTGAACTTTTTTTCATATCTGAAAAATCACAATCATGCGACACTTTATTCGCTATCCCAATTTTAAAAATTAGGGAATGGGACTCTTCACCGAGGTTGTAAAATGAGACAAACAATTTTAGCTGTATTGTCTTTATCTGCGATCGCTGCACTCTTAACTGGGTGTGGTGGTGATATGGTACTTCTAAACTCAAAAGGTCCAGTTGCTGAAGGTCAGTCAAACCTCATGCTTACTGCGATCTACCTAATGTTGTTGGTAGTTATTCCATCAGCACTTATGGCTCTTTGGTTTGGTTGGAAATATCGCGCGTCAAATAAAGATGCAGACTATGCACCTACATGGGCACACTCGACTGCAATTGAAGTTGTAGTTTGGGGTATTCCCGTAATTATTATCGCTATTTTAGCTTGGTTAACTTGGTGGGGTTCCCACAAGTATGACCCTTACCGTCCACTCGAGTCAGATAAAGCTCCTTTAACTGTTCAAGTTATTGCTGAACAATTTAAATGGATCTTCATCTACCCTGAACAAGGCATCGCGACTGTCAACGAGATCCGCTTCCCTGAGAAAACTCCTGTAAGCCTTCGTTTAACATCTAACTTCACAATGAACTCATTTTTCATTCCGGCGTTAGGTGGTCAGATTTATGCTATGGCAGGTATGCAAACTCACTTGAACTTATTAGCTGATGAAACTAGTCCTGCTGAAGGCTTCCGTGGTTTCTCTTCTAACTATTCAGGTTATGGCTTCTCACAAATGCGCTTCCGTGCACATGCTGTGACTGATGCTCAGTTTGCTGAATGGGTTTCTGCTGTTAAAGCTGGTAATGGTTCTTCAGTTAATCCTGAAGCGGTTCAAAAAACTGTTTTAGACCAAGCTGAATTTGCAACCTTACGTGACGGCAACCGTTCTAAACACCAGATCGAAGTTTTAGTTGCCAAAGCAACTACTCCTGAAGAGAAGGCTCTAGCTGAAGCAATGAAGCCTTACCCTACTAAGCCACACCCAGTGACTTACTATTCTTCAGTTGAACCTAAATTGTTCGAATCAGTGATTAACAAATACATGAGCAACTACCACGGTGCTGATCATACAGCTACTGTTGGACACGAAGCTGCTGCTTCTGAAGCTCATGCAGGCGTTGAACATGCGACTGTTGCAGGGGAATAAGACATGAGCTTATTAGGTAAGTTAGGACCAGATGCAATTCCACACGACCCAATCGTGTTGGTTACTGTTGCAATGATGATCCTTGGCGGTATCGCAATTGTTGCTGGTATCACCTACTTTAAAAAATGGGGCTACTTGTGGAACGAATGGTTCACATCTGTAGACCATAAAAAAATTGGTATCATGTATATCCTCGTGTCAATTGTCATGCTTGTGCGTGGTTTTGCCGATGCGATTATGATGCGTCTTCAACTGTTCCTTGCAAAAGGTGGCGGTGAAGGTTACTTACACCCAGAACACTATGACCAGATCTTTACTGCCCATGGCGTAATCATGATCTTCTTCGTAGCAATGGGTCTAGTTGTTGGTTTAATGAACGTTGCTGTACCACTTCAAATTGGTGCACGTGACGTAGCATTTCCATTATTAAACTCTCTTAGCTTCTGGTTATTCGCCGGCGCTGCGGGCTTGATGATGGCTTCTCTTGCAATTGGTGAATTCGCTGCAACAGGTTGGATGGCTTACCCTCCACTTTCTGGCATCGAATACTCTCCAGGCGTAGGTGTAGACTACTATATCTGGGCACTTCAGGTTTCTGGTCTAGGTACGCTTCTTACTGGTGTTAACTTCTTCGTTACCATCATCAAAATGCGTGCGCCTGGCATGAAACTTATGGACATGCCTATTTTCACTTGGACTGCATTAGTTACTGTAGTGCTTATCGTTGCAACTTTCCCAGTTTTGACTGCGACTATTGCAATGCTTTCACTTGACCGTTACTTCGGCTTCCACTTCTTTACAAATGACATGGGTGGTAGCCCAATGTTATATGTAAACTTGATTTGGACTTGGGGTCACCCAGAAGTTTACATCTTGGTATTACCTGCTTTTGGTATTTACTCAGAAGTTACTGCTGTGTTCTCACGCAAAGCGTTGTTCGGCTACAAATCTATGGTGTACGCAACTGTAGCAATTGGTGTTCTTTCACTGGTTGTTTGGGTTCACCACTTCTTTACAATGGGTGCTGGTGCCAACGTTAACGCGTTCTTCGGTATCATGACCATGATCATTGCGATCCCAACTGGTGTGAAAATCTTCTCTTGGTTATTCACCATGTACAAGGGCCGCATCACCTATACAACTCCAATGCTTTGGACACTTGGCTTCCTTGTGACTTTCGGTATTGGTGGTTTAACAGGCGTATTAATGGCAGTTCCACCAGCGGACTTCTTAGTACACAACTCTTTATTCCTTATCGCTCACTTCCATAACGTAATTATTGGTGGTGTAGTGTTCGCGATGTTCGCGGGTATCATTTTCTACTGGCCAAAAATGTTTGGTTGGAAATTGAATGAAACTTGGGGTAAAGCAGCGTTCTGGTTCTGGTTCTTCGGTTTCTACTTTGCATTCATGCCACTTTATATCCTTGGTTTCATGGGTATGACTCGTCGTTTGAATACATATGACAACCCTGAATGGGATCCGTACTTAGCGATCGCTTTATTTGGTTCTGTATTGGTTGCTATCGGTATCTTCTGTTTTGTTATGCAAATCGTTGTTGGTTTCCTTCAACGCAAAGACAACATGGACGTTACTGGCGATATCTGGGATGGTCGTACTCTTGAGTGGGCTACTTCATCTCCTTCACCATTCTATAACTTTGCTTATCTTCCAAAGATCAATGGTATTGATACTTTCTGGACTGACAAAGAAAATGGTGTTGCTTACGCTAAGCCAACTACATACGAAGACATCCATATGCCTACAAACCGTGCGGCAGGTTTCGTAATTGCAATGTTTATTACAGTTATGGGCTTCGCATTAATCTGGCATATCTGGTGGTTAGTCGTTGTAACTTTCATTGCTTCAATTATCAGCTTCATCGTTTCTTCTTTCACTAAGAAAGTTGACTACTATGTTCCAGCTGCAGAAGTTGAACGTATTGAAAATGAACGCTACGCGCTTCTTGAAAAACATTTGAAGAAGGACTAAGACAATGGCTGAAGTACTTCATCACGACAACCACGGACATGACGAACATCATCATCACGATGATACTGACATCACTGTCTTTGGTTTCTGGACTTACTTGATGAGTGACTTGGTTCTTTTCGGGACACTCTTCATCGCGTTCGCTGTATTAAGTAGCCACGTTCCAGTGGGTACGCCAAGTGCACAAGAGCTGTTTGGTGAATCTTTAGGTTTCGTTTTAACTGAAACTTTCGCCCTTCTTATCTCTTCTGTAACTTTTGGTTTTGCTGTTCTTGCAGCATACAAGAAAAATGTTGGTCAAGTTTTAACTTGGTTAGCAGTTACTTGGGTATTTGGTGCAGCCTTCATTGGCATGGAACTTTATGAGTTCAATCATTTAGTTCATGCTGGTCATGGCCCAAGCACAAGTGCGTTTTTATCTGCGTTCTTTACTTTAGTTGGTACGCACGGTATTCACGTAACTTCTGGTTTGGTATGGATGCTTGTGTTGATGTTCCAAATCAAGAAATATGGTTTGACACTTCCAAACACTCGTCGTCTTGCTTGCCTAAGCTTGTTCTGGCACTTCCTTGACATCGTTTGGATCTGTGTATTCAGCGTTGTTTACTTGATGGGAGTTATCTAATGAGTCACGATCATAACTCTGCTGGTGCAGCTCACGGTAACGTTAAACAATATACAATCGGTTTTATCCTTTCTGTTCTACTTACCGTAATTCCATTCGGTATGGTAATGGCAGGTGGTTTTAGCCGTGGTCTATTGGTTGCCGTAATCGCGATTACTGCGGTTGCTCAGGTTCTTATTCAGTTAGTTTACTTCCTGCATATGAACTCTTCTTCAGAGCAACGCTGGAACGTGATTGCATTTGTTTATACAATCCTCACAATTGCTATCCTTTTAGTAGGTTCTGTGTGGATTATGAACTACCTTCACTTCAACATGATGATCTAAACTGGTCGTCATGCTGAAAAAGTATTTATTCCTGACTAAACCAGGAATTCTCTTTGGTAACTTTGTTACCGCTTTGGGTGGCTACTTTGTAGCTGCCCAAGGTTCTGTAGATTTCCTCCTTTTGCTTCTTACCCTCTTAGGCACCCTCTTTGTGGTCGCTTCTGGATGTGTTGTCAATAACGTTATTGACCAAGACATCGACTCAAAAATGCAACGCACACAAAATCGTGCGATGGTAAAAAAATCAATTTCGATTCCTGTTGCTTTAGTTTTTGCTTTAGTTTTAGGTGTAATTGGTTTTAGCATTTTATGGTTCTGGGTAAATGCTTACGCTTTTCTTTTTGCTGTTATTGGTTTTGTCGTATACGTTGGTTTTTATAGCTTATGGACAAAACGAACAACAATCCATCAAACCATTATCGGCAGTCTTTCTGGCGCAGCGCCACCTGTAATCGGGTATACGGCTGTTGCAAACCAGTTTGATTTAGGTGCATTACTGATTTTTATTGGTTATGCATTTTGGCAAATGCCTCATTCTTGGGGAATTGCAGTTTACCGATTTGATGACTACAAAAATGCAGGAATTCCAATTTTACCTGTAGCTCGTTCAATTCACCGTACCAAAGTTGAGTCTTTGGTTTATGTGTTTTTGTTCTGCATGACCATGAATGGTTTATTCTTTTTTGGTTATGCAAATTGGATTTATATGATTGTCCTGAATGCCTTAAGTCTTTATTGGATTTATCTGACCATTCAAGGATTCAAAGCTGAAGATGATCAAATTTGGGCAAAACAATATTTCATGTTTTCAGTCAAATTGATCACAGTGATTAGTTTAATTTTTAGTTTTACTTCCACTGCCCCTCTGAAGCCAATTGTATTTTTTTAAAGAAGATAGAGTTTTACTCTATCTTTTTTTATTTCTAGGCATCTTCAATGCAAAGCAAAAATTTAAGTCGAAATACTGCTATACATACTAAAACTGTTTTAACGCTGATTCTCCCTATATCCACCCATGTACAATAGATTTCAGACAAGTACAAAAATATTTCATATTCGTATTAGCATTCAAATCGATATCTACAATCAAATATGACAAAAGATCTTTAATTTAAATCAAATTTATATCATTACAACGTCTATATGATCGTAACTCATCAAATACAAGATAAGCTCCCCGCAATTAAAAACATATCTCCTATTTTACAATCTGCATCCGATTCTAGCTGTGTATTAAAGATAGTCATTAAACCACAAAATAATTAAGCCTTTTTAGGTGTATGCCTTGTATTTCAAACCTAAACGCTCTAAAATTCACGCTTCGCAAACTTTGCGACACAACTTTGGTTGTGACTCCTTGCTTCAATCAATTAATGATTGGGGCTGCCTAAACCGTAAGGAGCTGACAATGCGTCACTACGAAATCGTACTATTGGTACATCCAGACCAAAGCGATCAAGTTGTGGGTATGGTAGAACGTTACCTAACTCACATCAAAGAAGCTGAAGGTCAAATCCACCGTCTTGAAGACTGGGGCCGTCGTCAATTGGCTTACCCAATCAACAAGATCCACAAAGCTCACTACATTCTTATGAATGTTGAGTGTGGTCAAACTACTCTTGATGAGCTAGAAGAATTGTTCCGTTATAACGATGCAATCATTCGTAGCCTTATCATCCGTCGTGAAAACGCTATCACTGAAGAGTCACTATTGGCTAAGAGTGCTGAAGAAAAACGTGCGCGTAAAGCTCAACGTGAAGAAGCACAACAAGCTCAAGACTCTGCTGAAGCATAAGGAGAACATAACATGGCACGTTTTTACCGTCGTCGCAAGTTCTGCCGCTTTACAGCTGAGAACGTTACGTACATCGACTACAAAGATATCGACACTTTAAAACAGTACATCACTGAAAACGGCAAGATTGTTCCTAGCCGTATTACAGGTACTAAAGCTCGTTACCAACGTCAATTAGCGCTTGCTATCAAACAAGCTCGCTACTTGTCTTTGATCCCTTACACTGACAATCATAAGTGAGGTTGAGCTGTGGATATTATCTTATTACAACGCATTAAAAACCTTGGTAAATTAGGCGATAAAGTTTCAGTTAAAGCTGGTTACGGCCGTAACTTCCTTATCCCTCAAGGTAAAGCAGTTGCTGCTACTGAAGCTAACACTGCTGCATTTGAAGCTCGTCGTGCTGAACTTGAGAAACAAGAAGCTGAAGTATTAGCTGCTGCTCAAGCACGTGCTGACCAATTGAACGAAGTTAACATCGTGATCACTGCTAAAGCTGGTGACGAAGGTAAACTATTCGGTTCTATCGGTACTCGTGACATCGCTGACGCGTTAACTAATGCTGGTCTTGTTGTAGACCGCGCAGAAGTTCGTTTACCAAATGGTGCGCTTCGCAACACTGGTGAATTCAACATCGCAATCCAATTGCATCATGATGTTGTTGCAGAAGTTCTAGTTACTATCGTAGCTGAGTAATTTCTTGCAAAGAAAAGAGCATGCTTACGCATGCTCTTTTTTTATCTGTAAAAAATAGTGCTCCAACTTTTTTATATTTTTAACTCTTCATTCAATTCAATGTATGACGAATTAATCGGAAATACTTGTTCGCATTTCTGTAGAAAACGCCTATCATTTCAGTTCAATGAAGAGTTGAAAAAACTGTAATTAGCACCCATTTCCATCACATTAAATGGTTTCAGCATCAGGGATTTTTATGTCACAGGCGAATGCCATCAAGCCAAACTCTACGCCAACAGCAAAAACCACAGAACAAAGTTCGTTGAAAGAGTTTCGTACCCCACCCCATAACCTTGCGATTGAACAAGCCGTGCTTGCTGCACTGATGACCGTTGCAGAATCTTTTGAGCAAGTGGGTGATGTACTGACTGAAGCTGATTTTTATGCGACACGTCATAAATATATTTTCCGTGCCATCGACCAGCTATCAAAAGATAGCTCACCTTATGATGCTGTCTTGGTCAATGATTGGCTGATTAAACAAAACTTGCTCGATGCTGCTGGTGGCGAAGAATATCTGATGCAACTGATGTCAGATTCACCTTCAAGTTTCTATAACCTTGAAACTTATGCTGCAAAAATTAAAGAATTTTCCACTTTACGCAGCATGATTAAAGTCAGCTCAGAAATTTTACAAAATGCCTATGACACCAAAGGTCGTACGGTCAGTGAAATTTTAGATCTAGCAGAAACCAATATTTTCTCGATTGCCGAGCAACACAACAACAACGCCAAAGCACAAGGCCCTAAAGCTATTAACTCTGTCGTTGCTAGTGTTTTTGATAAGTTGAATGAACTTTCACAAACTGAAGGCAGTATCACGGGTTTAACCACTGGATTTGTAGAACTAGATAATAAAACCTCAGGTATGCAAGCAGGCGATTTGATTATTGTAGCGGCCCGTCCATCGATGGGTAAAACCACTTTTGCCATGAACTTGGTTGAAAGTGTGCTGTTTAATAACAACCTGCCCGCTCTGGTTTATTCCATGGAGATGCCTGCAGACTCAATTGCAATGCGTTTGATTTCATCGTTCGGTCGTGTACATCAAGGGCATTTGCGTGCAGGTAAAATGGATGCTGATGAATGGTCAAAAGTGACCAGTACTATTGTGCATCTACAAGAAAAGAATTTGTATATCGATGACTCATCTGCACTACCGCCAACGGAAGTACGTGCCCGTGCTCGACGAATTGCAAAAATGCATGGCGGTAAACTCGGGTGTATCATGGTCGATTACTTGCAGCTTATGAAAGTACCCGGTATGGGTGATAACCGTGTTGGCGAGATCTCGGAAATTTCCCGAAGCTTAAAAGCACTGGCTAAAGAAATGCACTGCCCAGTAATTGCACTGTCACAGTTGAACCGATCACTGGAAAACCGTCCTAATAAACGCCCAGTGATGTCCGACTTACGTGAATCGGGTGCGATCGAGCAGGATGCCGATTTGATCATGTTTATTTACCGCGACGAGGTTTATAACAAAGAGTCTAAAGAAGCAGGTACTGCAGAAATTATTATTGGTAAACAGCGTAACGGTCCAATTGGTACTGTGCGTCTTGCCTTCGAAGGTCAATACACCAAATTTAGTAACCTCTCCCCTGAGTTTTATGCTCAGTATGATGATGAAGAGTAAAGACTCTTTATCATCCATTAATTCATCGACCCTGTAGGAGTATTTAGGGTGCGCCAAGCTACAGTTTATATTGATCAACAAGCACTTCAATATAATTTAAACCGTGTCAAACAACTTGCCCCAACCGCTAAAATTGTAAGTATGGTGAAAGCTAATGCTTATGGACATGGAGTTAAAGACTGCTTAGCAGCCTTAAAAGACAGTGATGCCTTTGGTGTTGCCTGCCTAGAAGAAGCTTTAGAAATTCGCGAACTGGGTTATGAACAGCCAATTACACTCATTGAAGGGATTTTTTCAGATGATGAAATGCAAATTATCATCGATAAAAAAATTGAATGTGTGGTGCATCATCAGCAACAACTAGATTGGTTACGTGAGCATAAAGATGCCTATATCGCTCAAGGTCTGAAAGTTTGGGTTAAACTCAACAGCGGTATGAACCGTTTAGGTTTTAAAGTGCCTGAAATTATTGATGTCATTAATGCTTTAAAGGCGGAAGGTTTTACTTGCGTACTGACTATGCATTTTGCCAATGCTGACGCAGAAAATCATCCACTAAATGACCAACAACGTGAACAATTTTTACACGTAAAAGAAGCCTGTGCGCCAATCATGGGTTCGTGCTGTAACTCAGCTGCAATTTTCAAATGGCCAGAACTGAATTTTGATTTTGTTCGCCCAGGCATCATGCTTTATGGCGCGACACCTTTCGCAGATCGTTCTGTAGAAGCCTTAGATCTTAAACCGGTGATGACCTTTACCGCTGAAGTGATTGCTTTAAATACCATTCAAGCTGGTGAATCTGTGGGTTATGGATCGACTTTCGTTGCAGAACAAGAAATGGATCTTGCGATTGTGTCGATTGGTTATGGTGACGGTTATCCACGTGCCTTCCCTAAACAAAACTATGTATCGATCCACGGTCAGAGAGCGCGTGTAATTGGCCGTGTTGCTATGGATATGATTGCGATTGATATCACCGGTATACATGCACCAATAGGTACTGAAGTTGAGCTTTGGGGCAAAGACCGTCTAGTAGACGACGTTGCAGAAGCGAACGGAACTATTGGCTATGAATTATTATGCCGTATGAGCGCGCGCCCTGTACGTAAATTAGCTTAATTAGCCAAATTACAAAGCCCAGATCAAATCTGGGCTTTCTTTTATCTCGCTTTTTTATTCGCTTTTTAAATTGATCTATTCTTTGATCAAATCGTCATTGAAAATAGTCAGCTGTTGGTTTTGCCAATTCGATTAAGCCCTGACGCAATGCTTCTGACCAGCCTTTACTGATCATGGTGAAGTATGGGTCTTCTTCATAAATGCGTTTACCAGTAGGTATTTCTAAACTGTCTTTTTTATAAACCAAAGCATCTAATGGCATACCTACAGACACATTTGAGCGTATCGTTGAATCAAAAGAAATTAAACTGCAGCGCATTGCTTCATCGCGCGGCATATCGTAACGCAAAGTTCGGTCAAGTATCGGCTTACCATATTTACTTTCACCAATTTGAAAATATGGGGTATCCGGTGTTGCACATATAAAATTACCTTGCGGATAGATATTATATAGCTGCATATCAGCGCTACCAATTTGACCACCTACTAATAAACTACAGTAATAATTACTTTGTTCTAAAATATCTGAGGTGACATCAGAGATAACTTTTTTTAAGGTATGTCCGACCAGTTCTGCCACTTCAAACATCGTATTTACACTATATAGATTCGGCTCTTGTTTGACTTCTAGTCTGTTTTGTAAATGCCCGATGACCGCTTGTGTAGTAGCTAAATTCCCAGAGGTTTGGATGGTAATAAATCGCTCACCCGCAACACCAAAGGTATAAAGTTTACGAAAAACTGAAATATGGTCAACTCCTGCATTTGTACGTGTATCACTGATAAACACCATGCCATCTTTTAATCGTAATGCACAACAATAGGTCATTTTTATCCCTCAAATGATTAACAACTCAACACTTGTACAATTGAGCTCATTGACTCAGTACCACCTTTATCACGAACCCCTCGAACAGGAGCTACATCCCAGTAATCCCGCCCAATCGCGACATAAATATGTGATTGTGGTGTAAATAACTGATTACTGACATCAAAACAATACCATTTATTTTCGATATAGACTTCTACCCAAGCGTGACTGGAAAGGTGGCTACTATTCGGTACAAATAAATACCCAGAAATATATCGTGCAGGAATACCCAAATAACGACACATTGCGATCATGACATGACTATGATCCTGACATACCCCTTGCTTATAATGAAAAGCATCTATTGCAGAAGTACGTACAGATGTCTGATTAGAAACATAGGGAATATGCGCCAAGATCGCTTCAGCCAAACGAATCAGATTGGCACGATTGATACGAGGGACATAACAGTCGGCAAAACTTTTCATGTGAATATCGCACTGCGTACTCTGCGTTGGCTGTAAAAACAATTTCGGGTTTAACTCATCCGCATTTGAATCATTTGAACTCAAATTCATCTCTACGATGCCCTGCGCCATAATGGTCATTTGAAGATAAGGTTCGCGCTGCGTTGTGGTCAACCACACATTACCAAAAGTATCCAATTGCATATCACGTTGCCCCGGCACACTCACATCCCAATTTTGCACCTGTTGATGCACATTAGTGGATGGGGTCATTTTGATATATTGAATGCTTCTGCTAACCACATCAGTGTAAACATAATGGGTCTGATGGTTGATCATGAGCCTCATACAACCACCTCAAACATATTTTGGATATGATCACTGAAATGGTAAAAATTTTGGCTATTCGGTTGTTGCTTTAGTGCCTGCCATGCCTCTTGCACACTTTCCCAGCCAAACTGAACTAAAGCGATTACGATATGTTCAATCTTCGCAAGGGTGTGTTGAATGTCTTGCTGCATGCGTAACTGGCGATCAAGCTGCTCTATGGCTTGTCCTAAACTAAAAAATAAAAATACATCTTCAGATTCGGACTCTAAAACATCTTGGCAATCTGTTACCACGTCACAGATATAACCCGGGTTATCACTCGCATTGCGAATTAAACGGCTGAGTTCTGCATAACTTTTTGCTGAAAGCACACCCCTTAAATCTTGAATATTACTTTGCGCATATTGAAATTGGCTGGAAAATGACGCCGGCTGCTCCGCATTTAAAACTAACTCATTCATTGAGTCGGCATCAAATGCTGGCAAACAAAAAGCATGTGCATAGTTCAATGCCGTATCGATATCTTGAAATGGAAAAATACTGCATAAATATTGAGTACGTGCTAAATAACGTCCCAACCAAAAAATATGTTCTGCATTACTGTTTAATAAAATCATGTTTTGCTCCTTCTCACTGGAGTGCTATGAGCGTAAATCGTCTACTACCCACGTATCTTTAATACCGCCGCCTTGCGAAGAATTCACCACCAATGAACCTGCTTGCATTGCGACACGAGTTAAGCCGCCCGGTACAATTTCAGTTCGATATGGAGAACTCAGTACAAATGGACGCAAATCGATATGGCGTTCCGAAACACCGGCCTCACTTAGGGTTGGGCTGACAGATAATTTTAAAGTCGGCTGTGCAATATATAGATGTGGTGCTGCGGCCACTTTATCTTTAAAGCTATTTAATTCTTGTAAAGAGGCTTGTGGACCGATCAGCATACCGTATCCACCTGAACCCTGTGCTTCTTTTACTACCAATTTTTCGATATTCGACAGCACATAGTCTAAGTCGTTCTGCTCACGACATTGATAGGTCGGCACATTTTTCAGAATCGCTTGTTCGCCTAAGTAGAAATGAATCATTTTATCCACATAAGGATAAATCGATTTATCATCTGCTACGCCTGTTCCCGGTACATTTGCAATGACCACATTATGTTGCATATACGCTGACATGAGCCCTGCTACGCCCAAAGTACTGTCAGGTTTGAAACATAATGGATCGAGGAAAGCATCATCCACACGACGATAAATTACATCAACCTGTTGTCGACCTTTGATGGTTTTCACATAAACCTTATCGTTTTCTACATAAAGGTCACGCGATGTCACTAAGGCTACATCCATCTCCCTTGCCAAAAAGGCATGTTCATAATACGCACTGTTAAAACGCCCTGGGGTTAAAACCACGATAAACGGGTTATCGACGTAAGCATTTTCTGCAAGAATTTCACGTAAAAGCTGCGGATACTGCTCAATCCCCATAATGTTGCTTTGCTGGCAAAGTTCAGGCATCAGTTTTTGACTGATCTTACGGCTTTCCAGCATATATGACACACCCGACGGTGTTCTAAGATTATCCTCAAGGACGTAAAATTCGCCTGATTGATCACGTATGATATCAATGCCACTGATTTGGCTATAAATTTTACCTTTTAGCTCATGCATATACATTTGTGGCAAATAGGCTTCATGCGTTAAAACTTGCAGTTCAGGAATAATTCCTTCTTTTAAAATATCTTGTTGATGATAAACATCATGTAAAAACAGATTGAGAGCTTTCACGCGCTGTGCGCAGCCCAGTGATAAATTATTCCATTCCATTCGTGTAATCACACGAGGAATAAGATCATAAGGAATAGTGCGTTCAATGCCTTCATCTTCGCCATACACTGTAAAGGTAATACCCTCATAGAGAAAATGTTGTTTTGCTACCTGATTTAGTTGTTTTAATTCATCAAGTGTATGCTGTGATAACCACTGCTCTATCCGTTGGCATGATTCTTTAGCTACCGTTTTGCTGTCGCGCATTTCATTAAAAAAATCCGAATTGAATTGATTAAACAGCGCATGTCCTCGAGCAAGAGGTAAATTTTTTAATGTAGAGACAGAAGTATTGACCAACTTTGCCTCATAACCCTCAATTCCATTTGAAGTTGTATTACGATTTTCTTTCAGCATAGCAACTCCATATTTTTCTCATGTTTTGTAAATCAGATAAAGCAATATATATGCCATCAATACATATGCTGCTTCTCTTTGATTATTTATGCATCATTTTTGCAAAGTGGTACAGCATGTAACTGCTCAAGTTGTGTCAAATTGCGTTATTAAAATCATCTTAGTTTTTTCAGATGAAGACTTGCTTAACGCAGGAAGATTTCTTATTGTGTCCCACAACATCATTTTATTCATTTAAGTCCAAGTTCAAGCACTAGATTATGTCTTCACAAGAAAAAGAAACGTCGAACAGCCTCTATCGTCAGTGGCAAATTCTTTCACGACTGTCCACAGGTAAGTGGATGGGTACGCGTGAATTACAAGAAATACTGAACCGTGAAGGCATTGATATCAGCCTACGCACCATTCAGCGTGACTTAAATCAAATTTCTCTACGTTTCCCAATTGAGAGCAGTAAAACAACCCCTCAAGGCTGGCGTTGGCGTTCCGATGCACCAATTCAAAGCTTGCCTCATATGACTAGCTCACAAGCGGTCACCTTTATGATGGTTGAGGAGCACTTAAAACATTTGCTTCCACCGAGCTTAATTGAAGAAATGAATCCTTGGTTTGATCTCGCACGTCGAAGTTTGTCGTCGCAAAATAATGTCCGTCAGTGGATTAACCGCGTGCGAATCGTGCCAGCTACTCAGCCATTGATTCCTCCTGTGGTTGAAAAAGCAGCACAGCAATCGATTTATGAAGGCTTACTACAAGACAAACAACTCGAATGTCTTTATCAAGGTCGTGGACAACAAAGTGAAGAAAAGACCTATATTTTAAATCCACTGGCTTTGGTCCAAAAAGGTGCTATTATCTATTTGGTTTGTACACGTCATGACAAAACAGACATCCAAACCTTTGCTTTACATCGTTTTAAATCTGCTACGGTCTTAAATTCACGTGCATTACACCCTGTCGATTTTGATATCGATGTCTATATTGACTCTGGAGCGCTTGGCTTCCGTGTGGACTTCAATAAGCCGACTGAAATGATTCAGCTCAAATTAACAATGTCTGAAGCAGAGGCGGTTTATTTTGAAGAAAGTCAGCTAAGTAAAGATCAAGTGATTCAAAAAACCGAAGATGGCTGGGTGGAAGTTAGTGCAACAGTACCTTTTACCTCTCAGTTAACATGGTGGCTGCGTAGTTTTGGTAAAAAGATTCAGAAAATTGAACCTGAAGAAGTCGCTATGGTTGTACAACAACGCAATGACTAAACCGATCTCAGACTTTCTGCTACCTGAAATATTAAATTTGAGGTAGCAACTTTTATTTCATAATAAATATTTAGCACTTAATTTTTTGCTTAGATTTTCCATTAAAATACCAACACATAAAAAAGTCCCAACGCTGGGACTGGATAATTTCTTAGAATATTTTTGTAATTTTAGTCGTTTAGGTCAAAGGAACTACAGCATAAGTATCTGCTGAATACCTTATGCCATAGCGCTAATTTCTCATGGCTATAATCAATTACTGACATAGGCAGGCTAGGTCGGCATTATTATAACGAATAGATTTCATAGTCATATTCAGCACCTCGTGTTTAGAAAGTAAAATCACTTTAACCTCCATTTTGCGTACTGTGAAATAACAAGAACCGCGCTGCTTTTCACAAATTTTCTTAAAGAACATTCCTGCTTTTCTTATCTGATTTGGCTTTAAATGAAAAATTCATCCAACTTCAATGTTGTTTTTTATAAATGCTACACTGAATCAACAAATTAAAGCTTGAGCATTGTGCATAAACTCGGCAAATTATGAGCAAATGAGCTGAATAAGATTTTTCAAAATATGGCCAGTCCAGCGCAAACTATTCGCCACAAGCTACTAAATACTTTTTTTTCTCGGCATTCCATTTGGTTTGCTTGTATTTTTATCTTCCTACTCATTTCGAGTTTTCATTTAGGTTATTCCCCGCGTTATATTCAATATTTCATTCCACAAACCTTATTGAATAGTATCTGGGTCATTACTGGGCTTTTGAGTTTATTGGGTTTGTATGACGTCATACAAAACAAACATTCGATCTTAAAAAATTACCCCATCATGGGGCACTTTCGTTTTCTATTTGAAGAATTTCGACCTGAAATTCGCCAATATTTTATTGAATCTGATCAAGATGCACTGCCCTTTTCTCGTATGCAACGTAGCTTGGTCTATCAACGTGCAAAAAACCAAAATGCAGATAAACCATTTGGTTCAATTGTTGATGTTTACCAAAATGATTACCGCTTTATTAATCACTCTTTGTCACCTTGTATTCCTGCCATTCCTGAAACTTTCCGTATTAATATCGGCAATGAGCAATGTAAGCAGCCGTATAGCGCATCGATATTAAACATTTCTGCGATGAGCTTTGGTAGCTTAAGTGCCAATGCCATTCGTGCCTTAAACTTAGGCGCAAAAATGGGCAAGTTCTACCATGACACCGGTGAAGGCAGTATTAGTCCGTATCATTTGGAAAATGGTGGCGATATTGTTTGGGAACTCGGTAGTGGTTATTTCGGTTGTCGTACGATTGATGGTCAATTCGACCCTGTACGTTTTGCTGAACAAGCCAAGCACCCTCAAGTCAAAATGATTGAGATCAAATTATCTCAAGGTGCAAAACCAGGCCATGGCGGCATTTTGCCTAAAGACAAAATTTCCGAAGAGATTGCTCAAATCCGTGGTGTCAGCCGTGAACATGACTGTATCTCTCCATCTAGCCATCCTGCCTTTAGCACCCCTATTGAAATGATGCAATTTATTCAGCAATTGCGCGAACTGTCAGAAGGCAAACCTGTGGGTTTTAAACTGTGTATCGGGCAACCATGGCAATTTATGAGTATCGTAAAAGCCATGTTACATACAGGGATTACACCTGATTTTATCGTAGTGGATGGTTCTGAAGGTGGGACTGGCGCAGCGCCGATTGAATTAATCGATAATATGGGTACGCCACTGCGTGAAGGCCTACTCTTTGTCAATAACACCCTGATCGGTGCAGGCTTACGTTCAAAAATTAAAGTCGGTGCCAGTGGTAAAATTATTAGTGCTTTTGATATTGCCAGTACCATGGCAATTGGCGCAGATTGGGTGAACTCAGCTCGTGGCTTTATGTTTGCAGTTGGGTGTATTCAAGCTCAAAGCTGTCATACCAACCAATGTCCAGTTGGCGTTGCGACACAAGACAAAGACCGTCAAAAAGCCATTCATGTTCCGACCAAAGCAGAACGTGTTTTTAATTTCCACAAAAACACCATGCATGGTTTATCTGAACTTATTGCCTCAGCAGGTTTACAACATCCATCTGATATCCGTGCGCACCATCTAGCGCAGCGGATTAATAACCGTGAAATTAAAAACTATGCACAGCTACATTTTTGGTTAAAAGATGGGGAGTTACTCAGCTGTGAAAATAAAGATGAGGAAAACTTCTATTTCCGTATGTGGAATATGGCTCATCTAGAAAAGTTCTGATTCCTCCACCCAAAAAAAAGAGGCGACTACGCCTCTTTTTTTTCGTCTAGATCCATCACACTGATTAAGGTAAGCTGTGCTCAATCGTCAATTAGTAACTGATGTTACGCGCGTAAAAGTAAATACGCTTTTTTAAAATAATTTTTAAGCCTATTCGACGGAGTCTTACATCTAGGGCTTAAATAAAGGGATTAGCCTTCGGCTGGAGGTACTCTTACGAAACGTTGTTTCTCATTTGGTAAAATGAGAAGCAAAGCTTCGCAAGGAAACCATCTTGCGGTGCAATGCACCTCACCGACAAAACTCGTTCACTAGCGTCAAATTATTCAAAGTATAGCAAAAACATTTTTGATTAGGAGTAGTCCAGTCTCAAACACTTGCGGATGACCTTCCCGCGTATCGTACTTTTATTTAAATCAAATTACGCTCCTGATGTTTGTGCGTAACATCAGTTAGTAATAAGACTTACTGTTGGATTGAGCATGCAAGAATGCCGGGATCAAACCTGTTAATGCAGCACGAATATCGGCACGTTCATTAATCAGCTGATGCGAACCTTCTTCAAGCATGAGAAGCGTCTGTAAACGAAATTTACGACGTATAAACTCAATGTTATAACGCCAATCTACAGTTTGATCTTGTGCGCCTTGCGCTAACCACACTGGAATACGGCACGCTGGGCGTTCCTCCATCTCCTGCATCCATTTTGACATGGCCAAAATCCAATCCATCCCCATCATTCGTGGTTGTAGAGGATCTTTTAAACGGACAAAACGTAAAAACTCAGGGTTATGATTATTCCGTCTAAAATGACGTGGCACTTCACGTTTAATACGACGAATAATGCCTAATCCAACCGAGTTATGCCACCATGCCGTTTTTGCAGGGCGAATCAGCGGAGATAATAATAAAACCCGTTCGACATAAGGGTTTTTGCGATGTTCAGCAAAATCTAACAGATGATGCAGCCAAATCGCTCCACCCGTGCTCTGCCCAATCCCTAACCAGGGGGTTGGTAGTTGAGCCGCATGTTTCACATAACGATATACTGCTTCCAAAACTTGTTGGTAATGATCAAAGTTTTGAATACTGGCTGGCGATCCATTACTTAGACCATGCCCCGGTAAATCATAGGTTAAAACACTAAAACCTTGATCTAAGAGTTCACGAATAATCGGCTGATATATTCCACTATGCTCTAAATAACCATGCAATAAAAATACAGTGCCTTTAATGACATCCGTTTCAGTTTTCAGTTTCGGTTGAAATACTTGTACATGTAATTTGAACAAAGGCATTTCTACATAGCCTTGCCAATGTTCACAGTTCAAGGCATCTAAACCATAAAGTCGTCGATATGACTGTATTTCAACACTAGGCTCAAAAGGTCGATTTAAATTTAGAGGTTCTAATACTTGTGGGGTTAATTCTCGACTTGGAATAGGAAGATCTAATTGTTTAAGAATCGAAGGATTAAGAAATGGGATATCTGACATTATGGGACCTCCCGACAGTCACTTGAGCCAAACCAAACGTCACGTAAGGTGGCTAATAATTCATAATTAGCACGACGACTATGGTCATAATTTTTTTCACTTGGTCGCCATGTAGTTAATGTTGTTGGCATGGGTGCAACAACAGGAATGGTTTCGATACCATTTAATGCAAATAAACGACGTGTTCGAGGCATATGATATTGGTCAGTGATTAAAATAACCGTCGGTGCCCCACCTTTTTTCTGTAAAAGCAACGAACTAAAACGCGAATTTTCGCAAGTATTCATACTGCGGTCTTCAAGCAATTTCGCATCGACATCATATTGCTTCAACCATGCTTGCATATACGGTGCTTCTACACCACTGAGCACAATCGGTAACTTATTGGCACGTTCGACATCGAGTGTTTTTTCCAGTCGAAGTCGAGTGTAGTCATTCACTACGATATCTTTATCATTTTTATCTAAGGTTAAACCACCACCTAACACCACAATCGCATACGGCTCTGCGGTTGGCTGCTTTAATGTTTTATCTTTCATTTTGGCAAGATCAAGATATGTTTCATCATCGATCGGTTCCGCTTCTGAAGCCGCTTGCTCAATTTCATGGGTTTTTAAGAACTCTGTATATTGAGTCATCAGTCCTTTATTTTCCGCACTATTGAGCTCAAGCAGCTCTTTCATTTTTTGAGCAGGATTTTCCGCCAATGCTTCAGAAGATGCCGCCTCGGACGCAGAAGGATTCAGCAGAGGTACTTTCGGTGTGTCCGTTTGACTATCATTCTTTTCTTTTTCATGTTCTTCTTCAATGAGCTGCTGTAACGCCTTATAACGTGCTTGTATAAGGGTTAAATCTTGAGGCTCATCAGACTGTATGGCTTGCTCCATGAGTTTTAAATATGCTTGGCGTGCTATCCATAAGTCAGAACCCGGCTCATAGTTATCATCATCACTCAAGGCGCCGAGTTTTTGACTTTGCGCTGCGAGCTGATTGACTTCTACAGGAACGAAATAATTTAAACTTTTAACGATCAATTTAGAATAAAACGGCGTATAGATAAAAATCATTAGACAGCCCAAAAGTACAAATAGCACTGCGGCAATTTGTACTAAGCGAACCATCCAATGTGTTTTATGCATAAATCTAAAACCTATGTGTTTTTATTGATCTGCGTGAGATCGAATCAAGCCATTTGTATCAAATAATACAGGCTCAGGATGTAGTTCAATATTAAATTTTTCAAAAACATCATGTTGTACAGCTTTGTAAGTTGTACGTACATCTTGCAGCGTGGCGTCCTGATAATTGACCAACACCAAAGCTTGCTTATGGAACATACCCACTGAACCCACAGATTTCCCTTTCCAACCTGCTTGGTCAATCAACCAGCCCGCTGCCAGTTTTACCGCATTATTCGGTTGTGGGTAATGGGGTAAATTGGGAAATTGCAGCGCAATTTGGTCAAAGGCTTGCTGGCTAATCACAGGATTTTTAAAGAAACTTCCGACATTTGGAAATTCTTTCGGATCTGGGAGTTTGGTTTGACGAATATGAATGACTTGTTGTTGTAGGTTTTCTGCACTTAAGTCTTCACCTACCGCCTGCTTTAAATCACCATAATTTAATTTTAAATCTGCATGTTTTAAAAGTTTAAACGTGACATGCGTAATAATAAAACGCTCTGGCTCATCTTTAAAAATACTATGGCGATATGAAAAATGACAATCGGCAGCGCTAATGCTACTTTGCTGTTCTGTTACTCGGTCATAGACCTGTACAGATTCAATAAACTCACCCGCTTCAACACCATAAGCTCCAATATTTTGCACAGGTGAAGCACCGACTAAACCGGGTATCAATGCTAAATTTTGTAAGCCATAAAACTGGTGTGCCGTCGTCCATAGCACAAAGTCATGCCACACTTGCCCTGCACCCACTTTTAAAGTCTGTGTATCGGCATCGTCTTGTACATATTCAATACCTTGAATATCCATGTGCATCACTAAAGCATGTATTTGCTCAGGCAACAGCATATTACTGCCCCCTGAAAGCACCAATATATTTAATTGCTCAGCTTTGGCAAAGTCGAGCGCTGCTTGGATATCTTCTACCGATTGAACGCGTACATAATGAGATGCTACAGCATCGAGGCTTAATGTATTAAATGGCTTAAGCTGAACCTGTGTTTGAATTTGCATTCTTAAACCTTATTTTTTTTGCTGTGCTTGTAACTGAGTTTTTAAATAATTGACCCAAGCCTGACTGCTAGATTCGCATTGATCTATTACATGTTCAAACCCTGCATCACCACCATAGTACGGATCTGGTACTTCTTGTTGCGGATATTGGTGATCATGTTGACTCATCAAAGACACTTGGGCACGTAGTTGACCCAATTGTTGCTGCGCCTTTTGCATGAGGTTTTGAATATTGTCTAAATTTTCGTAGTCCATGGCCAAAATCAAATCAAATTCAATAAAATCATGAACCGTTAACTGACGTGCGCGTAATGCAGATAAGTTATAGCCTCGTAATTTTGCATGCTGTTGGCTACGAAAATCAGGCGCTTTGCCCGGATGATAATTGCTCGTACCCGCAGAGTCGACGTGAATATTGAGTTGCGCTTCATCACAAAAATGTCTGAGAACCACTTCAGCCGTAGGTGAACGGCAAATATTTCCTAAACAAACACACAACACCTTATATGGCGTGCTGGATGACATAACAACCTCAAGACTACTTTTATTTCAAGCGTCTTATGTTAAGTTATTTACAGGATGAATCCTATATCAACACTCAAGAATAATGTTTATTTGGATATAAAAAATTAGGGATAAGCCAATGAGTCAATTTCAGTTTCAAACCGTCAGCAATATTATTTCAGGCTTAGGCTCTATTTCCCAACTGAGAGAGGTCCTAGGCGACTTTCAAGCCAAACGTGTCATGCTTGTGACCGACCCCGGTATGTTGCAACAACAATTACATTTACCCATTTTGGATATTTTAGAAAGTATCCATCAAGATTATGTAATTTATTCTAGTATCCAAGCCGACCCTGCAGAACATATAGTTTTAGATGCAGTTCAATTTGCCAAAAATGAAAAAGTAGATTTGATTATTGGTTTTGGCGGTGGAAGTTCAATGGATGTGGCTAAAATTATTGCGATTTTGGCTCATCCTAAGCAAACACAGCAGATCAGTGATTTATATGGTGTAGCTAATGCAATACGACCACGCTTACCGCTCATTTTGATTCCGACAACGGCAGGGACCGGCTCTGAAGTCACACCAATCTCTATCGTCACTACAGGTGAAACCACCAAAACAGGTATCGTCTCCCCTGTACTGTATGCCGATGTCTGTATCCTCGATGCGAACTTTACATTAAATCTTCCCGCACACATTACCGCAGCAACCGGTATCGATGCCATGGTGCATGCCATTGAAGCCTATACATCAAAAATTAAAAAAAATCCGTATGCGGATATGCTCGCCAAACAAGCTTTGCGTTTATTAAATAAAAACTTAGCACTGGTTTTACACGACGGACATAACCTCGAAGCGCGTCAGCACATGCTGGTCGGTTCAATGCTTGCAGGTCAGGCCTTTGCTAATGCACCTGTTGCAGCGGTCCATGCACTCGCCTATCCACTCGGTGGACACTTTCATCTATCGCATGGTCATACCAATGCACTGGTTCTCGCTGAAGTGTTAAAGTTTAATGCACCTCAGGCCAAGCAGCATTATGCAGAACTCATGAGTTGGCTAGACCCATACAGTACGGGCTGTACCGATGGTTTATGTGATTTATTTATTGATCATATGCAAAATCATTTAGATCAGAGCGGTTTGGTGCTTAAACTCAACCAACTCAATGTGCCTGAAAATATGCTCGATCGTTTAGCAGAAGACGCATTATTACAAACGCGACTATTACAAAATAATCCGCGAGAACTGCAGTTTGAAGACGCTCGCCAGATTTACCAATCAATTTATGCCTAAAGTTCACTCATATTTGAAATAAAGAAAATACCAACGATGAAACCTGAAACTAAACGCCGCCAAAACTATCGATTTTTATTTCCAATCCAAACGCGTTGGGCAGACAACGATATGTATGGCCACGTCAATAATGTCACCTATTACAGCTATTTTGATACCGCTGCAAATGCACTCTTGATTCAACATGCCGGTTTTGATTTGCAAAATACCCCGATCATCGGTTTAGTGGTCGATTCAGCCTGCAGCTTTTTACAAGAACTGTCCTATCCAGAAATCATTGAAGTTGGAGTTGCGATTGAAAAAATTGGTAATTCTTCACTGCGCTATGACTTGGCTATTTTTAAACAAGGACAAAATGAGGCTGCAGCCCAAGGACATTTCGTGCATGTGTTTGTTGATCGCCAAACACGAAAAAGCACCTCGATACCCGAAGATATGCGAGATGCTTTAACTCAGTTTTTACTTTAATTTTTATATCCAGCTTAAAACTTATTTGAGCTGGATATTTTGCAACTCACCATCAAAGCTTTTGAGCAAATCTTTCACTACAGGCTCTGCATGTAATAACTCATTTGCACGTGCAAAGGCTTTTTCTTTGCGGACATGTTGTAAAGCATACGGTGTGGTTTCTTCGACATCTTCAAAGCTGATATGGAAACGACATTTTGACCATTGTGCATGAATGGCTTGTTCCAATACATGCTGTAATTGAGTCACTAAAGCTTCGTATCGCTTTGGAATATGGAAAGTCGATTCACCGTCAATCGTACCGCGCATAATGCCATGCTGCGCCAACTCTTGTACCGCAGGTGAAAGTTGACTATTTCGGAACCAATACTCCCACTTTTCGACCGTCCACTCACCTTCAAGGGTTTGAGGCTGTAAAGTCAAAATATCTTGTGGCATCAAGGTAGAAGATGAACCCGTTTGAACAGCATCCGAAGAAACGGAACTTTGCGTAACTTGTGGTGATGCTAGATCAAAACCATTGTCGCCTTGAGCACCCGAAACTGATTCATTCACCACATGTTGTGGTTCAATGGCATTTATCAAATGTGGATGAGCTGTTTCAGGCTCTACACTTTTTGACTCTAAAGCTGTTGGTTCTAAAGGTGCAATATCTTCAAAATTTATAGCGCTCACATCAACTTCTTCAGTTTCAGTACTCGGCATCGGATCTAAATCAAATAATGTATCTTCTGCCACGGCATCCATAACAAGCGTGTCATTTTGCTGTGTCGATACAGACTCAACCGGTGCAACCTCTTGCGTATCTAGAGTGCCATTTGATGTAGATGCTGTAGAAATTTGGCTTATTGCGTCTTCTTCAGGATCATCTAAAAAATCATCAGATGAAGGTTCATCGACTACAGGTGCAGAAACATAGCCATCATCGTCATCATAATGTGAATCATCAAAATCATCGAAAGCTGGCGATGTGTCTACAGCGGGTACAGCTTCAGGCTGCTCAACAGTGGCAACCTGTGCAGCAGACTCAACAACGGTATTGGGTTGCTGCAAAGACTGTGTTTGAGTCGGCTGAACTGTATTAACTTGATTTTGAGCAAGCGGTGGCTGTGCGGCTGATTCTTGCTGTACAGCAGAAACCAATATTTCGTTCGGCTGCAAAGGACGGAATGCTAATAGACGTAGCACACACATCTCAAAACCTTGCTCTTGCGTGACTGCCAACTGCAAGTCTGCCCGACCTTTGCATGCGACTTGATAATACAACTGCAAATCTTGAGCTGAAATTAACTGCGACAATTGCATAATTTTTTGATTGATCTCAGCGCTATATTTCAACGCTAAGTCTGGCAAGTATTGTAATAATGCCAGTTCATGTAACGTTGAAATCAACTGATCTAATACCAGCGAAACATCCAGCGCTTGTTGACGGAATTGCATGAGTAAAGCACTCACGCGTTCACGCTGATTTTGATGAATGGCTAAAATCAAATCATAAATGATCGTACGGTCAATTAGGCCCAACATGTCTTTAACATCTTGGTGCTGAATTGAACCTTGACCATAGGCAATCGCTTGATCAGTTAGTGACAATGCATCACGCAGTGAACCTTGAGCCGATTCAGCAATTTGCCAAATCGCATCTTGCTCCGCTTGAATTTGTTCTTTTTGTAAAATATCGGTCAGATGCGATGTGATTTCATCCACCGCTAAAGGACGCAAAGTAAATTGCAAGCAACGTGAAATTACAGTAATCGGTAATTTTTGTGGATCTGTGGTTGCAAATAAGAACTTCACATGCTCTGGCGGCTCTTCCAACGTCTTTAATAACGCATTAAATGAATGCGTAGAGAGCATATGCACTTCATCGATTAGATAAACTTTGAAGCGACCTTGGGTTGGAGCATAAGGAACGTTGTCGAGAAGCTCTCGGGTATCTTCAACTTTGGTCCGTGATGCCGCATCGATTTCAATTAAATCAATAAAACGGCCTTCATTTACTGCTTTACACGTTGGGCAGACTTCACACGGCGTTGATGTTACACCCGTTTCACAGTTCAGACATTTTGCCAAAATACGGGCAATGGTGGTTTTACCCACGCCACGAGTACCTGTAAATAAATACGCATGATGTAACCGACCACGTTCTAAGGCACTGGTAAGTGCGCGTGACACATGGTTTTGCCCCACGAGTTCAATGAAATTTCGTGGACGGTATTTTCGTGCAAGTACTTGATACATGTATGCTCCTTTTTACAGGTGTAAGCATACTGTTTTTTTGTCTAATAGTGAAATAAATGGCAGAGTTTGGACAATAAAAATCCGATCTTGAGCTATCACAATGATCATGCAAATTTAATATAAATTACGAATGCTTAAACTGCTTTATTTAAAAGGAAATCACTCTGCATTTGATAGCGTTTCGCCGTCTGGTCTTCACGAATTTCTAGCAATTGCTGATCCAAATCTACATACAAAAGATTGCGCGTTTGCACATTCATGAGTTCTAGCTGCTGCTTTGATTCATCTTTAAAACGAATTACACCTTTTAGCACTTCTACTTCGTTATGACCACTTAGACTTTCACGAGTAAGTGTATAGGTTTGGTCTTCACGTAGCTCAAGAGCCACAGCCATACCGGGACAATCTTCACAACGAGAAAGACAGCCCATACAAGGTGTTGTACCTTTAAAATTACCGACCCATGCAGCTTGCTGTTTTTCAGCAGTAATTGCTTCTATCTCCTTTGATTTCGTTTGAGTTGAATCCTGACAACCCAACATTGCCGACGTTGCGACTAAGGGAATCAAAACAACTTTTTTCATAGGGATATCACAGCAGTCTAAAACTGCGAGGGAAAATAGCATATTTTTCACATTTCCCCAATTTCTGTTCTATTCCGAAGTATCTTAAATCCAGCCTTTACGACCTTTTAATACTTTATCTGCACAGCGTAAGGTTTCTTGAGTTAGGCCCCATAAACGATAATCGCCGGTGATTGAACCCGTCGCAAAGTTATGTGTATAAGCAAAACTTAAATCACGCTGCGGATCACACCAGGCCCCAGAACCATTAAAACCAATATGTCCAAAACCTTCAGTAGATTTACCTAAAGTTAAAATTCGATGATATCCCAAACGCCAATTCATCGGTAAAGGCATAATACGATCACGTTTTTTATATTGAATTTTACTTAAAGATTCAAAAACTTGTGGTGTGATTAAGGTCTGTCCTCGCCACTGGCCATGATTGGCTAGCATTGCATAGATTTTCGCTAAACTATTAGCACTAAATACGCCTGTTGCCGCAGGAATAATGGCTTGCAAACCCTCATCACTAAAAAATGAAAACTTGCGCATTCCTTTTGGAATCATACCATCTTGAAAGTCTTGCAAATTTTGTCCTGAAATTTGCAGGAGCTGATCAAAGATTGACGGTTTTCGTGTCTCGGTCTTTTTTTTCGTTGTCTGCGCTTGGGTATTTTCTTGAACAGAAGCATCTATAGTGCGTTCTTCTTTTTTCTTTTTCGGAATCAAGCGTGCAACCTTACCAAGTTGATGCTCTGGTACACCAAAAAAAGCATGATCCAACTCTAAAGGTTCAACCAAATACTGTTGCATCAATTCTGTAAGCGGTCGACCTGTGGCCTTTTCAAGTACACCACCGACTTGCCAACCGAAGGTTAACGGTTGATATGCTGCATCAGTTGATGGCTCAAAACGTGGCTTAGCTTGTTCGATGACTTTAAGCATATGTGACCAATCAGCCATTTCAGATGCTGTTTGAATGATATTACGAATATCGTATAAACCACTCTGATGACTCAGCATGTGCCTTAATGTGATATCCGACTTACCATTTTGAGCAAACTCCGGCCAATATACGGCAACGGGAGTATCGTAATCTAGAAAGCCTTCGCTCACTAAGATATGTGCAAGCGTTGCAAGTACACCTTTACCCGTGGAATAACAGACCGAGGGCGTATTGGACTGCCAAGCTTCTTCGGCTGACTTTTTACCGGTCCAAATATCCACGACTTTTTGACCTTTAAAATACACCACTAAGGCGGCTCCGCCTAAGTGGGTTCGAGCATCCTGCATACGGCTAAATTGCGCCGCCAAATCTTGAAACGCCTCGTCAACCGTACCTTGATAATTATTCTTCTGTGCAAATAGATATTCTTTGAGCGCCTGCATCATCATTCCTTTGAATATGAATCGCTTGAGATTAAAACAAAAAAGCCTAAACCGATATCGATTTAGGCTTAAATCTTACAGTGCTTTCACACTTCCCGCGACATGCGGTTTTTTGTTTTTGCTATTTCGAATTGCAAACTCGGTATCTTGTCCAGTTTGAGCCGTTAAAAACTCAACTTGTGATGGGAGATACATCGGCAGTTTAAACCAGACATCTGCTTCATAGGCATCTGGCAAAGTTAAGCTCGACAAGGCTTTGGCTTTACTCCACATACCATGTGCAATGGCTTGTTTAAAACCAAACGCTTTAGCTGTCACAGCATGAATATGAATCAAGTTAAAGTCACCAGAAGTCAACGCATAACGGCGACCGGTATTTTCAGAAACATTCCATTCAGCTTGAACTTGCAACTCAGCTGACTTTGTTTCGGTAGATTTTGCCGCAGCTTTGTTCTCGGTTTTTTGACGTGCTAAATACGTGGTTAATGATTCTACAACCACTTCATCGCCCACTTTTGCAGTGGTAATAAAGTCAAATTGCACGCCTTTATCATGTGGCTGTAATTCACCAAATTTGCATGACAATGACAGTGTTTCATTTACACCAACTTTGCGATATTGCTTCACTTGGTTACGAATATGTACCAAACCTAAGATCGCAAATGGAAAAGCTTCCGTAGTCATCATATGCATTTGCAAACTTTGAGAAAGCACAGCCAAATACATCGCTGGGATATAACCATTGTTTTTAAAGCCACAGACTTCGTTATAAGCTTTTAAATGTTTTTGATCGACCTTAAATGAATCCACCACATATTCAACTTGCGGCAGCACTTTTTCAGCTTTAGGCTTTTTAAAAATCAAGCCTTGAATCACTTTTGGATAGGCTAAATAAGGTTTTGGAAGTTGACTAAAATGGCGAGTATTCATACTAAACCTTTGGAAGTTTTTATTTCAATGTTTTAAAAGCATCTTCTCTTGCGCCATATATAGCTCAAGGAGAAGGCTAGAATGAGGGTTAGACCCATTCATTTATAGCAAATTTTTACCTCTCCCTAGCCCTCTCCTAAAAGGAGAGGGAATTTTAAGAGGAATGTATTAAGCCCCTAACAAGCTTTGACCACACACACGTACCACATTACCGTTCAAGCCTGTCGATGCAGTTGAAGCAAACATCGCAATCGTTTCTGCAACGTCTACAGGTAAACCACCTTGACTCATCGAGTTCATACGACGACCTGCTTCACGGATTGCAAATGGAATCGCAGCAGTCATTTGCGTTTCAATAAAGCCTGGAGCAACAGCATTAATGGTTACGCCATTTTTCAATAATGGAGCAGTAAATTTAACCACACCAATCACACCAGCTTTAGAAGCAGCATAGTTGGTTTGACCTAAGTTACCTGCAATACCTGAAATAGAAGATACGCAAACAATACGACCATTTGCATTAAAACCATCATTTTCAAGAAGGTAATCATTTACACGCTCAATCGCAGACAAGTTAATGTTAATCACCAAGTCCCAAAGCTCAGGCTTCATATTGGCCAAAGTTTTGTCACGGGTAATTCCGGCATTGTGCACGATGATATCCAAACCACCTTGGGCAGCTGCCGCAGCTTTGATTTTTTCACCTGCATCGCTTGCAGTAATATCAATCGCTAGCGTAGAACCGCCAATTTCACCTGCAACACGGTCAAGGTCTGCTTGCTGCTGTGGAACGTCTAAACAAATGACATGCGCGCCATCACGTGACAAGACATGTGCAATTGCTTCACCAATACCACGGCTTGCACCTGTTACAACAGCTGTTTTGCCTGCAAGCGGCTTATTCCAATCAACATCCACAACATCTGCTTTCGAAACACGAATTACTTGACCAGATACATAAGCTGAACGTGGTGAAATAACAAAACGCAGCGCAGACTCTAAGTTTGCTTCAGCACCTTCGTCCACATAAACTAATTGTGCTGCAATCCCTTTCTTAAACTCTTTACCCACTGATTTTACAAAACCTTCTAATGCACGTTGTGCAATGGCTTGTTTCACAGTTTTCGCAGTCTCTGGTGTTGTACCAACAACGACAACGCGACCAGACGCCTGAATTTGACGTGCGATTGGGTTAAAAAATGCATATAAGGCATGCAGTTGTTCTGAGTTTTGAATACCTGAAGCATCAAATACCACAACTTTAAACTTAGACTCTTTATCGCCTTCATTAAATGCACTTAGGTTTAAACCAGACTTGGCAGCAGCTTGTTGTAATTCAGCATTATTGCCTGCATAGCTATTGGCATGAATATTTGCCAAGACTTGTGCAATAGCACCAGATAATGTTGAAGCAGGCGCTGCACCGAATAAAACCGCACCTTTAACGACAGGTGTTGCAGACTCAAAACGCTCTAAAAAAGTCGGTGATGGTAAACCTAAATTTTTGATGACAAATTTACCAATAGGAGATTTTGCAAATGTTTGGTATTGATCAGTCATGTTTATTATCTCTCATACAGATTAATTTTTGATGGATCTGAAGATATCCCTTTAACTTCAAGATGATGTCAGATACTTATATTTCAATAGTTCCATCAGTTTCCATGGAATCATACTTGAGTTAAACCGCAGATGGCTTGACCTGAATGCTTTAGCGAATGTCATTTTAGTCAATTTACCCCTTTGGTGAATATGCTAATGTAGCCGTCAAGAAGATCATCAACATGCTTGGAAAAGCCTTATGAGCAAAACAACTCAAGAAAATCCAGCAGTCGAAAGTCCGACTACGGAAACTGTGTCAAATACATCAAAGAGTACGCCGCGTACCGCTAAAAGTACGGGCACAGCAACCAAGTCTACAAGTGATGCCGCTAAAATAAGCCGTCCTCGTCGTGTATCTACACGTACTAAGACACCCGCTTCAAACCCTAAAACAGCTTCAAAATCAACAACTCAAACGTCTGTTCAACAGGATAATACCATGAGTCAAAACACAGTTCGCCGCGTTGCTATTATCGGTGGTAATCGTATTCCTTTCGCTCGTTCTAACGGCGCTTACTTCACTGCATCGAACAGCGATATGTTCACAGCTGCATTAAATGGTCTTGTTGAACGTTTCAACCTTCAAGGTCAACGCCTTGGTGAAGTTGTTGCTGGTGCCGTGTTAAAACATAGTCGTGACTTTAACATGACCCGTGAGTGTGTACTCAATACCGAACTTGCTCCTGAAACACCTGCTTACGATATTCAACAAGCATGTGGTACAGGTTTACAAGCAGCTTTCTTGGTTGCTAATAAAATCGCATTGGGTCAAATCGAAGTGGGTGTTGCTGGTGGTGTAGACACAACCTCTGATGCACCGATCGCTTTTGGTGATGGTTTACGTAAAGCACTACTTGAACTGAACATCGCAAAAACAGGTAAAGATCGCCTTAAAGCATTAACTAAAATTAATGTTAAAGATTTGATGGATGCACCGAAGAACGGTGAACCACGTACAGGTCTTTCTATGGGTGACCATCAAGCAATTACAACGCTTGAATGGGGTATCTCTCGTGAAGCGCAAGATGAACTTGCTGCATCTTCGCATCAAAAAATGGCAGCTGCTTATGAAGAAGGTTTCTTCGATGACCTTATTACGCCATTCCTTGGTTTAGAGCGTGACAACAACTTACGTGCAGACTCATCAGTAGAAAAACTTGCGAAGTTAAAACCAGCGTTTGGGAAAGGCGATGCACGTACGATGACTGCGGGTAACTCGACTCCACTGACTGATGGTGCGTCATGTGTCCTTCTTGCATCAGAAGAATGGGCAAAAGCAAACGGTCACGAAGTTCTTGCTTATTTAACTTTCCAAGAAACAGCGGCGGTTGACTTTGTAGAGAAAAAAGAAGGCTTATTGATGGCGCCAGCGTATGCAGTACCTCGTATGCTAGAACGTGCAGGTATTACGCTACAAGATTTCGATTACTATGAAATTCATGAAGCGTTTGCATCTCAAGTATTGTCTACACTGAAAGCATGGGAAGATCCTAAATTCTGTAAAGAACGTTTAGGCTTAGATGCACCATTGGGTTCAATTGATCGTTCTAAATTGAACGTGAAAGGTTCATCTCTTGCTGCAGGTCACCCATTTGCTGCAACTGGCGGTCGTATTATCGCAACTGCTGCAAAACTATTGAACCAAAAAGGTTCAGGCCGTGTACTTGTATCGATCTGTGCTGCGGGTGGTCAAGGCGTAACAGCGATTATTGAAAAATAATTAATCTGCACTATAAAAAAACCGCTCATATGAGCGGTTTTTTTATACCTATACATTAGAAGCGGTAACCCACACCCAAATAAGTAATTAATGGATCAATATCCACTTTTGTAGATGAATGAATCATCTGTTGCCCAGTCGTTTCATTCAAAACTTTAATCGTTGCCTGATTATTAAGTTTTGCATATGACACTGATGCAACACCATACCAGCTAGGAGTAATGTCATAGGTAAAACCAGCGGTTACAATTGGTGCGATAGCCGTATCGGTATCTACATCAACTTTCATGCGATAGGCATCACCATTCGCATCAGTACTCACTTTACGATCTAGAGCTGCGCCACCTTTTCCATCTAACATATTTTGGATCATATGACCCGCCACTTGTAGATCTGCCTCAATGCCTTTATCTAATTTAATTTCGTTAAAGTAAGCATACATAATGCCCGCCCCTACATATGGACGGAACTTATTCACACCTGATTTTCCGAATTGATACTGAACTTCAAGCGCCGGTGTCCAAGCACGCGCTGTAGAAGCTTTTTTACGTGCCCCAAGATTGGTAATTTCAATAGCTTGTGCTAATTCAAACTCAGATATACCCGCTATCTGTAATATAGAAGTTGGTGGCAATATTGCAGTTCCAGATAATGGTGCATTAATAATACCCACACCTTTAATATCGACTTTAGGTGGAATCCCGCCAATCATCTGTAATGAAACATTATCATTAATATAATAATTAAATGTTAAACCTAAAGTATCTACATCATCTGCTTCTAAGCCTGTACCCTGATTAGTCCATTGATCAAGCCCTCTAATTTCAGCATCTCCTGATTCTGTAGCAACTAGATTACCATCCTCATCCAAAAAACCCAGTGCATACCAATCATCAGGCTGGTCTAGCATTTCCTCAAATACTGGAAATAATATGTCTTTGCCTGTCATACCCTCTGGTAAACCTGGAACTTGTGCATCCCCATCTATTGATCCGAGTAATGAACCTAGAGAAATAGTACCAACAGGAATTGTAGTCACTGGAGATACAGCAGTACGAATATTAAAAGGATTCGCCTTGCCTTGCGGCATCACATGCATCCAACCCGCAGATACAGAAAAACGTTTAAAGTTACCATCTGCAAATGTAAATTGTGTAAGCCCAAGTAAAACAACAGGTGTGACAATTTTTATCAATTTCATATGCTAACTCCTTGTCTTGCATATTTTTTTAATTAAATCCTAAAAACATTCTTTGTTCTTATATTTAAAAGTTATGTAATTATTATAATTTTTTATAGTTATATTATGTTTTTATATATTGTTATTTGTAAATTTTTGCACTATTTTAATGCAAAAAAGGCCTGTACTTATCAATACAGGCCAATGTGATTTTCTTATTGAAATTTAACGATATTGTGGTTGGTAACCTAGGTACGCTTCGATCTGGTCATAGCACCATTGGAAAATAAATGTGTAGACTAAAATACACATGGTCATACTAAAATCGAGCAAAATCGCCTGCCATAAGGTCATATGCATGGCATAAGCCACCATTGGGATGGTTGCAAGCATTAAGCCGCCCTCAAATCCAATCGCATGCAAAACACGTACACCAAAGGTTCTTTTTAACTTTCTTTTTGCTTCAAATTTTTCAAAATAATGATTAAAAATCATGTTCCAAATCACAGAAGTGACCGCCATCGCAATACCTAGCGTACCTGTCACCTCCATCGGAACTTTAAAAATAAAACTTAAAGCAATAGCAATGATCACCAATAGGATGATCTCATAGCTTAGCGCATGAATAATCCTTCTCTTGGAAATCGTCATTTTGAAACACTCTATTATTTGTAAAAAACTTATTTTATTTTTATATTATTGATTAATCGAGTTAGGTTCTTTCAATATTATTGAAAGGTTGTATTCCTTTATTTTTTCTGTATGCACATGAATATTAATCAAGAACAACTGATGATTTTTAAAATAGTCATGGAAACAGGATCATTTTCCGCAGCTGCCAGACAACTCGGCAAAGTACCTTCGGCTGTCAGCATGTCCATTGCGAATTTCGAAATTGATCTCAACCTTAAACTGTTTGAGCGCGTTGGTCGTGAGCCTGTGCCCACCGCTCAAGCGCTTAACCTGTATGAAAAAACTGAACAATTATTGATAGAAATCAATCAGTGGAAACAGCATGCGATTGCGCTGAGTCATGGTTTAGAGTCTTCACTGAATATCGTGGTGGTATCAGAACTGCTTCATACGCAGTGGACCGACTATATCTCTTTGCTAGAAACTCATTTTCCATCTTTGCAAATCAATATTTTTTCTGCGCCTCAAGAAGATGCCCAAAAGATGCTATTACAAGGTCAAGCGCAGCTTGCTCTAATGTTTGAACGTGAACAGCTTGAGAGCTATGAACAATTTGTCGAATTGAAGCGTGAAGCATTGGCTCCTGTTGCTGCGACAAAACATGCCCTGTCGAAATTTAAGCAAGTCAGTTTTGAGCAAATTTTGCAAAGCCGGCAAATCGTGGTTGCAAGTCGTGATAAAAGCATCAAACCAGAGTTGTTATTTTCCAAACACAGTTGGCGTACAGATAACCACCACTCAGCTTGTTCGATGATTATTCAAGGTTTGGGCTGGGGTGTGCTTCCATTAGAGATGTTTAATGAAAATCCGACGCTCAAAGATCAACTCAAAATTTTAAGCTTTCAAGATTTCACACCCAAATTTGAATATTTCGTCGACTTGGTCTGGAACCGTGAAAAACCACTCGGCTCGGCTGCTCATTTTTTGATTAATCACATCCGAAATTCACGAAAAACTACGATTTAGAGCACCTAATTAGGCGGTTTTTGGTTGGGTTCTAAACAGATTGTGTTATAAAAGTATGTACACCAAGAACATTAAGAACTAGATTTCAAATGACTCAAAATGCGTTAAACCAATTAAAAAGCCTAACAACGATTGTTGCTGACAGCAGTGATTTAGCTGCGATTAATACATTCCGTCCATTGGATGCGACCACAAATCCATCTTTAATTACAGCAGCGGCAAATCAACCTGAAAATAAAGAACTGATTGAAAGTGCTTTTGAACAAGCGCGTAAAGAAGGTTATCAAAACGATGAGCTGGTTGAGCGCACTATCGATATCCTTACGGTCAAATTTGGTGTAGAAATTTTAAAATTGATCGAAGGACGTGTCTCTACAGAAGTCGATGCAGCCTTGTCCTATGATACTAATGCCACCATTGCAAAAGCTAAAGAGTTATTGGCTTTATATGCACAGTATGGTATCGATCAAAACCGTATCTTAATTAAAATTGCCTCAACGTGGGAAGGCATTCAAGCCGCTAAAGCCCTTGAAGCTGAAGGCATTCACTGTAATCTGACTCTGTTGTTTGGTTTGCATCAAGCTCAAGCCTGTGCAGATGCTCAAGTCACGCTGATTTCGCCATTTGTCGGCCGTATTTTAGATTGGTACAAAAAAGCTGAAAATGTGGATAGCTACCCGATTGAGAAAGATCCAGGCGTGTTATCAGTTAAGCAGATTTACCACTACTATAAACAACATGACATCAAAACTGAAATTATGGGTGCTAGCTTCCGTAGTATTGATCAAGTGCTCGGCTTAGCAGGATGTGATTTATTGACAGTTTCACCAAATTTATTGGCAGAACTGGAAAAAGATCAGCGTACCGTTGAAGTGCAACTGTCTAATCATCATGCACATGCACACTGTCAACACGACATACAAGTGCTCGACAAGCAAACTTTCAAAGCTGAAATTGAAAAAGACTTAATGTCTTTCCAACTATTACAAGGCGGTATTGATGGTTTTATTAAAGCACGTGAGCAATTAAGTAGCTTACTGCGTCAAACTTTTGGCTTAGATGCTGAAATAAAAGCATAAATTAGAAATTTTCAGTTTCATCTAGAACCGAAGTTGTATACTACAGCCTCGGTTTTTATTAGAGTGTCTTCAGTGTTTGGAATCACAGACTTAACGACCTTTATTATTGGTACGATATTAATTGTGATTTTACCCGGGCCAAATTCACTTTATGTCATGTCTGTTGCTTCTCGCTATGGCATTAAGGTCGGCTATTTAGGCGCTTTTGGCGTTTATACTGGCGATTTGATCTTAATCTTACTCACTGCTCTCGGCGCTGCATCCTTACTTCATGCCTTCCCTTGGTTATTCTTATTATTAAAAATTGTGGGTGCGCTGTATTTAAGTTATTTAGGTATCAAACTTTTCAAGGCTGCCTACCAAACTTGGAATGCCGTTCAAACGCCAGAACAACTCGACACCAAACAACTGAGTTTGAGCGAACTGAAACCGTTTAAGACTGCATTAACCATCAGTATTTTAAACCCTAAAGCCATTCTTTTTTACTTATCGTTCTTTGTACAATTCGTCGATCCTGCATATCCATATCCTGCGATTACATTCACCACACTCGCGATCGTGCTGCAAATTATCAGTATGAGCTATTTAACGATTTTGATCTTTTCGGGTGCAAAACTGGCCACCTATTTTAGCCATCGTTATAAATTTACGGCATGCTGCGTGGCAGCGGTTGGTCTTCTATTTTGTGGATTTGGTCTAAAGCTTGCGACATCTACCATGTAACCGACATGGGCAAAGTATTTCTGTTTTTTTACTTAAAAATCTATATGCCTTTAAACTTTTGAATGGTTTAAACATCCACAATGTGGGTTGTCGATTCGTTCTATTAAAGTGCTGTTTGTTAAAGTGTCGTTTGTGAATAAATAAAGTATTTCCATAATATCTCGATGAGCACTTTTACTGTACAGGACTTGAGCGTATCATCCTGAAAAATGTCATCTTAAATCTGCGCCAACAATAGTCATAGCTCGATCAGTATGCAAAAACTACTCCAAGACTTTTCCATTCCAGCTGCTTTTGCAGGTTTTATTACGTTCTTAGTCGGGATCAGTGTCTCGGCTGTTTTGGTGATCCAATCTGCACAACTGCTCGGTGCCAACACTGCAGAAATCACCTCTTGGTTTTGGGCTCTAGGTTTGGGTATCGGCTTAAGCGGGCTGATTCTGTCTTGGAAATTTAAATATCCCGTTGCGACTTCATGGTCCACTGCAGGACTGGCACTGATTTTAGCGACTGCAAATGGTTACAGCATGAACGCCGCCCTAGGTGCTTTCTTGGTCTGTGGCCTATTGACAGCAGTACTCGGATTTTTAGGCATTTTTGAAAAAATACTGCGCTATATCCCGCAAAGTCTCACCAGTGCAATGTTGGCGGGCGTACTTCTAAAATTCGGTATTGAATTATTTGTCAGTTTACAAAATGAATGGGCATTCGTTCTGGGTTTACTCGCGGCTTATGTCATCAGTAAACGACTGTTACCACGTTATAGCATTGTCATTACGGTGATCATTGGCATCATGCTTTGCCCATTATTACTTGGTTTTCAATTACCGGCGCTTAATTTAGAACTCGCACAGCCTGTTTGGGTTACACCTGAATTTTCGATCTCAGCAATACTGGGTTTAGCGCTACCACTCTTTGTAATCAATATGGCCTCTCAGTATTTACCGGGTTTAGCCATGATTAAAAGTTATGGTTATCAACCCCACGTCAATCAACTGATCGGTTGGACTGGGACAGCCCAAACGCTACTCGCGCCATTTGGATGTTTTAGTGTCAATATTGCTGCGATTAGTGCTGCCATCAGTCTAGATGACCAAGCCCACCCCGATGAGAAAAAGCGCTATATCGCAGGTATGACCTGTGGCTTCTTTTATATTTTGATGGGCTTGTTTGCAGCCACTTTAGTGAGTTTCTTAACCGCTTTCCCATTGGTATTTATTACCGCTTTAGCAGGCATTGCCCTACTAGGCACCATTGGACACAACATCGTCATTGCTTTCCAAGAAGCGAGTGAACGTGACGCTGCTCTACTCACCTTCTTGTTTAGTGCATCGGGCGTACAATTTTTTGGTATTGGTTCCGCGTTTTGGGGGTTGGTCTTTGGTTTAGTCGTACATGCTATTTTCAAATATAAGAGAAATTAAGCCCTCAGTTAAATAATTTGCTTCAAATAAAAGAATGATACGCGGTAACGTCATCCGCAAGTGTTTGATATAGGACTATTTCTAATCAAAAATATTTTTGCGGTACTTTGAATAATTAAACACTAGTGAACAAGTTTTGCGGTGAGGAGCAATGCTCCGCAAGATGGTTTCCTTACGAAGCACGCTTCTCATTTTACCTAAACAAAAGCATCTCCAGCCGAAGGCTAATCCCTTTATTCAATCCCTAGATGTAAGACTCTGTCGAATAGACTTAAAAATCATTTTAAAAATGCGTAATTACTTTTACGTATTTAAAATCAGTTATTTAATCTATTTCGCTCGATACGTTCGGGCGATTAATTCTTGTTTTAATAATTGGGTTTCGATTTCGTCTTCCACTTCTGTAAAAGCGGTGAGCCAAATACCATCGGCTGCATAACGAACAATTTTCAGCTCTATATCCGAATCTGTCTGATGATGACGCTCTAAACGTGAGTTCATCCATTCGATCCAATATTCATTAAAAGTTTTATCTGTCAGCATGGTCATCGAAATCGCGGACCAAGACTGTTGCAAACCCATGATTTGTTTCTCTAAGGTAATTTCAATATAGGCTCGGGTAAAACGACCGTATGGCTCAGGGTCTTCGTCAATTAATCGATCTACGACTTCGTCTAATTGAGCCAAAAGCATGACGATCATGGACTCTAAGAGCTTTTGTTTGTTTGAAAAATGATGAAATACACCGCCTTTTGTGACCCCAACTAAATCCGCAACGGCTTGAATCGACACCCCGTTGACACCTTTATCTGCAGCAAGACGGATTGCATGCTGCAAAATACTCTGGCGTATCAGTTGAGGTTCTTTCTTGCGCTGATGCGGATTATCCATACTAGTGTCCAGCAGAAGTTGAAAACAGGTTAATTACGACCACACCTGAAACAATCAGGCCTATCCCTAACATGGCTGGGAGGTCTAAACTTTGACGAAAGATAAAGTAGCCAATTAGTGCAGTTAAAACAATACCAACACCCGCCCAAATGGCATAAGCAATACCAAGTGGTATGACTTTAATCACCTGAGACAATAAATAAAATGCCAAACAGAATAAAACTGCGACAGCCAATGAAGGCGCAAGTTTGGTAAAGCCTTCTGACTTCACCAAAAATGTCGAACCAATTACTTCTGAGATAATCGCCAATGACAGTAAGCCATAAGCTAAAGTGACCGAATTCATTAATCATTCCAAAATAAACATACCAACTGGTAGGTATGTTATTAAGTTAGAGATTATTCTGCAAGCATTTTAAGCCTATTTTTAATTTTTAACGGACTGTACGTGTTGTTGCAAAAATTCTAAAGTGCGATCAAAGGTCTGCTGGCTGGCCTTTTTACTCATCATAAATTGATATTCATGTACCAAATATTCTTTCGAATCTGGATAAAATACCGCCGTCACAGGTACATTATTTGCCTGCAATTTTTCTACAAAAGGCTCAGATTGCGTTTTGGTTAAAAAATCTTTATTGCCACCGCTGATAAATACTGGCGGATAATTTGCATTAATATTTGAGGCCGTTGAAATACGCGTTAAAAACTCGGCATCATCTTTTTTGTCTCCGGTATACGCCTGAACCAAGTTATAGACGCCCCACTCGATCAGTCCAATCTCGTCGGGTGCAGTATTTACAAAGCTGTTTAAATCATAAATACCACAATGTAAAATCAGTCCTTTAAGCTGTGAAGGCTTTAATACAGGTTGAATCTTTGACGCTTGCGCAAAATCTGGATTTGTAACCAAAGTTGCATAATGACTAGCCATATTTGCACCTGCAGAATCCCCTGCCAAATACATATTTTGCGAATCAATGCCATATTGTGCCGCATGTAGATTCAAAAACGTCAGTGCTGCATCTATTTGGTTGAGCTGTGCAGGATAAATGGCTTCAGGTGCAAACTGATATTGAACAGAAACCACGTTATAGCCTTGGGCTGCGAGCCGTTTAAAATATCCACCTGCATGCTCTTTTGAACCTGAGACCCAACCGCCCCCGTGGATCCAAACAATCGTTGGTCTTGGTGCAATCGCCATACTAGTTTCAGGTTGATAGATATCCAAGTTTAAATTTGGATTTTGTAGATATTGAATATTTGACTGCACAATAACATTGTCAGGTGCATGTAAGTTGATAAAGGTCTTTTGAACTTGTGTCGATAAGTTAAATGCGCCTGCAATCACTTTAGTACTGCTTTGCGTGTTTTGACAACCAGACAAATGCAACACTGAACACATGCTGAGTACAACCAACCCTACTTTATATGACATATCTAACTATCCAATCGCATCAATTCTGTTATAAATCTTAGATTTAAAACTGTATATAGTTTAGGCTTATTTTTATAAAGTTCAAATTGATCTTTTAGGCTAAAAACCCGAGAAAATTAGTCGATTTTATTTTAATAATTTTTGAGCAAAGTCCGAGTTTTCCACTCAGATTTATTTGACGACTTATCGACATTAATTTATGTAATTTTATGAATTTACAATATTTTTTAGATTAATAAATTGAACCATGCACGACAATGTGTTATCAATAATCTATAGGGTTTAAAAGCAAAATTACAGGAGATTGTTCCATGTCATATCAAAACATTTTAGTACCTGTCGATGGTTCAGAAATCTCGTTTTCTGCAGTTAAAAAAGCTGCAATTATTGCCAAGGCATTTAACAGCCAACTCACTTTAATCAGCCTTGTTGCTGAAGACCCATTTACCGATGCAGACTTCTATTATTCTTCATCAATCATGAAAGAATATTTCGTACAAGCTTATGCAAATGCAGAATCTGCTTTGAAAGAAGCTGTGCAAATTACAACTGAAGTGGGTGTAGAAGCACAAAGTAAGATTATTAAAGGCCAAGTTTCTGCTGAAGGTGTAGTAGAAGCAGCCAATGAAGTCAAAGCTGATTTGATCGTGATGGGTTCGCATGGTCGCAAAGGCTTTAAGAAAATGCTGCTCGGCAGCTTCGCACAAGATGTACTCAGTAATACTGAATTACCTGTGTTGGTTGTAAAAGCTTAAGATGACTAAGCCCACATCATGTGGGCTTTTTTCTATTCAGCACACCCTTCACCCATAGGCTTACCCTTTTGTCTAATTCATACAATATCGTGAATAGAGCAAGATTAGATTGATAACATTTAAAATATTAAGGAAGCAGATATGAGTCAATATCAACAAATTTTAGTCCCTGTGGATGAATCTCCAATTTCATATTCTGCTGTTGAACATGCGCTCAGCTTGGCTAAAAGTCAAAATGCACAAGTGACCATTGTTAGTGTTGTTGCTGTGGATCCATTCGTTGGTGTCGATTTCTACGCTGTTGCACCTGCAATCACTGAATATTTTATGCAAGCTGAAAAAAGTGCTCAGCTGCGTTTAGAAGATATCAAACAAACCTTTGTACGTGATGGTATCGAAGTTAAAACTCGTTTGATTCATGGTGTATCGCCAACTGAAGGGATTTTACAAGTGGCTGATGAAATCTCTGCGGATTTAATCATCATGGGTTCACATGGACGCACAGGTTTGAAAAAAGCCATGCTAGGCAGCGTGGCACAAAATATTTTAACGCAGTGCCCAATTCCTGTTTTGATCATCAAGCAATAAACTAAGATTCAAAAAAAGCCCTTCATTGAGGGCTTTTCTTCTTTTAGATCAATTAAACACGTTATTTAAATACACAATTCGTTCTGTAGTTTTCTGATTAAAACATTTGGTATATTGCAACTCTTGATTTTGCGTATTCATCGCATCATCCCAGTATTGCGAATGCTTTTGATAAGTCTCTTTTTCACTTTCATTTAATGAATAAACACTTTTTTGTGCAAGCACTTTACAGTCGATATCACGCTTTTCAAACCAGTCTGCTTGATCTTGCTGTAACTGCGCCTTTTGTTCATCACTAAAACGATCCCAAGTCTGATTGAGACGATCCACCACTTTGGCATTATCCTGATCTAGCTCTTTCTTACGAATATCCATCGCCTTTTGTGCAAGGCTCATTTGTTGAGATTGACTCTCCATCCCTTGCTGATAGGATTCTTCGTCTCGCTTATTTTGAGCACTATATGCCGCATATAGCACCGCATGACGTGTCACTGTTACAACGCTATCAATTACGTCATTTTGACTTGGGACACTTAAACTTAAACCATCTTTGTCCGTTTTAGTGATGCTATAGCTAAAGTTCCCTTTAAGCTGATCATTGTCCATGCTTAAGCCTGACTCACCATCTTCGAGTGAATCATTCAAAGTATAATTACCACGTTCTTCACAGCCTTCGTCACATGGTCGTTCAGCATAGGCGTTTTCAGCACGCTTTTGTAATCCTTTCGGGAAAACCACCAACAATTGACTGCTACATTCCAATGTTTTGGCTTTATTAGGGTCTTCAGTTAAAGTCGTGACATTTTGAATGTTAAATTTTAGATTTTTTACAATCAGATCCATGAGTTGCTGATCGGCTTCATAATCGGACTGACGTATTTCTTTGTTTAATTCTTTGAGATATTCGTTTTTTAAATGATCTTGCAATTGGTCAATATTGGCTTGTGCAGTACAACTCCAATCTTCCAAAGCAGGCGCTTCCGTTTTGGCTTCAGTATCTTTTTTATTTTTAAAATTATCACAGCCGGATATCAATGCCGCAGACAACATGAGGCTCGTGATGACTATTTTTTTCATTGTATAAGTACCATTATGATTTTATTCTTCGCGCGTATTTTACTCAAAATTACAGCGCTTTGACGAGAAAAATCCCCGCATGTGCAGGGATTTTTTACATCTCATTTAATTTGGTGTGGTTTTAGTTGGTCTTTTCAGTCACGCCTTCACTGGTTACATCTCGTACTTTGCCATTCTCAGTATTTAAAACTTCAAACTCAATACGACGATTTTTGAATTGACCTTCTTTGGTGCTGTTTTCTGCTACCGGTTTTTCTTGACCATAACCCACCGCTTGAAGCTGTGCAGGATCAACGCCTTTCGACACCAAGTAATCCACCACAGCTTGTGCACGCTCTTGCGATAAAGCTTTATTCGCTTCCGCATTACCCACAGCATCGGTATGACCTTGTACAGTCAGATGTACTTCTGTAGCGCGCTGCAGCAATGCTGCCGCCTGATCCAAAATCGATTTATTTACGTCAGGAATATCAGATGAACCTGTCGCAAAATTAATAATTTGTAAGTTCAGCGCAGTCGCAACATCTAGCGCACGAACTTGTTCAGGGTTAATGCTCGCTAATGCTTTTTGTGCATCAGTAATACTGTTATCTACTGCTGTTTGTTCGCTCACGCCTTCTTGAACCAATACCGTCATATTTTTTGCTAAAGGCTTAATTTGATTGGCAAGGCTTTGAGCATCCGCAGGATTTTGCGACAAAATCGATAACTGATTTTCTGTCCAGGTTAAAGTGGTATTTGGCACACCTTTAAGTTTTTGCAGAACCGTTGGAATGGTATCTTGATCAATAAATTGAGTATGGTAACTGGCATCAGATGAAGCACCACAGCCCGTATTAAAGTTAAAGATCTGTTTGACTTGTTGCTGCAAAATTTCAAGATAATTTGAATCACCAGTTTGAATTTGACAGTTGGTTAACTGCCCATCTGTACCGGTGCTAAATTGCAAATGTGCTGGCTGAGATGCCGCAGGCTGTGCAACCGTTGTTGCAGAGGTGGTTGGTTCTTCTTTATTAGTACAGGACTTAAACCAAAATGCGATCAGACCTAATAATATAAGCAGCGCAATAATCGGCAATAACCAATTCGAGCGTTTTTCTTCAACAATAACAGGTGTTGGTTCAACAACAGGCGCTTGGTGTAATGTACGGCCAGCTGCAGTGTTTACCCCTAAACCTGCGAGTAAAGGCACTGCCCATTGTGGTAGTGCCGCCAAAATGCTATCTGCATGATTATTAAGTAAATGCGTGATTGCGACGGGATCAGATGAACCCGCTTCATTTTCAAGTGCCCCTAAAGTTGGAGCTATAGAGTGGTTTAAGGTTTGCTCTATTTCTGACGTTGTGGCCGTACCGCCACCGAGATGTTGCAAAAATTGATCTTTTAATGTGGGATTTGCTGAAAATATATCACTAATACGAGGGTTTAACTGTTTTTGAAAGGCATCAATAAATTCAGGTTTGGATCGAAAAATATTTAACAGGAATGGAATAAACTGGCTAATGGCTGAATTTTTTTCATTTAAGTGTTGTGTATCACCGTCCAGCACAATCGAGGAGACGTGCTGCTTAATCAGCGCTAATAAGTCTATATTCATATTTTTACTCCATGCAGTTGTCATTATTTTCATGTGTACTTTAGTTTATATGCTTATTTTTTGATCAAATGTAATAATTTGTTCGGACTTGTCAGCGCGTTAATTTCTTTTCTATTTTCAATCTATTAATTTCAATCCTCATAAAAAAAGCCAGCCGAAGCTGACTTTTAGATATCAAATTAAAATGCTAGGACTCAACATTTTCCATGTTGAGCTTCAGCTTAAACGGCATAAAAAGCTTGAAGCACTTTACCTTTAACGGTGTGCTGAATTAATGGTGTGTTCTTACCATTTGACACAATCGTGTCTTTATTGATGGTCCATTCAAGCTCTGGATCAACAAGTACCCAACCCGCTTCATCTGCCCAACGTTGTTGCATATTGGCTACTTTAGCAGGTGCGAGTGTGACTTTCTCAACCCATTCCAGTGGGCTTAATAGGCCTTCTTGAATCAATTGAATACCAAAAGGTACATAGGTATCAAATGCAGTAAAACCGGGCTGTGTTTCAGCAAATGGCGCCATTTTCGCAGAGCTGCTTAATGGCTCATGATGCGTACAAATTGCATCAATCACACCGTCTTTCACTGCTTGGCGGAGCAAGTCTTTATCTTGCTCAGAACGCAGCGGCGGACGCACATGCGCAAGTGAATTAAAGCCGTCGATCAACTGATCAGTTAAATGCAATTGGTGCATGGCTACATCGCAAGTCACCGGTAAGCCTTTTGCTTTGGCATGTTTAATCAATTCAACAGATGCGCCTGATGACAACAGACCAAAATGCGCACGCACTTTAGTGGCTTCAATCATCAGTAAATATTTTGCAATGGCTACGGTTTCCGCTAATGCAGGGATCATCGGTAAACCTTGACGAGATGCAACAAAGCCTTCATGCACACAGCCATCTTTGGCAATCTGAGGTTCTTCGGCATAGAACACAACGGTCATGTTCAGACCCGCAGCATATTCCAAAGTACGAATCACCACATCATCGTCCATAAATGGCGCATTAGCATTCGATACCGCAGTACAGCCACCTTTTTTCAAACCCGCCATATTCGCAGGCTGCTTGCCTAACAAGCCTTGAGTTTGCGCGCCAATCACCTGCAGATAAATACCGCCATCCAGCATGGCTTTTTCCACTAGGCCATGAATCAATGCACCATTGTCTTGCACAATCGGTTTAGAGTCAGGCGGGGTAAACACATGCAAAATACCATTCGCACGTGCAGCCTTACCTTCTGACTTTAAAGTGCCATGCTGTTGCTGACCCGGCTCTCGTAAACGCGCGCAAAGGTCAACCATACTTGGCATCAGCCATTTGCCTTGACCATCAATGGTTTCAGCGGCATTACTTTCGGCAACCAATCGGCCATTTTCAATATAAACTGTCTGTACGCTGTCAGTTTGATTGATTGGATCTAAGACACGTACATTTTCAACTTTAACAATACTCATGACTATCCCTTAAACCGCAATCGCTTCAATTAAACCTTTTTCTTGCAACTGACCTTGCATTGCCAAAGCCAGTACCGCCATACGTACCGCAATACCATTGGTCACCTGATGTAAAATCACCGACTGAGCACCATCGGCAATACTCGAGTCAATTTCAACACCGCGGTTCATTGGTCCCGGATGCATCACGATGCAGTCAGGTTTTGCCAAAGCCAAGCGCTCTTTATTCAAACCGTACATTTTGTAGAATTCGGCTTGAGATGACAGCGCAGGAGAATCAATACGTTCATTTTGAATACGTAAAGTAATAATCACGTCGCAGTCTTGAATGCCGGCTTCCATGTTGTTGAACAGACGAATGCCTTCGCCATAATCATCAAAACCGTAAGGCAGCAAAGTATTAGGCGCAATGACACGAATATCTTTACAGCCCAATGTTTGTAATGCAGCGACATCTGAACGGGCAACACGCGAATGCTTAATATCGCCAATGATGGCAATGGAAATGTCTTCAAAATTCTTTTTGGTTTCACGGCGAATCGTCAACATATCCAACATGGCTTGCGTAGGATGCGCATGACGGCCATCGCCTGCATTGATGATTGCCACATGTGGACAAACATCTTTGGCAATAAAGTGCGGCGCGCCTGACGATGAATGACGAACCACAAAAATGTCGGTCGCCATCGCTTCTAAATTCCACAAGGTATCACGCAGTGTCTCGCCTTTTGATGTACTTGAACGTGCAATATCAATGTTCAATACGTTTGCAGACAGACGTTTTGCTGCCGCTTCAAAAGTGGTACGGGTACGTGTTGAATTTTCAAAAAACAGGTTCATCACTGTACGACCTTCTAAAAGGTTATTCGTAATTAGCTGATTTTGGTCATTAAAAAAGGACTGTGCAGTGTCCAATATTTTTGTGAGAGTTTCTTTAGAAAGGCCTTCGATGGTGAGGAAATGTTTTAAGTTACCATCTTGGTTGAGTTGAATCTGGCTCGGTGTATGCAATGCCGCCAAGTGCATGAGAGATTCCTTATCGTTAAGTTAACGCATTATACAGAGAATCTTGGCAAATGGCAGTTGAAGTTTTCAACGTTCAATGCAAACGCATGATGTTATTCAAAATGAATTTTCAAATTCCTATCTATCATTTCAATTAGATAAATTAAACGTTTTAAATTAAACTTCACCTTTCCCCTTTTAAAAAGCCTTCAAATAGGGCTTTCATCTACCCTTATTTTTGATTGAATTGAATACTTTCAAACAGATAAAGTTCAGCTATAAACAGCCGCCTTCTGCGCAGTTAAACAACTATTGAAACATAGAAAGATGGTTGATACATCAGGCTGTGCGCAGCAAGAAAAATATACCTACTGCTCACAGCAGGATTGAATTAACGCAAGGCGCCGATATAACGATGTGCAACCTGTGCTTTATAGATATCTTCCGCAGTCGGTTCGCTCATTAAAATTTCTGCTGTTTCATGCGATACTGAGTTAACCATTGATTCTTCTGGTACTGAAACTGCAACTTCATGCAAATTCAACTCACTATATAAACGTGCAACTAAACGAGATAATTCAGGATCAGCCGTTTCCAAAGCCAAGTTAGAAACAAAGCGTGCGTATTCTGCGTTCTCTACCACATATAACGCGTCAATAACCCGACCTGACACACGACGTAAACGTGCATAGATTAAAGTGGCGATTGAAAATGCGTTTGATTGACTATTGATTGCCAGCCCTGTCATAAATACCCCTAATGATATCAATATTATAAAGATCGAATTTTGATCAGGGTTATAGCAATTTTTGTACCATTAAGTGATATTTCTCACAATGTACGCAGAATAAATTTGGTAAAGTCATTCAAATCTACCGATATTTCTCCCGTTTCAGCGCAATATCGTCCGCCCAAATCCACGAAAATACGTTAAAATATGCGATTGCTTTTTTGCCTTTGGAAATTTACATGAATTCGAAACCGCGTCTTTCTACATATTGGGTTACCTGTGCAGATGGACTGGAAACCTTACTCCGCGAGGAAATTGGAGGTTTAGGTGTTCAAAATATTGAACAGTTCCCGGGTCGTCTTGTATTCAAAGGCACACTTGAAGATGCATACCGTATTTGCATGTGGTCACGTTTGGCTTCACGTGTACTCACCCCGATTCATACACATGAATTAGAGTTCACGCATGATGCACGCGATGTAGCGGAAGAGCTCTATGAAGGTGCAATAAACTTTGACTGGTCACTTATTTTTGCACCACAAAGTACATTTGCCGTTCGTTTACATATTGAACGTGACATCAAAGTCAATTCTCAGTTCGCAACTTTACGTGTCAAAGATGGTGTGGTCGATTCCTTTATGGAAGCTGTGGGCAAACGTCCTAGCATTGACATTAAGCAACCTGAAATTACGTTGTATGTTTTAGCTGGCAAAACTGAACATACTTATTGCTTAGATTTATCAGGTGATTCTCTACATAAACGCGGCTACCGTCGCTATATGACAGATGCACCGATTAAAGAAAACCTAGCGGCTGCCATCTTACAGAAAGCAAAACTTAAACAGCATCAACCCGATATTATTTTGGACCCAATGTGTGGTTCAGGGACATTTATCATTGAATCATTAATGATTTTGACTGACCGCGCGCCAGGCCTTGTTCGTCGTTTTGGTTTTAATGGTTGGAATGGTCATGACCATGAACTTTGGATGTCGATCAAAGGCGAAGCTGCTGAACGTCATAAAGCCGCACTTGAAAACCCACTCCCACAATTCTATGCATTTGATGCAGACTGGGAAGCGGTAAAAGCGACCAAACAAAATATTATTGCTGCAGGTTTCGAATCTGTACTTGATCAAATTAAAATTGAAGAACGTACACTTGCAGACTGGCCAGATTTCCAAGCAACAGGTAAGAAAAGCTTTGTTGTCACTAACCCACCATACGGCGAGCGTTTAGGTGATAAAGCCTCTAACCGTGCACTGTATTTAGGTCTATCGGCATTATTACAAAAGAACTTCCCAAATCAGCCTGCTGCGATTATTGCAGCACAAGTTGAACAGGCCGATGTCCTTGCCTTTAATGATCCACAAATTTTGCGTTTGATGAATGGTAAGCTCCCAATTTACGTCCGTTTTGGTACAGTCAAACCTGCGGCAGTTCAAAAGCCTTTCCTAGAGCATTGGGAACCGCAACAATTTGAAAAAATTGAAGGTGCAGAAGACTTTACTAACCGTCTGCAAAAAAACATGCAGAATCTTAAAAAATGGGCAGTCAAAGAAAATATTTTCTGCCTACGTTTATATGATGCCGATTTGCCAGACTTTAATGTCGCGGTCGATTTGTATGGTGATCGTTTACACGTACAAGAATATGCACCACCGAAAAAAATTGACCCTGAAAAAGCCAAAAAACGCTTTAACCTAGCACTGCAAGCGATTCGTGCAGTGACAGGCTTAGGTCGTGATGCGATTTTCATTAAAACACGTGCTCGCCAAGAAGGTAAAAATCAGTACACCAAACAAAGTACTGCGTCTAAACGTTTTATCGTTCAAGAAGGCAAAGCTAAGATTTTGGTGAACTTAACAGACTACCTCGATACAGGTCTGTTCCTCGACCATCGTCAAATGCGTCTACGTATTGCCAAAGAAGCCAAAGGTAAACACTTCCTCAACTTATATAGTTACACCTCTACAGCGAGCTTACATGCAGCGCTTGGCGGTGCAGCAAGTACGACTAGTGTCGATTTGTCAAATACCTACCTAAACTGGTCTAAAGAGAACTTTGTACTGAATGGTTTGACTGTAGATCATGCAGATGAACAACATCAGTTCTTCTCTAGTGACTGTTTTGAATGGTTAAAAGAAGGTCACGAGCAATATGACCTGATCTTTATTGACCCACCAACCTTCTCAAACTCTAAAAAGTTCTATGGTACGTTTGATGTCCAACGCGACCATATGTCTTTACTTAAACGTGCCATGAACCGTTTAACCACTGACGGTACGCTTTACTTCTCAAACAACTACCGTGGTTTTGAGATGGACGATGTGATCATGGCAATGTTTGATGTTGAAGAAATCAGCAATGAAACCATTGGTCTAGACTTTAAACGTAACAGCAAAATTCATCGTGCATGGAAAATCACTCATCCACAAATCTAAGGTTTGACTTTAGAAATTCCTGATCTATGAAATGAAGCACGTCAGTGCTTCATTTCAACCACAACGCCATCTGGATACGTTACTCGAATATTTTCGTGGCGCTCTTGCAGCACAATACGGTTAATCGGTGCCACTTCTGGAGATTGTATTAACCCGACCTGATCCGCTGCCCTTTTCTTTTGAAGCAAATAATCACTCATGGTTGAGCCTTCAAGCTGGGTTTCTTGAATGATCTTATTATTACGATTAGATTTATGATTTGAATTTTTCTGCTGCTCTTCTTTGGGTTTAGCTGCTTCACTCTCAATAATATCTAAGGTTTCTTCACTAAACTGTTTTTTACCTTGCGTTTCATTCGACAAACGTTGATCGGAAATTGAAGTACCCGCAAAAGCTATAGACTGAACAGCAATTAAAAAAATGCTACTAACAAGACTTTGTTTTACCCAAGAACATTTAGGCATGGATGAATGAACAAGTTTCCGTCTAAAAAAATAATCGTGTGACATGGTGTCTTTCCTATTGTTGTTTTGATTGGCTAGTTGCACATTGACGCTAGCAACTTTTCAACTGTTCAACAATGGCTAGGCCGCTGTGTTCCGATAAACTGAAAATCATAATTCTGTAGCCAAAAATACAAAACCGCCAATCTATGACGGTTTTATATTTTTTAAACTTAACTACTCACTACTGGTTGCTTATTTCTTTTGTATAGCTTGACCAAAAAGCTTTTGACCGAACTTATATTGCATACTCATGACCATATTATTGCCATCGCGCTTGCCTTGCCCTGATGTTTCAAAACCTGCAAACATGGCTTCGGCTTCCTGTCCTGACAAACTTTTGCCTTGTAATTGCAAAAAGTTATTCATGATTGCAGTCATCATATTTTTATCAAAACTTAAGTCTGCTTGAAAATCTAGTAAGCTCGGCACCATTTTAATAAAAGACTCCATTGAGGCATGGTGACCCGGCATGACTTTCCCCACGACATTTGCAGAGGCTTTACCTCCACCAATACTGATCGAGTTATCTTTAGATTCAAAATCAAAACCTTGGCTTGCGATTGCTAAGAATGCTTGAGTCATTTCTTCACTTGATTCACCCACTGCATCGCATGAATTTTCCACCTGATGCAAAAGTTCACTAAATGCACGAACTTTATCTAGATTAACTTTATGCAATGCCAAATTCAGTGCGAAATCTTTAGTGACCGGTGAACCTGGGAAATCCATCTCATCAGCTTTTAAGTAGCCTTCAAAGTCCACATCATGTTTATTTAGTTCGGTCTCCCAACGCAATTGCATACCACGCATACCGCCTGAGAACTTTTGATCTAAACGTTTGATAGAACCCGCTTGAATTTCAACAAAACCATTTTCAAGATTTTTCTGATTTAAACCTTGATTGGTCTTCATCGAAAAATTTTGCACCATGGTTTGCATTGGACCTTCACTCAACAGAACCACAGGTAAATGGATTGAAAGCTCAGATACCTTAGTGGCTTGCCCCGGTAGACTACTGATCCGAATTTGCAATTGGCTGGCATCAGCTTGTACCGTTGCACCTTGTGCAGTCGTTTTAAATGCAGGAATCTGTAGATCTGTTTTACTTTGACCAATCCAATTGACCAACGTTTTTGCCGTTAAGACCGTACCAAAAAGCTTGGCATATTCAGACGTACTTTGTTGTTGAACAATCTTAAAGTTCGAGTTGATGTTATAACCTTTCAACCCACGTTGAATCTGATCGGTACCCTTCAATACGATCACTTCTTTGGGTTTACACGGGTCTGTTTTCAGCGTTAATACCCAATCGACCGTTCCGCCCATCAAGCCCATTTGATAATTGCTGTACTTCACATCAACATCTTGTACAGCTGCTGACCAATTATTCTGTGTATAAAATTGGGCAAGAGATTTATCTGCATATAAATTTCCTCCCACCACAGCTGCTGAAAGCACCGCTAAACTGCCAATTCCCCACATCAATTTTGACATGTCTTTCTCATTCTGATTATTCTTTGCGCAGTATACTGAAGAACTCAGTTACATAAGTACACAATTAGAATGATATTAAATGATTGATTTGGCAGTTTTAATTGATTTTTTGATGGCTATCACTTCAACTATATACGCCCAGCTTCAAAATAACTTATACGTTTACGATCAAAAGCTGCATATGGATTGCCTTTAAAACTATGAAAATAGTGCTTGGCTTTTAACACGTGAGAGGTGGTATTTTTCATCCATCCTATACGTGGGTCCTTCTCTGCCAGAGTGATGCAATAGGTTTCTTTGCCACGTCGCTTGGTCTGTTGCTTGGCATGAAAAACTAAACTTGCAAATACATCTAGATGTTCAGGATGACATAGTGGACTATGCAGCATTAAATAATCGAAAGTTCCCTGAATTTTTGGCAGTGATAATACACCACGCACACTGGCGTAGGCATTATAAAAAGGCTTCATCAACTTTAATGAACGCGAATAGTCGATTACGCGGGTTTGTTTAAAACTCTTTTGATTCCATAATCCATAGAGTCCAACCAACTGATTGTGCTGATCATAAATCAAATAAAAATCATCCAGATTTAAGCCTGCCCAAAATGGATTTTGACCATCAACCAAGGCATTAAAATCATAGCTAGGTAAAAAATTATAATGGTCTTTCATTTTTAAAATGAAATCATTTGCTTCATCTACACTTTCAGCAGTCAGCGTTTTAAATTGATATTGATTGAAAGTTTTTGGTTTCACTGCCTGTGAAACAGTATAGGTTCGGATTTCGTCATAAAAATATGGCAATGGAAAACCTGATCTTTCATGATGTAAAATACTAGCAGCGACAGTATTGGCGTTTAAAACTACACTTTCAAAAATCGTATCTTGCGGAATTTCATCGTGGACATAGTCCATTAATAAGCGCATGACTTTAGCACCACGATAAGCTGGATTCATTCTTAAATCGGCAACATAACGCATTAGGTCAGGCTGACCATTGATATAACAATAACGCCATCCCAAATTCATCATCGCAATCACGATAGATGGATCATCCACAGGGACAACCACTTTTAAATCTGGTCGATTATACTGCGCGTGGCTAGCAGCTAAATAACTCGGGTGACGCTCATAAGATAATGTAATACCATTACTTGGCACAGTCTCAGCACTAATTTTCATTAGTTGCTCATCATCTTCGACAGTCGCATTTCGAACCGCAAACTTAGTCTCATTCTTTGAATGATATAGCGCCGTTTCATCGAACGGTGCATCTAACACATCGATATCCATCTCAATACTCAATTATTTTTGTTTTCATTTTCTTAAGCGGCTCAAGCTTAATATTCCCTTCAATCATGCCATTGTTCATGGCTAATGTTTTGTAGTAGTCCCAAGCATCTTGTACATGTACCACTTCAGGTTCATCCAACTGCCCTAGATCGCGTGCCAATTCATAATGAAAATTATGTTTAAGCAAACGGTCTAGTGCTTGAGCGGAGGGTTGTTTGTCTGTATTACCTTCACTGAGTAAAATATAGTGTGGCTTTTTAACCGAACATTGTTCAATACCCAAGATACTAATCGGCAAATAATCCGCTTGTTTAAACTCTGCAAGCACTTTAACTGCAGCATTGTGGTCGAGCTTTTCTCCGACCAAATCTACCGTCATTTTGCGACCTAAAAATTTGAAGCATGGCACTTGCTGATAAAAGTCTGTGACTTCTAATTCATCATCAATCACATAACGAATTAATCCTGAACCTGTCGTGATCACAGGACTAACGATATCGCCTATTTTCAGTTGCCAAGATGGCACCACTTTTTGGCTGTCCTGCAAAATAAATTCATAAAAATGTGACTGATAACTTAAGGTAAAACGCTCTGCAAATGGAATCGTTACTACGCCTTCAGTTGCCCATAAACCTTTACCTTCAAATGCTACACCTGCAATTCGTTGCTGGAGTTGTACTGCCCACTGCTCTGCGCTCGCTGTATCCCAACTCGAAACCAGACTGAGTTTAGGCCACAGTTTTTTCCACGCCGATGCTTGGGTCAAATCCAAGTCTTGTAAGCGATAGCATTGTTGACAAGATTTAGGAACTTGCAGAAAACTCAATCCCTCACGTTGCCATTGTCCAGTTTTCAAGACCTGCACAATTTCAGCTTGATGTTCTTGAATAATATCCAACAATTGCAAAGCAAATGTAGGACTCCATACCGAAATCATGCCTAAATGCTTATCTGCAACGAGATACACCGCAGTTGCAAACATGGCATCTTCGGCTGAATTCGCCATCGCAATTTCAGTCGGTACCGACTGGGTAATTTTACTCAACACTCGCTTCGACAGATTAAGCAGCGCACTGTCATCATTCAAATTACTATTTTCTAAAAGCTTTCTCTGGCTTTCAGGCAACCATGAAACCGACCAATAATGCGTTGAGTTTTTCAGTTGTGGATGAGTTCGGTATAAATTGGTGAGCCATAACCCAATAGCTTCATCCAATTCATCTAAAAAAGCCTGAGTATAGGGAATGAATTTAATTGCTTCACTCGACCCACTGGTCGGTTGAAAACGGACAATTTTTTCAGGCCCCAAACAATTTTTGCCACTTTGTCTGGATTGTTCAATTTGGCTTTTCCAATTACTATAACGCGAAAGCGGATATTTTTTGGAAAATTGCTCATAGCTTAGATTTTGCGAAATGTGCTGCTTTAAAAAATGGCTTAATTTTTTACGTTGCACATTTTCCAGCTGATTTGCCTGCTGTGTATAGCGTTGAAATGCTTTACGGCAGGCAATATTCAAAACTTGATGTGCAGTGGTGAGAAGCAATCCCATTAGGCCACCTTCGAGTCTGAACCTGTCGCAATATGCAATGTACGCGACTTATAACGTAACTTGCTTTCATGTTTACTCACACTGGTGGTCTTGGTTAAGAATCGATTTACATAACGGTATAAATCGCTCCAACGTAATTCACCAATGCACGGTAGTTCAGTTCCATCGACCCACGTTGGGTTCTTATCTTCAAAAAAAGCAATCTTGGTATTGTTTTCGCGCATCTCATGGGTGATTGGCGCAACATCTGCTTTGAGTGGCTGGTAGTCTTCGCCAAAATTCAGAAGACCTGTTTCATGGTTATAGTATTCTGAGAAATATTCTTTACAGTACGATTCGACAAAGTCTTTGAGATGGGCATTTTTCTCACCATAATGTGGATAGTAGCTGTAGTAGTTATTGGCTAAGAGCAGATAAGTTTTAAAGCCTTTAGAGATTAAAATCCAATATACAGGGGTTCTTGGATGACGAAATTTAAAACTAATAATATAACGGAACATTGCTCGAGTTAATGCACGATTCCCCCAATACTCTTTCTCAATAATGGTATCACCACTGAAAAAAGCATGTCGGGCTTTACCATCAACAATAAAGTCACGCTCCATAACCGTCGAGAATCCGACAATTTGATTATTTTTCGGTTCAATAATGAAAAAAACACCGGTTTTTTCTAAGAAGTCGCGTTCAAAAATTTCATAACGGGTATTGGCATAATATTTTTGGTAAATACCATACATGCGTTTGAGTTCTTGAACAGTGATATCATCTGTACGTTTATATAAACTATAAGGTTCTTTTTTGATCTGCCTAAGCAGTTTAAATTCCATCATAATCATAATTTCCTGTTGCCATTCATTCATAATGAACGAGCGATATTGTTTTTGTTTTACAGAACACAGTCATCTCGTTGGATGTGTGCGGACGTCATCTTAGTGGGTGAAAATGATGAAATGCAATGAACTTTACGTATTTAAACGAAAATTACGACAAGCGTAAAATTAAAAAACCCGGCCTAAACCGGGTTTCTGTTTTTACAACTGGATGTAGCAGATTTGTGCTTTTTAGTTGAGTTTTAACTTTTCAAAAGTTAGGTGATCTCCTTCCGCTTGAACGACAATCGTATCGCCCGGTTGGAAAGCACCTGATAAGATTTTCTGTGCCAATGTATTTTCAACTTGTTGTTGGATAGCACGTTTCAGAGGACGTGCGCCATACACAGGGTCAAAACCAGCATCGATAAGCAATTCAAAGGCACTATCTTCAACCGCCAAACTCATGTCTTTGTCAGCCAAACGTGAACGTAAGCGATCCAACTGAATATCCGCAATGCCACGAATTTGCGCTTTTTGTAAAGAGTGGAAAACTACCAACTCATCAATACGGTTCACAAATTCAGGTCGGAAATGTTCAGATACCGCAGCCATAACCACAGCGCGAACTTCGTCTTTCGACGGGTTTTCACCTAATTCACGAACATCGGTTGAACCTAAGTTCGAGGTCATCACGATCACGGTGTTTTTGAAATCAATCACACGGCCTTGTGAGTCTGTTAATCGACCATCATCCAACACTTGAAGTAAGATGTTAAAGACATCTGGATGTGCTTTTTCAACCTCATCAAACAACACTACACTATAAGGTTTACGACGAACAGCCTCGGTTAACACACCACCTTCTTCATAACCCACATAGCCCGGAGGCGCACCTACTAAACGGCTCACAGAATGCTTTTCCATAAACTCTGACATGTCGATACGAATAATCGCATCATCACTGTCAAATAAGAAATTACCTAAAGCTTTGGTTAACTCAGTTTTACCTACACCTGTAGGCCCAAGGAATAAGAATGAACCACTTGGGCGGTTTGGATCGGATAATCCTGCACGAGAACGACGCACCGCATTCGACACTGCTACGACAGCTTCATCTTGACCAACTACACGGTTATGTAAGAACTCCTCCATGTGTAAGAGTTTTTCACGTTCACCTTGCAGCATTTTCGCAACAGGAATACCTGTAGCCGCACTTACCACTTCAGCGATTTCATTTTCAGTGACTTTGGTACGAATCAGTTTCGGTTCTTCATTCACCTCGGCAACTTCTTCTTCATTCAAGCGTTTTTGCAACTCAGGAATAACACCATATTGCAAACGGCTTGCTTCTGCTAAATCACCTTCACGTTGTGCTTTTTCAAAGGCAGTACGTGCTTTATCTAGCTCGATTTGAGCCTGATTCGTGCCGTCAACCAAACGTTTTTCCGCAATCCACACTTCCTCCAAATCACTATATTCTTTTTGAACTTCAGCAATTTGTTTTTCTAGGTGCTCAACTTCAGCTTTTGAGACTGAATCTGCATCTTTTTTCACCGCTTCTAACTGCATTTTCAATTGAATTAGGCGACGATCTAAACGGTCTAATGGCTCAGGTTTTGAGTCAATTTCCATTTTAATTCGTGATGCTGCTTCATCAATCAAATCAATGGCTTTGTCTGGCAACTGACGGTCTGTGATGTAACGGTGTGACATTTTTGCCGCAGCAATAATCGCTGAGTCTAAAATTTGCACACCATGATGGGTTGCATATTTGTCTTTTAGACCACGTAAAATCGCAATGGTATCTTCCACACTCGGTTCATCAACGATCACTTTTTGGAAACGACGCTCTAATGCTGCATCTTTCTCGATATATTGGCGGTACTCATCTAAGGTGGTTGCACCTACACAGCGTAGCTCACCACGCGCCAATGCAGGTTTAAGCATGTTACCAGCATCCATTGCACCATCGCCTTTACCTGCGCCAACAAGCGTATGTAATTCGTCAATGAAAAGAATAATCTCGCCATCATATTTGGCTAAATCTTTTAGAACTGCTTTAAGACGTTCTTCAAATTCACCGCGGTATTTTGCACCTGCAAGCAATGAACCAAGGTCGAGTGAAAGTACACGTTTACCTTTCAGACTTTCAGGAACTTCGCCATTAACAATACGCTGTGCCAAACCTTCTACAATCGCAGTTTTACCCACACCCGGCTCACCAATCAGTACGGGGTTGTTTTTACTACGACGCGATAAAACTTGAATGGTACGACGAATCTCTTCGTCACGACCAATAACTGGATCTAACTTACCTTCTAATGCACGTACATTGAGGTCTAAGGTATATTTGTTGAGTGAATCACGTTGATCTTCGTGGTTATTACTCATGACTTGTTCACCGCCTCGTATTTGTTCAATTGCACTACGTAATTTATCTGTCGTTACGCCTACACTATTTAATAAGGTTTTGGTTTTACCCGTTTCAGCTAAGCCAAGAATCACCCAATCTGTAGAAAGAAACTCATCTCCAGCTTTTTGAGCAAAACTGTCAGCTAAATTCAGCGCCTTGACTGCTTCAGGATTTAGGTTGATGTCCCCTGTCGGCGTAGCAATGGTGGCGGTATCCTGTAGGGCTTGCTGAAGCTTGGTTTTTAACTCAGGAAGATTAGCACCTGCCTGTTGTAACAAGTTTTGGTTCGACGGCTCTTCAAGCAATGTCGAAAGAATATGGATTCCTTCAATGGCTGTATGGTCTTTCCCCATTGCTAAAGATTGGGCATCGGATAATGCTTGCTGCAAACGGTTTGTGAATTTTTCGAATCGCATTCTTGTTATTCCTCACAACAAATTCTGTACTTGAAGCATATATGGGAGTCATATTTAAAATTTCAAATACATTTTTTAAATATTTTTCAATGAGTTAATTTTAAGATAAAGATAAATCTCAATTATAATATTGGTATAAATAGAATACTTTTCAAGTCATTTATTGAAGAATTTAGTACTTTATTATATTGTTTAAATACATATGTATTTTTAGGCAATTTTCTTGTCAACTCAACTGACTTTCTGACAATAAAATTCAATGATTTTCCATTTGCTTAAATAATACAAATGTCAAAAAAGCCCACATTTACATGCAGGCTTTTGCTTAATCCACTAAAAAGTTCAGCTTAAGGTGCAGGATTTGGCTGTTGGCGATGAATATCTTCAATCCCTTTTAAAATGTCTTCTGATAAATTCACATCAAACGCATCAATATTTTCTTTCAACTGATCTAGATTTGTCGCACCAATGATTGTACTGGTGACAAAAAATTGCTGCTTAATAAATGCAAGTGCTAACTGTGTCAACGTTAAACCATGCTGTTCAGCCAATTGTGCATATTGTTCTGTTGCCCATTCACTCTCCGCATTTGAATAGCGGCTAAAGCGTGAAAATAGTGTCACTCGAGCATTGGCAGGACGTGCACCATGACGGAATTTACCTGTTAGATAACCAAATGCTAAAGGTGAATATGCCAATAAGCCCACGCCTTCGTAATGTGCAATTTCAGATAAACCGATTTCATAAGTACGATTCAACAAACTATATGGATTTTGCACACTGACAATTTTTTCTAAACCATGCTTTTCTGCAAGTTGTAGGAATTTCAACGTTCCCCATGGCGTTTCATTAGATAGTCCAATTGAGCGAATTCGACCTTTTTTCACCTCATGACTTAAAGCAACTAATGTTTCTTCTAAATTGGTAATAGTTTGCGTACTGTTTGCTTCGGCATTGCCATAACCCAATTTACCGAAAAAGTTGGTTGGACGTTGCGGCCAATGCAACTGGTATAAGTCAAGATAATCTGTTTGTAAGCGCAGAAGAGAATGATCCAGTGCAGACTCAATTTCCGAAGCAATAAATTTAGTTTGCCCGTCACGAATATGACTACCGCCTTGTGACGGTCCTGCAATTTTTGAAGCTAAGATTATTTTATCGCGGCCACCGCGAGCTGCAATCCAGTTACCTATAATAGTTTCAGTCGAACCTTGGGTTTCAGGTTTCGGCGGGACAGGATACATTTCTGCAGTATCCCAAAAGTTAAGACCACGCTCTAAAGCATAATCCAGTTGCTCGAAAGCTTCTGCTTGGGTGTTTTGTTCACCAAACGTCATGGTGCCTAAACAAATTTCTGGAACTAATATGCCTGTATGTGCCAATGGTTTAAATTGCATGCCGCAAATTCCCTCTTTATTTTAAATATCAATATATAAGTCACGAAGTAGCTTACATAAGATATCGGCTTTGTTTAAATCATAATTTTCTGTTTATTTGTCAAAAAATGTGAGAAAGGTTGCTTCCGCTATAATAGTGAGAAATGAATGGACATAAAAAAAGCAAACCCCTGAGTTTGCTTTTTTTAGATTCGGAAGACTGATTATTCTTCGTCGTCGAAATCGTCAGAAGCCAATTGGCTTTTCTCTTCAAGCGATGCATCAAAAATTAGAATCGCTTTACCATCAGTTTCAATCATGCCTTGCTCTTCAAGTGTTTTTAGAACACGACCAACCATTTCACGGGAACAACCCACGATACGACCAATCTCTTGACGAGTAATACGAATCTGACGACCATTCGGCAAAATCATTGCCTCTGGTTGTGAAGATAAATCAATTAAGCAACGTGCAATTCGACCTGATACGTCAATAAACGCAAGGTCAGTTACTTTACGCGTCGTATTTTTAAGACGGCGTACAAGCTGTGCAAATACCGCATAACTTAAGTCTGGGTATTGTTTACTTAATTCATGAAAGTTTTCATAGGTAATCTCAGCAATTTCACATACATCTCGCGTACGCACTTCTGCAGTACGCTGTGCATTTGCTTCGAATAGACCCATTTCCCCAAAAAAGTCACCCGCATTTAAGTACGCAACCACAATTTCACGCTCATCATCTTCGCGTAAAATGATAGATACTGAACCCTTAAGAATTAAATACAAAGATTTAGATTCTGAGCCCGCATCAATGATTGTTGTACGTTTTGGGTAACGATTAATATATGCACGTTTTAATAATGCCTTCACCGACTCAGGTAACTGCCCCGGAGATAGCGCATCTGTGCTAAGTTGTGAAAAGTTTGAAGTCATGCTAACAGTTTCCGAATATGGATAATTTATAGATCGCACAAGACCTAAAGTGAACTTGTCACACGTAAGAGTTGAAATTCCTTATCAACTCAATTTATGTTAGTGTACAGGTACTGCGTAAATTTATAGCTTTTTTTAGGGACTTGCAATGCAAACTAGTGTTCATTGGCTAGAGAATGTTGCTTTTGAAGCAAAAACTCAAAGTGGTCACACTGTTATGATGGATGGATCACAAGAATATGGCGGTGAAAACCGTGGTCCGCGCCCAATGGAACTGATTTTAACAGGACTTGGTGGTTGTGCATCTTTCGATATTGTGACGATTTTAAAGAAAGCACGCCAAGACATTACTGATGTTCGTTGTGAATTAAATGCAGAACGTGCCGACACTATTCCTGCTGTATTCACTAAAATTCATTTGCACTTTGTAGTCACTGGTCATGGCGTGAAGGAAAAGCAAGTTGCAAAAGCGGTTGAACTTTCTGCTGAAAAATACTGTTCTGCTAGTAAAATGCTGATGGATGGTGGTGTAGAAATTACTCATGACTTCGAAATTTTAGAAACTGAAGATGCATAATTTATTTGTTCAATTAAGAGCCGCATAGAATGCGGCTTTTTTGTTTCAAATAATCCGCTATAGCATACATTGTATAAAGCACTGCTATATAGTCATAAACGCAGAAATATGAGCCAAAGAAGTTTGGCTTAATCACTTAAACAATCAATATCCAAATTGATGTATTTGCACATAGATGCATTTACATCCAATTCCATCTCATGATGAATTTACGACTCTCCCCCTATGAGTCTATATTAGGCTAAATTACGATTGGAAACGATCGCGGTTAATACCTTTCATATAAGTAGATTTGATTCAACCATATTCTCGATAACACTTTAATTAATTAAAACTTTAATAAATCTGTCATCAATTTGTTGATTTGACCATTCACTCTGTAAATTTACAAAAATATTTAAATTACTTTTCACTTAATTAAACTCTTAATTTTTATTAAAAGGCTTCATAAGCATTTATTTTAAATAATAATAAATTATAAATTAACTAACTATACAACTGTAGTTTAATTCAACAATAAAAACACATAATTTAAATTTAATGTGACGTGGTTTACATTTTTAAAATCAGCGGTTAATCTTCTGTTACCAAAGCGGTACACCACCAATGACAAACAAAGCCTATTTTTTCGGGAAAAGTAAAATGAAAAAGATCGTTCTAATTGCTGCTACAACAATTCTAGGTATCAGCGCTGCAAATGCTGCTGATGGCACTATCACTATCAATGGTTTAGTTACAGATAAAACTTGTGACATCGTTACCCCTCAAGGTAAAGATTTCACTGTAACTTTACCTACTGTGTCTAAGCAAACTCTTGCTAAAGCAGGTGATGTTGCTGGCCGTACTCCGTTCACAATCAACTTAGCAAACTGTTCAGAAGGTAAAGTTGCTACTTATTTTGAACCAGGTGCAACTGTTGATTTTGCTTCAGGCCGCTTAAACAACCAAGATGCTGCTGGCGCGAAAAACGTTCAAGTACAACTTTTAGGTTCAAACAATCTATTCGTTCCAGTTCTTGCAGCTGGTGCTAATGGCGCGCAAACAAACTCACAATGGGTTGACGTTGCTGACCAAGGTTCTGCTGACTTGAACTACTATGCAGAATACTACGCAACTGACGCTTCTACTGCTGGTAAAGTAACAACTTCTGTTCAATACACCATTATTTACCAATAATCGTTATTGCAACTGAGAGCCGATGCAGTTCGCTGCATCAGCTCACTCATTAAATACCCTTTGTGAGAATAAGTTATGCGCTTTAAGCCTTCCCTTTTCAAAACTGCACTTTTAGCTGGGCTGTTCCCTTTTACTGCTGCAAATGCCGAAATTATTATTCACGGCACACGTGTCATTTACCCTTCAGATGCGCGTGAAATTACTTTGCAAGTGAGTAACAATGGCAACAAACCGTCGCTAGTACAGGCTTGGATTGATGAAGGAAATGCTTCAAGTACCCCTGACCAATCACAAGCTCCTTTTATGATTACTCCACCTATTTCACGGGTAGATAGTCAAAAAGGGCAAACTTTACGTATTTCTGCCTTACCTAAAGCAGGCAGCTTAAGTAAAACCCAAGAAACTTTATATTGGTTGAATATTTTAGATATTCCACCAAAACCGACTGCAAAAAATGTAAATGATGTACCAGAAAACTTTTTACAACTGGCAATCCGTTCACGTATCAAGTTCTTTTACCGTCCGAGTGAGCTAAAAGATGATGTAAGCACTGCGCCATCTAAGCTTCAATGGTCTGTACAAGGTAATCAGCTAAATGTGAAAAATCCGACACCATTTCATATTACGCTGACCTCAATTAATCAAGACAATGCAGGTAAACGTATTGACTTAATTAATGAAGGCTTGATGCTTAAACCTTTTTCTGAAGACCATGTAGCACTAAAAACAGCGAATACTTCAAAAATGGTTTTCACCAGTATTAATGACTACGGTGGACGTGTGGAATTACCAATTAAAGTGCAATAGCTTCAAATAAACAAAAGTAAATTCATTTAAAAGCACCTATTTCCAATGAATAGGCGGACAGTTTCATGCAAAAAAAACAACAAAGTCTAAAATGGGTTAAACGTCACATCAGCTATTATATTGCTTGCGGCGTTATTACACTCAGCATGCCTGCTCTTGTTCATGCAGCTGAAACCGAAGTAAAGCCAACTGTTGCTGAAGAAGCAGAGTTTGACTCAGCTTTTTTAATTGGCGACGCAAAAAAAATCGATGTTGAGCGTTTTAAATTTGGCAATCCAATTTTGCCTGGCGAATATAATCTTGATGTCTATGTCAATGGAAACTGGTTTGGCAAGCATCGTATCGTATTTAAAGCCTTAGATAATAAAGAAAATGCCTTTACCTGTTTCTCTGAAAATAGCCTGATTCAATATGGCGTAAAGCCTGATGCTTTAAAAAAAACAGCTGATGCACTTCCGAATGTAGCGCCATGTCAAAAAATTGAGCAATGGATTGATGATGCCTATTATGAATATGACAGTTCTCGCCTGCGTATTGATATTTCAATTCCACAAATTGCCATGCAAAAAAATGCGCAAGGTTATGTAGATCCAAGTGTATGGGATCGTGGAATCAATGCTGCTTTTCTTTCATACAATGCCAGCGCTTACAAAACATTTGACCGCATGCAAGGCCGTCAAGAACGCACAAATGCGTTTACCTCTATAAATGCAGGCGCCAATCTTGCAGGTTGGCAATTTCGACATAACGGACAATGGCAATGGCAGGATGGCGACCAAAGTAACAATGAAAATCCATCCGAAAGCCAAAGCAGTTATGATGCTGTCAGCACTTATGTACAGCGCGCATTTCCTAAATATAGAGCCGTACTGACTTTAGGTGACAGCTATACCGATGGCGAAATTTTCGATTCATTCGGTTATCGCGGTGTAGATATCTCCAGTGATGACCGTATGCTGCCAAACAGCATGATTGGCTATGCACCGCGTATTCGAGGCAATGCAAAAACCAATGCAAAAGTGGAAGTACGCCAGCAAGGTCAGCTGATTTACCAAACAACTGTAGCGCCGGGCAACTTTGAAATTAATTACCTCTACCCTACAGGTTTTGGCGGTGAACTTGAAGTTGCTATCTTGGAAGCTAGCGGTGAAATTCAGCGTTTTAACGTTCCTTATGCATCTGTTGTACAAATGCTGCGCCCGGGCATGAGCCGTTATTCGATCACTGCTGGTCAATTCCGTGATAAAGACATTGATCTTGATCCTTGGATTGTGCAGGCAAAATATCAGCGGGGTTTACACAACTACATTACGGCTTTTACTGGTGTACAAAGTGCAGAAGACTATACTGCTCTGACCTTGGGCAGTGCCTTCGCTACACCTGTTGGTGCAATATCACTGGACGTGACCCATTCTCAAGCTGATTTCAAAAAACGTGATAGCGAAAGTGGGCAAAGTTACCGTTTAAGTTACAGTAAACTTATTACGCCAACGAATACCAACTTAACTTTAGCCGCTTACCGCTACTCGACTGAAAACTTTTATAAACTGCGCGATGCTTTAATGATCCAAGATTTGGACGATAAAAGTATCAGTTCAAGTCATGTTGGTAAGCAGCGAAGTGAATTTCAAATTACTTTAAACCAAGGCTTGCCAGACAAATGGGGCAACGTTTATGCCACTGGCTCTTGGGTAGACTATTGGAACCGTCAGGAAACAACTCGCCAATACCAAATTGGCTACAGCAATACTTATAGCAGTTTAACTTATGGCTTATCTGCGATTAAACGTGTGGTCGAAGATACAGCAACTAAGCGCACCACCAATGATACAGAGTATATGTTGACGCTGTCCTTGCCTTGGACATTTAAGAAAAATTCAGTCAATTTCAACTCAATTACCACACAAGACAGCACAACTATTGGCATGAGCGGTACGGTCGGTGACAGATTCAATTACGGTACTTCTGTTTCAGATACTTATGGTAGTAATCCGAGCATGAACGTCAACGCTCAGTACCGCACTAACTTTGCTACTGTGGGTGGTTCATACAGTGTTTCTGATCAGTATCAGCAAGCAATGCTTTCTGCACGTGGTAATGTAGTTGCACATTCTAAAGGTGTACTGTTTGGCCCAGACCAAGGGCAAACCATGGTCTTGGTTTACGCACCTGAAGCAGCAGGTGCTAAAGTAAATAACGCAACAGGATTAAGTATCAATAAATCAGGCTATGCAGTTATTCCATATGTAACACCATACCGTTTAAATGACATTACGCTTGATCCACAAAATATGTCGACCAATGTAGAATTAGAAGAAACCAGCCAACGTATCGCGCCGTATGCTGGTGCAATTTCACAAGTTAGCTTTGCAACAAAATCCGGTAAAGCTATTTATATTCATGGTTTAACCTCAGAAGGTAAAACCCTACCATTTGCAGCTGAAGCATATAGCTCTCAAGGTGAAAATGTCGGCATGGTTGCACAAGGTAGCATGGTTTATTTGCGTACCAACCAAACAGCGGATACTGTCACCATCAAATGGGGCGATGAAGATACTGAGCAATGCCGCATTCAATACGATGTGACAAAACAAGCAGAAGATAAAAATCTCACCATGATCACGACTGAAGGTGTATGCCAATGAAAATGAAAATTGTTAATACCCTATTGCTGCTCGCTGGAACGGCTGGTCTGTCTGAAGCTTATGCTGCGTGTACACCACAATCTGGATTCAGATCGCAAGATGTCAGTATGTCTGTCGGCCGAGTTGTTGTTCGTCCAAGTGATGCGGTGGGTACAATATTAAGAAAAGCCACTTTTCCAATATCTTCAAATGGATCTACCATCCGATGTGATAGCGGTACTGCATCTACAATCAATGCTGTGTTAAGTCAGGGCTTTACACTCAGTCCATCTGGCAACTCTATTTACAATACTAATATTCCCGGCATTGGCATTCGGCTCTATCGTGAAGCTGAAGGTGCTTCAGGATTTTCAGGCTACTATCCGTATTCACGCGCTTTGTCTAGAAATACTACTTACAACTTAGCGAATGGCTATTTTGTGGTCGAAATTGTAAAAACTGCACCTACAACAGGTTCTGGCACATTAGTCCCTGGTCAATACAGCAGCTATTATGTAAATGGCTATGCGAACCAGCCACTACTGACCAGTACAGTTTATGGTAATGCGATTACCATTGCCTCTTCTTCATGTGAAATCCAAGGCAACATAAATAAAGTGGTCCAATTACCTACTGTTAATAAAGCAGACTTTAAAGGTGTAGGTTCTACTCAAGGTGAACAAGCATTTGATTTAAATATTCTGTGCAATGGCGGTAAAAACCCAACAGGATATGAAGAAAGCAATAAAATCAGTTTAAGCTTTGATTACAATGCTGCGGCAAATACCAATAATCAAGTCATTAATAATGATGCACCTGCAAATACCCGTGCACGCGGTGTCGGTACACAAATACTTTGGAATTATCAAAATCAAAACAAGGTCATTGCCAAAGGCAATAAACTAGCGCTTGGTACACTAAGTTCTAATCAAACGCTGCAATATAATGTGCCAATGAAGGCGCGCTATTATCAAACTGAGCCAACTGTTTCACCTGGAACAGTTCGAGGTATGGCAACCGTCACAATTGAATATGATTAATTTGATGCAAATCACTCTTTATAAGTTTTTTTTATGCATTGAATGAATTTTTCTTGTTATTAACAATATAGACGTGTATTTATTTAACTAAACATCTCAATAATGGGGAAAAGAGATGAAGTTAAATAAATATATAACTTTAATTGGTTCAATTGTATTTTGTGGCGTTGGGCCGCTTTGCCATGCTGAGCAAATCAATTTTAACGGAACAATTTCAGAATTTACCTGTGCACAGCAGTCGACAGAACAGGCTTGTTTAGATTTGAATAAAGCAATTATAAAACTGAAGATTCAACAAGATTCTAGTGCGAATTCTGCATTGAACAAACAAACATCCAAGACTGCGGATATTTCTATTGAGAACACAGAAAATCAAAACCGTAAAGTAATGGTTATTAATTATCATTGATCAGATTCAATTTAATTCGCAAAGTCTGAATAATTGATTTGGGCTTTGCAATATCTATTCCAATCTTTTGAATTAAAATAATTAACAATTTTATAATATATATAAAAATCACTTTAAATTTTATTTTTTCATTTTATAGTGCTCTGACATGTTAATTGGCTTAATTAATTTAATAAGATATATCATAAGTATTTAAGGCTATCTAACAAAAAAAATACTTAAACTCAGTATCCCCTTCTATTAGAACTAACGATAAATTTTAATATTTATTTAATGTGTAAAAAGCTTACAAACGTCTACTTTATTGTAAGAATTTGAATATACTTATAAATACGAGCAGACTCGAACTGCTGACCTCTACGATGTCAAAGTCAGATTTAACTGATTTATATCAATATTTTAATATCAATTTGACGCATACTTGTCGCATTATAGATTAGCACTTAACTCTGTTCGTACTAATTGAATCCATTTCTCATAATAATGCCAGTGCTTGTCAGCAACCATTGTACCAAAGCCATTTGCTGGGTTTTTTGCATCAAATTTTTTAACAAGCTGAGTATGGCTATGCATTGTGAAATTATCAAAACCTTCTTCTTTCATCTTACAGACCACTTGGCTGGGTAGAAACTTTGCCTTTTCTGTTTCTTTAATAACGGCATACTCTTTATTAAGACCAACTGCTAATGGAGAATCTGATTTAACGAATTCAATCACCTTATCGGCCTGACCACGACGATTCGCTGTTTTAGGAATAAAAAGTATCCTATATGCATATCTAGGATTCGCATACTCATCATCATTTAAAGATTTATCGAAATCCATAATATAAGAAGCAATATTTTTTGGTAGCCCATCTTGATCCATTAACATTTCTTTTTGCTCTGTATCAATTGATGAAAATTGCAAACTAAATGAAAGATGGTTTTCTATACCCAACTCTCTGCCAAAAAAGTCTTTAAGATATTCATTATAATTTAAACAACAAGCCTGAAATCTAGCACTAAGCAGATCATCAATTTTATTAGTCATTTGATGTTCAATTTCATGTCTCAATCCAATTAAGAACCTAAGGTTATTTGCTGTATCTTGATCGATTGGATTCTCGGTACAATTTAAGCATCTTTCCAACTCCCAGTATTTATAAGCGCCTTTATTGGTTCTATGAAATCTTTTTCTGCCCCTAGCATTATCAAAATAACGATATTCAATTTTATTGGCTCTGAAATATGCGTGTAATAAGTAAGTCCATGCAATATTCATTAACACTATGTAAGACTCTGCCTTAAAAGACATACTAGGATTATTGAATATTTGTACCGCGGCTAAAGCGGCTTCTCTTGATTTCTTAACTAATTCCCCTTTTACAGAGGCTATTTGTCTTAATCTTGTCATAACTCTCTAAATATTTAAAATTATTCAATCTTTCTAATTTAAACACTAGTTCAAAAACTAATCCAACAAATTGTTATTTTGACGTTTTTTTGACGCATTTCTTTGGGAAATTGGCGTTTTTGGAGGTTTTTCCCAATTTTAAGTTATAAGTTTAGTAAGAAACAGGCATAAAAAAAGACCTATAAGCATCTGATTTACTTATAAGTCCTTGATATCTTGGTAGGTATAAGCAGACTCGAACTGCTGACCTCTACGATGTCAACGTAGCGCTCTAACCAACTGAGCTATACACCTGAAGTCCAAGCATCATATTCATTTTTATTTTTTATGACAAGCCCTTTTCTGAGTTTTTTAAACTTTGCGTACAAGTTTTAAGCAAAGTCTTAAAACATTGAATATCTTGAGAACTTAGCGGAGTACCTACGTAAATTTCCTGCTCAAATAACTTGATGGATTGTTCAAATGAACGCCTTTCATGTTCAGGTACATTTTCAGCCAAACGTTGTAACCAATGCCTAAAACTTTCAGAAGTCAATTTTTGCTGGCTCAAGGGTAAATTCTTAGCAAACTTGGTAATTTCTCTTTCAAGAGGGCTTAAACTTTTTCTTTTTTTCCACAAAATCCATATAAAATATAATGCTACAATGCCACCAATACTCAAAATAAGAATTAAACCACCTGCATAAGCAGAATTTGTACCGAGCTTTTTAAACCATTGTTGTTGTGATTCAGCATTATAACCCACCACCTTGCTCTGCCATTGGTAACTCGCATAATCACTCCATACACGGACTTTTTTCAACATCGAAAATTGTTGATAGGCCCAAGTCGACTGCTGGCTCCCAAAAATTGTCCGATCTTGTTCCATATAATCCTGCATCCCCCCATCGATACGCTGCGGTGCGATCATGGCCGTCGGATCAATACGACGCCAATGTTGATTGACATAAACCTCTGTCCACGCATGTGCATCGAGCTGACGAACCTCCCAACTTTTTCCATCTGGTGCTAATTGACCACCTTGATATCCCACGACAATACGCGACGGTACGCCAACATAGCGCATCAACATTGCAAAACTTGAAGCAAAATGTTCGCAAAAGCCCTGTCTTGATCCAAATAAAAAATCATCTATCCGATTTTGCCCCAATACACCTGGGCTCAAGGTATATGCAAACCGATTTTGTTTATACCATTGCAAAACTTCGGTAATATACCGCTCAGGATTTTGACGACTTCTCTGCCATAAAGTTTGGGCCAATTGTTGTGATTGAACATCCAAGTTTTCAACATAGCGAGTGTTTAATTTTTCAAGTAAAGCTACATTTTTTATTTGTGGCGGCTCTGCACTTCCTAACCATTTCAGTTGAATCGGCTCTGTACGTGCTGTTAATCGGTAGGGTGTAATTCGACCATCTTGACCTAAAGCAAAACGTGCTTCATTGGGAACGGATTGCTCCAACGACATAATCCACATCACACTTGGATCGGCGGCCAAATATTGATAATTCAACGCCCGCTTGGTTTTTAACTCGGCTGGATTCAGCTGTATAACATTCTGGTTAAAAAAATGACTGGTCCATTTAGAACCATTATATTCATCTAAAGCCATCGCCCGCCAATACAGCTCTGTACGTGGTGGCAACGCTTGAATATCACCGATTATACGAAAAGCCAAACTACTCGACTGTGATAACTCAGCAATATCGCCCGGAGACATGCTGTCACTGATCCCTGTTGTGGCTTTATTTTCAGGAATAGGAATGTGCCATAGCGGTGGTAGGCGTGGAAAAAAGAGAAACAGTAAAATAAAAAATGGAACAGCTAAGGCAATAAATTTTCCCACATGCCCAATATCTTGTTTAATCGCTTGTACTTCACCGCCTGAGTTTTGGCTAAAACCAACGGTCTGTAAACGGTATAATCCAATAAAACAGCTCAACAGTGCCAATAAAATAACCAGTGCCATGGCGAAAGACTGGCTAAACAGAAAGCTACTGGCAATCACAAACATCGCAAAGTTAAATAAAATAATTACATCACGACGTGTTTTTGTTTCTAAAGATTTAGCAAATAAAAATGTACTGAGTACTACAACCCCTGCATCAACACCAATAAAGGTTTTATGGCTTAAGTAAATGCTGAATAAAGCAGTCAATGTCAGCACATAGGTTAAAATTTTAGAAAATGGTTTTTTACTGACGCGAGTATTGAGTAATAAAATAAGCCAAATGACTAAAAATACCAATGATGTCGCCACAGGGATATAAAGCATTTGTGCAATGAGCACCAAGGCTAAAGTGAGTAATATTGAGCGGCGTATTGTATTTTCAATCATCTCTTAAGCCTGCGCCAATAACCGTTTTGCTTCGGAAAAATGCAGTGTTCCAGTGCCTGATGCTAACTCAGCATTAGGTAAATACAGTGCATAGTGATCGTGATTTTGCTCAGCCTGCTCGACCAAACCCATCATAAGGCTAAGTTTTTCTTCATGACTTTGAGCTGGCATATAGTGATAATGAATCTCCAATTTCTTTAGATCTTCATATTGTTCAAAGACTTTCACATATAAGCCTTGTCCTCGTGCTGCTTGTTTCCAAGACACCGCATGAAGTGAATCCCCCGTCTGAAAACTCCGTAATTCGCGAAATTCATCAAGATCAGGTTCAAAGTTTTGCTGTTGTTGCTTATTTTCAACGGAATGCCAACTGGCTTGAGGTGCAACCCACGCTGGTTGCTGTACGTACAAATACGTCCAGGCCCGCACTAAACCAAAGGGATAGACACTATAAAGTTGTATGGGTGGAATCTGAAAAACACCGCGTTGGCTGGTTGTAAAATTTAATTGAAAGCAATGCTGTTGCGTATTGAACAATAATTTATGTAGCTGATTTTCAGTTTTAATCCACAAATATCTAGCCTGTTCAGCATCTTGTTTAAAGTAAATATCGACCGAAAGTAATTTACCTACTTGCGGGGTATCAACAACATTTATTTGAATCTGCAACGCATGAAGCTGTTTAAAAGTAATATAGAAACTAATACACAATACGGCGCTAATTAAAAAGCAAAAGCCTAAAATCAAGTTATTGGCATAATTCACGCCGGCAATAAAGGTGATGAAAATTAACACCAAATACAAGTAGCCTTGCTGATAGATAAAGATCAAGACATCTTTTTGAGTCAGCTGTTTATGCTGATCGATTTTAAATCGACGTTCAATCCATTGCTGCCACATTGAAGCCAAGGTTCAACTCCTTTATTGAATCGAAACTTGTTCTAAAAGCTTAAACGCTTCAAGATCTGACAACCCAATACGATGAGACACCACCGCAGCAAACACCGCTTGCACATCGTCAGGATTCACATAATTTCGCTGCTCAATCAGCGCATAGGCTTGCGCAGCTTTCTTTAAGGCTAAAACACCACGCGTAGAAAGACCATGTCTCCCTTTACGTGTTTCAGCAGCAAGATCCAAAATGTAATCCATCAAACGATCACTCAGATGTATCTGCTCGACAAAGCCTTGTAGTTGTAAAATTTCGGCTTCGTTAAAAATATGTGCTAATGCTGCAATCAGATCATGGCGTGAAGTTTGTTGGAGCAATAATTTCTCTGCCTGACGCGATGGATAACCTAAAGACAAACGCATTAAAAACCGGTCCAACTGGGACTCAGGTAAGGCATAAGTACCACTTTGAAATAAAGGGTTTTGTGTCGCAATCACCCAAAATGGTTGAGGCAAAGCATATCGTACACCATCGACCGTCACATAACCCTCTTCCATGGCTTCTAATAAAGCACTTTGGGTCTTAGGACTACAACGGTTGATTTCATCTGCCAATAATATTTGGGTAAAAATCGGCCCAGATTTAAATTCAAAATGATGTTCTTTTTGATTAAACATATTTACCCCAATCACATCGCTGGCCAACATGTCATTGGTAAATTGAATCCGTTGAAACTTTAATCCCGCCAAATGTGACAAGGCGCTAGATAATGTTGTTTTCCCTAAACCGGGTAAGTCTTCAAATAGCACATGCCCACCAGCCAATAGACAAGCTAAAGCCAATTTGGTTTGCTGGTTTTTATCCAAAATAATTTGGTTAATTTGTTCGAGGAAAGTATTTATTTTCGGGTAAAAAGGCGCAAGACTCTGCTCACTTAAAAGCGTTGATGTATTATTTTGTTGGCTTTTCTCTGATCCCCAAAACACCTTTTATTCCCCAATAAAAAAGTTAAATGAATGACTAAAATACAGTGTTTTATTTAAAAATACAGTGTTTATCTCCAAGCTATACCCAGTTCATTACTTTTAATAGATACGCTTGATATTTATTGAGTATACAAAAGGGTTGTTTTCGCTTCGACTGCTCACAAATCAGCAATAAAAAAGCGTCCCGAAGAACGCTTTTTTCTTAGATTTTTAGCTCGAGTCACTGCATTAACAAGGACACTTCTTCATGTCACCACCAGCTGATGGATAACGTGCATCTACACAGTGACGATAAAATGTTTTTGCATCCATCGCTTCCAAATCAGGATGATGTTTTGCCATATGTTCCAAATAATTTTGGTAATCTGGCACACCCACCATCAGGCGGAAACTTTGCTGTAAACGTTGCCACAAAGTCGCAATACGTGACCAATTTTTCGGGTTCAGAATTAAATCCTTCTGCGACATAATGGTCATTTTAATGATTTTATAAATCACCGTTTTTCCACTTTTTGCAAACTTCAGGTTCATTCATATTCCCCTATTAATGTGCTGAATTTGACGGATTAATTTCAGCTGGGTCACGGTAAATTGCTTCTGCTTCATTCACCGATGGATTTGGATTTGCCAAGGCACGACGCACCACACCAATTGCTGCAAATAACATCACAAATGCCACGATCATAAAGAATGCACAAAGACCAGCATTGATTTGATTCGACAATGCAACCGTATGCATTTCAGCCATGGTTTTTGCAGGTGCCAACAATTCATTTTTCGCAATTGCTGCATTAAAACGATCTGCCTGAGCCAAGAAACCAATCTTTGGATTTTCGTGGAAAATCTTCTGCCAACCAGCGGTCATAGAAGTGATAAACAAGAATACTGTTGGGATAATCGTCACCCAAACATACTTTTGTTTTTTCATCTTGAATAAAATCACTGTACCCAAGATCAATGCCATCGCAGCAAGAATTTGGTTACCAATACCAAACAGCGGCCATAAGCTATTAATACCGCCAAGTGGGTCAACCACACCTTGGTAAACGAAGAAGCCCCAACCTGCGACAGCCACCGCTGTACCCAACAGATTCCCGAAGAAATTATGAGAGTTTTTAACCACAGGAACCACGATACCCACTGTATCTTGCACCATGAAACGACATGCACGCGTACCCGCATCGACAGCTGTTAAAATGAAAAGTGCTTCAAATAAAATCGCGAAGTGATACCAGAACGCCATCATTGAACGGTTATTGAAAATTTCCGTAATAATGTGAGCCATACCAATTGCAAATGTTGGTGCGCCCCCTGTACGAGACAGAATCGAGTTTTCACCCACTTCTTGTGCAAGTAGGGTCAATGCTTCAGGTGTCACCACAAAACCTAATGTACGTACTGCTTCCGCAGCAGATTCAACTGTTGTACCAATCACCGCTGCTGGTGCATTAATTGCAAAATACACACCTGGATCAAGAATTGTTGCACAAACCAAAGCCATGATCGCAACAAAAGATTCCATCAACATGCCGCCATAACCGATCATGCGAATATCTTTTTCATTATTTACAAGTTTCGGTGTCGTTCCTGAAGAAACGAGTGCATGGAAACCTGAAATAGCACCACAGGCAATGGTAATAAATAAGAATGGGAACATTGAACCTGCAAATACAGGACCTGTACCATCAATAAAATGCGTTACTGCTGGCATTTTCATTTCAGGCAATGCAAACATAATCCCGATTGCTAAACCTGCAATAACACCAATTTTCAAGAAGGTAGATAGGTAATCACGTGGAGCAAGCAGCAACCAAACAGGTAATACTGATGCCACGAAACCATAACCAATCAACCACCAAGTTAGTTCAGTACCTGAAAGTGTAAAGAATGGCCCCCAGTACGGATGCTGTGCAATGTCACCACCATAGATAATCCCAGCCATCATCAGTACAAAACCAATGATCGACACTTCTGCAATTTTACCCGGACGGATAAATCGCATATATATACCCATGAAAATCGCAATCGGTACAGTGGCCGCGATACTGAAAACACCCCACGGACTGTTGGTCAACGCTTTTACAACTACCAATGCCAGCACCGCTAGAATGATGATCATCACGCCAAGTGCGCCAAGCATCACGATGATTCCGGCAAATGAGCCAAGTTCTTGTTTTGCCATTTCACCGAGTGAACGACCATCACGACGCGTCGAGATGAATAAGACTAAAAAGTCTTGAACCGCACCCGCAAGAACGACACCCACTAAGAGCCAAATTGTTCCCGGCAAATAACCCATTTGCGCAGCAAGAATCGGACCGACTAAAGGACCTGCGCCTGCAATCGCGGCAAAGTGGTGACCAAATAGAACGCTTTTATTGGTCGGCACATAATCCAAACCGTCAGCTAAGCGATGAGCAGGCGTTAAACGTCGCTCATTCAGTTCAAAGACTTTATTCGCAATAAATAAACTATAAAAACGATATGCAATGCTATACACACAGATTGCTGCAAGGATCAGCCAAACTGCATTGACATGCTCGCCTCGACTGAGTGCTAGTATGCCGAATGAAACGGCACCTAGAATGGCTACAAACAGCCAGATAATCTTTGAAGCCATTCCTGACTTCGGTTGAATGTTTTCCATCTCAATCCCTCATAAATGTTGAAATAAATCAGCTTGATTTTTCTTGTTCGAGGTACTGCTGTTTCTTCCCTTGAAACTCTACTCCTGTTATAGGTTTTTTCATCTAATACTTTGGAATAAAAATTTAAACCAATAGGTATAAAAAAAGGGATGAATCACTTCATCCCTTTCGATAATAGTCTATTTTTAAACCATTATGCACGTTCTAAATAGTCACCAGTACGAGTGTCTACACGAACGCTTTCTTCTTGCTGTACGAATAATGGAACACGTACAACTGCACCAGTTTCAAGCTTAGCCGGTTTACCGCCACCGCCTGAAGTATCACCACGTACACCTGGATCAGTTTCAACGATTTTTAATACAACGAAGTTTGGCGCGCTCACAGTTAAAGGAACACCGTTCCAAAGCATGATTGTGCAAAGTTCATTTGAGTCATCTTTCAACCATTTAGCCGCGTCGCCCATAGCAACTTTATCAGCAGCGATTTGTTCGAAAGATTCTGGGTCCATGAAGTTCCACATTTCACCGTCGTTATACAAGTAGTTCATTTCAACTTCTTGGATGTCAGCAGCTTCTAGTGAATCACCAGATTTGAAAGTTTTTTCTAAAACTTTACCAGTTTTAAGGTTACGTAATTTTACGCGGTTAAAAGCTTGGCCTTTACCTGGTTTTACGTATTCATTTTCCATGATTGAACATGGGTTACCGTCAAGCATGACCTTAAGGCCTGACTTGAAATCATTCGTAGAATAATAGGCCATGACTGGCTCACTCCAAACTTACTAACTTTAATCTATAGATGCTATGGGCTGTAACATGTCATTTAGCAAGTACTGACTGTAACATTGGCTGCCACATGCACATTAATGTGATATTGCGTATTCTAAATGACCAATGCACCATGTCGCAACGAAAAAATCCCCATTAAAGGGGTCAAGCTGCTTAACTTACACTCAGACATTAAAGAACTTTGTTTATACAATGCCCACAAACAGGTAAAATTGCTGTTTACTGAAACTTAATAAATGTTTCGTAGGCTTCATCCGTTGTGAGCTTTATCGGAATTATTTCAGCTTACACTTCAAAGTTCGACGCATTAATTTCAGCAATATTCCCTACTCACCTTTCTGCATTTTTTAAACAATCGGCATGATAAACTATTTATTTCAAGAGCAAAACTGGCAAACCCAATTGAGTGATTTGATAACAAATCCTCAAGAATTACTCGATGTATTAGAACTTTCGCATGATCAGTTATTATCGGGTGCTCAGTTCGCAGCAGATGAGTTTCGCCTACGTGTGCCGCGAGCTTTTGTTGAAAAAATGCAAAAAGGTAATCCGCTCGATCCGCTTTTACTGCAAGTCCTACCGCATCATTTGGAACTTGAAGAACACGCCGGTTTTGTCACCGACCCTTTAGGTGAAGAGCAGGCTAACCAACAGCCAGGCGTATTACATAAGTACAAGTCTCGTTTTTTACTGACTTTAACCGGTGCCTGCGCGGTCCATTGCCGTTATTGTTTCCGCCGCCATTTTCCATACCAAGAAAACCTGCCTAAAAATGACGATTGGCCAAACATTAAAGGATATATTGAACAACAACCCGATATTAATGAAGTGATTTTAAGTGGTGGAGACCCGCTCACACTATCAAATCGTAAACTTCAAGTGTGGATTGAACGTTTATCGACTTTGCCACAAATTAAATTTTTGAGAATTCATTCACGAGTTCCTATCGTAATCCCCAACCGTGTCGATGAAGAGCTGGTTTCTATTTTAAAAAACAGTAGGCTACGCATTATTCTAGTGGTACACTCAAATCATCCATCAGAGCTAGATGACTTCACGTGCAGCCAGCTTCAACAGCTTGTCAAACAAGGAATCACCGTGCTGAACCAAGCAGTCTTATTAAAAGGGGTTAATGATTCTGCAGAAGTATTGGTCGATTTGAGTTACCGCTTATTCGACGCAGGTGTAATGCCATATTATTTGCATGTTCTGGATAAAGTAAAAGGTGCTCATCATTTTGATACACCAGCTCAGGATATTGATTTAATTTATAAAAAAGTTTTAGAGAACCTACCTGGTTATTTGGTTCCTAAACTTGTACGGGAAATAGCGGGCGAAAAAAACAAGACACCGCTTTTTGGGGCTTCAACTTTTTGAGTTAAATAATAAAGATGACCACGCATACTTCAGATACGTTTTACAATCCGACTGAATTAAAGCTGGATAAACTGAGCTTTTGTCCGACCAATGCTAAAGGTCTGCAAGAGTGGTTAAACGGTATTTCAATTTTACAATTGGGTACCTCATCTAAAGCTTTATTCAATGCCTTACTTGAAATCTCCGAGCTGAAATGCCAAGAGATGTTACGTTTTGATTTGGTTCAAATTTTACATCCGACTATGGAAAGTGTGCTCACAAGCTTAGAAAAACACTTTACCAATCAAAGCCTCATTACCACGGATCGTAATGACCAAATCATTGAATTGGCGATGCTTTTACGCAGTCACTTTGCCAAAATCTATATTGATATTGCCAAACGATGTAATCAGCAGCTTAATCAACAAAAGTTTTCGATTTTTTCATTCGGCCATAAAAAAAGCTTACAAACCGCTCGAATTGCATCAATCTACTATGCGTTGCAACAACTGACACTGTTGTTGTATCAACAACATATGTTGTATGCCACACCGACTGCAGGTCAATGGATTGCGGCACATCAACTGATTGAATGTGCCATTGAACACAATTTCTATCAAAGTAATGTCAATCAGTTACTGGGTACTCAACATCAAATTGCAAATATTGCTCAAGCTTATGCACAATTAATCTTATTAGATATTTTCAATAATCATCAGATTCGCCCTGCTGAAATCCAAGGTTTGTATTTATGTAGCTTTGACTGGGCAAAATTGGTTCAAATCCTACCGAAAGAAACCACGCTTTCACGCTATGTTGTAGACACGAAAAAAGATCACCCACCGATTTATAACTCAAAACAAGATCGGTCTTATCAAGCCAATGTATACATTTCAACGCAAAACTTGCTCGATCATTTGACCGAAACGCAAACTAGAAATGCCAATTATTTATCTAAAAATGAAAAGTTATTTTTAACTCCAGCGCTATATTTCCATATTCATAATATTTTGACCAACAACACTGAACGTCGTCATGAACGTTATGAATATTCTGCGCAAATTAATATTTGCTTTAGCTTAATGGTGGCGCATTTCTATCTCTCTAAAGGTAAAAACTTCCACGAAACTTTAGATTTGGAAGGCAATTATCAATTCCACAATGAAGCCTCTTTTGTCAATTCGCATGATTCAAATATGCCAACAGGCATGACTAATGCGAAAGCGCTAGATCGTGAAGCAAAACAGATTCATACCGCTGACGTATTAGATATTAGTGTGAATGGTTATCGCATTAAATGGACTGGCCCTACCCCTGCTAATTTAAAAACCGGCGAATTTATTTTGATCCAAGAAAATGCTCAAAGCCAATGGCGTGGCGGTGTTGTTCGTTGGATCAAACAATCGACTGAAAAAAGTTTGGAATTGGGTCTCGAAGTACTGGCCCAAGATTTGTATCCATGTTCAGCCCATATCCGTACCGACCGCAATACAACAAATCATCAACCTGCTTTATTGGTACAGACCACACAACTTGATCAAGTGTCTACGACCTTAATTTTACCTGGGGCAAATCTCTTCCGAGAGAAACAAACGATCCACCTTCGCTTAGGCAAAGAAGACATCAAAGTCTATCTCACCAAAGCGCAGTTGGTGACGCAAAGCTTTATTCGCTTTGAATATGAATTATTGAATGAAGAGCAAGAAAATGTCGTTAAAGACTTTATTGCGAAACAGAGCAATGAGATCAAAAATAACGACTTATGGGAAGCATTAAAGTGAGAAATCCATTACTATCCAAAAAACTAAAACGTACGGAAACTCGATTACTCATTATTGATGATAATCAAATACGTTTTAACCAGATACGTGATTTATTGACAGACAGCGAACATCAAGTTCATGCCATATTACTTGATGATTTACAAAATTTCGAAAAACAGCTGAATCTCAATTGGGACTTGATCATTTTTGGACGTGCTTATGATTTAAAATATGAACAAGCTTTAAGTTTAGTTCAACTATCGAGCCAACCCAATTTACCGATTATTTTACTTAAACCTGAAGACTATCAAGCAGAACAATATGCAAGTTTAGTCAAAAAAGGGATTTATGACATTGTCGATATTGCTGAACCTGAGAGTTTCTATTTTGGTTTAATCCGTGCTTTATCCTTTAGTCGCCTACAACAATCGCAGCAACATTTAATGGAAGAGCTCGAAACAGCTCAAATCCAAACCCAGTCTTTAGTTGAAGATAGTCGTAAAGCGGTTGCCGTGATTCAAGAAGGCATTCATATTCAAGCCAATGCTGAATATCTCACTTTGTTTGGTCTAAAAAATGAAGATGATGTAATTGGTCTGCCTTTACTCGATCTATTACAACCTACTGACCTCAACGACTTTAAACAACGCTTTAAAAAAATTAGCCAAGGGCAGCTCGATTTAGGACGTTTTGATCTCGTTTCACAAAATATCGCAGTGGCTGGGCAAAACCCACTAAAACTCGAATTTATTGCCGCAGCTGAAGAAGATGCTTTACAGCTCGCAATTGAAATTGGCAGTCAAAGCAGCAATGCTGTAAGCAATGCTCAAGTTGAAGCTAGCCCACAAAAACCAAAAGCATTTCAACAACTCAACCGTACCATCGGCCAACAACCTGCCAATGTAAATGCATTAGTGCTATTTACGTTGGCTTCTTGCTCAGATGCGATTTTTCAAAAAGATTGGAATACCTATAAGAGCTATTTCACCAATATTAAAGACTTCTTGAAAGATCAGACTCATGCTCCATTATTTAGTTTAGATAATGGTGCAATCGTTGCCTTATTCCAAGCGGATAATCAGCTCAAACTTGATTCTAAGTTGATTGGTCTTAACACCCTGAGCAAACCTCAATTACTCAGTGTAAACAATGAAACTTATCCATTAAATTTACGCATAGGATACAGTGTTTTAGACAGCGATATTCGTGATGAAGCACATTTTGATACCTTTATTGCGAAAGCCTTTAATACTGCGCTACCAACCAACCAACAAGCACCTGAAATCGACTTAACTATTCCATTAGAAATTGATATTCCAAGTTTGGATTTTGGTACACCAGAAGCACAAATTGCGCCGATTGTCGTTAGTGATGAAGCTCCTGTTATCAAGGCCCTTCGCAACTGCTTAGAACGCGGTGAAATTCATCTTAAATATCAGCAACTGTATGATAAAGAAGATTCTCATCTTTATACTTATGAAGTAACCAGCGGCTTTATTTTTGAAAATAAATGGAAAGATATCGCCCAACTACGTGAGTTGGCTGAAGACTCTGAGCTTTCCATTAAATTGGATCGTTGGATCTTGGTTGAATCGTGTAAACAGCTACACAACTTTATTACTCAGTTCCCTGAAGCTAAATTAATCGTTAACCTGAACAAGGAAGTGCTATATAACGACCGCACCTTCCCTGAGTTTATTTCAAAACTCATTACGATTATTCGTAGTAAATTGAAGAATCCACTGATTTTACAATTTGCAGAAGAAGACATTCAGCTCAATATTGATGCCGCTCAAAAAGCATTTGTTGAACTTCGTAAAAATGGTGCCGAACTGGCTTTACGTAATTTTGGTCATTCGATGTTTAGTGAATCATTATTACGTCAAATGGATGTTCACTGCTTAACACTAGATTCAAGTTTGACCAAAATGCTTGCAAACGACAAGTCGTGCCAAGAGCTGCAAGAAAAAATTACCACTTATCATGAAATCAAAACTGTTGAAATCATGCTACGTGAATTAAATGACATGACCCTGTTTGCCAATGCTTGGAATGTTGAGGCTCGCTTTATTCAAGGCGATTATTTCCAGAAGAAACTCGACCATCTCATTGATGTTCAGGACCAATAAGGTTCTGAACATTGCCGATTTAAGGTTTATCTTTTTATCGGCACAAAAAAAACGGGCATAAAGCCCGTTTTTTCGTTTTGGATATTAACGTTTGATAGAACGTGACATACCAGCAAAACGTTGTTTGAATTTGTCGATACGACCGCCAGTGTCAACGCTTTTCTGTTTACCAGTGTAGAATGGGTGGCAAGCAGAACATACGTCTAGGTAAATAGTTTCTTTACCAAGAGCTGAACGAGTTTCAATTACGTTACCGCATGAACATGTAGCAACTAAAGTTTCATATTTTGGGTGAATATCGGCGCGCATCGTCGATTACTCCTAAGATTTAAGAAGGTTTAGCTGTCATCGCAATTGATCACTCTTGCATCACTACAAGGAAGGCTTAAAAAAGCAGACCAACACCATAACAGACCATTCTTTTGGCCCACCGAGACGGATACCGCCAGAGCTAAGCACAACAAGTTGGGGCAAATTATAGCTGATTTTTTATTGTTAATAAATAGATATTCAAGGCTGAATCACTCTACTCTTTAGGTTGAGCTTGCTCTAAATATTCCTGATATTGTAATTCGACTGTACGCTGAAATTGGGCTTGATCAAAATGTTTTAATTTTTCAATAAATGCAGGACAAAACGTCGCTGCATTTACTGGCTGTAATGATTTGCTCATGCCCTCTAACATGCCTTGAAGCTGCTGTTTAAATTGTGCATCGACTGGCAAATCAACATCTTTTGCTTTTAATGGCTCTACACCATTAAAACGGACAGCCTGAACCGCAGCAATTAATTTTAGCTTGGCAGCTTGATAAGCCTGATCTAATTCCGTATTCATCTGTGGTTGTCGATCACGACAAAAATCCAACATGGGCTGCAGGCTGATGAGCGGCATTTTTTCAATGACATCACGGTTACTATTTACGGATAAATCCTCTTGGGCATGAACGACTGTGTTCAGCCCCAAGAATAAAATGAAGAAGCTTGTTTTAATTTTCATGATTTTTTCTTTTCATCTATATAAGGTATTTTAAAAGGACCTATTCATCTCGCCCTTATTCTTGCCCACGGCTTTGTTTTGCCCAAAGGTTGGCAATCACACCACAGACCATCAACTGAATTTGGTGAAAGATCATAATCGGTAAAACTATCATCCCCATCGGCTGCCCAATAAATAAAATTTGTGCCATGGGCACGCCACTCGCCAAGGTTTTTTTAGAGCCACAAAAGAAAATCGTCTTTTGATCAGCTCGGCTAAACCCCAACCAACGTGGCACATATAACGCCAATAACATAATAATCGTTAACAGGACTGAGCACGCCACAATCAATAGGAATAAGGTCATACCACTCACTTGATGCCATAGCCCTGCCACCACTGCACTACTGAATGCACCATAAACCACCATCAAAATTGAGCCCTGATCAAATACCTTCACGATTTTTGGCATTTTCTTCATATAAGGAAACACCCAAGGACGAAGGAGCTGCCCTAAAATGAAGGGAATCAGTAATAACAGCGTAATTTGAATAATAGATGCTGTCGGATCGTAGTTATGTTGTGACTGACCGAGAATAAAATAGGCCACCATCACTGGGGTAATAAACATCCCAATAATATTTGAAAATGATGCACTACAGACTGCGCCAGCAACATTACCCTGTGCTACCGAAGTAAATGCAATAGAAGACTGTACTGTCGAGGGTAAAAAGCACATAAACAAAAAGCCCCAATACAACTCTTGCCCTAACATCGGCACGAGGATTGGTTTCGCCATTAAACCCAATAATGGAAATAATGCAAAGGTAAAAGCAAAAACTAAAGCATGTAACTTCCAATGCATTATGCCTTCAACCACAGCCTCACGAGATAACTTTGCACCATGTAGAAAAAATAAAATGGCAATTGCAGCCGTTGTAATATAGCCAAAAATTTCTGAAGCTTGACCACTGACAGGCAAAAAAGTCGCAAGTATGACCATTACAAAAAGTAGAATGGTAAAACGATCCAAAGCCAACATTTTTAGCATAACAACATCCTGTACAAATTTCCCTTTAAAGCTGATCGGCACAAAAATGCCCAATAAGCTAAATTTACCATTGAGTAAATTTCATCTTACTGGGCCATATAAATAAAGCCAGCTTTTCTCCGATATATTCATTATTTTAAACGTTGATAGTGAGCTCAACGCAAAAAAATTTGTAAATAAGAATATTCAGAATTACAGATGACTTTATATTAATGATTGCACATTAATTATTTCGTGCATTTGAGTCTTGTTGGATCAACTCAATTTTATAGCCATCGGGATCTTCAACAAAGGCAATGACGGTCACACCACCTTTCATTGGTCCTGCTTCACGTACCACGTTTCCGCCACGTGCTTTAATTTCTTCACAAGCCTTGTAGGCATCATCTACTGCAATAGCAATATGGCCATAAGCGTTACCCAATTCATAACTCTCCGTATCCCAGTTATGCGTTAACTCAAGTACAGTATGATTTTCTTCATCACCATAGCCCACAAATGCCAAAGTAAAACGACCTTCTTCATAATCACGCTTACGAAGCAAAGTCATACCGAGTACTTCAGTATAGAACGCCAATGAACGCTCTAAATTGCCTACACGTAACATGGTATGCAGCATGCGCATAATCGAGTTTCCTAAATCTATCATTATGTTTGAATACTATAGGGATTTAACATACAAAGTTCAATTTAACTCTAGAGCACATATACCCACTCATTTCAAATATCCACGCCCTAAATCATAGATTTGCTTAGGCTATTTACACGCTTAGAATAAAAAAGCCCATTCAAACTGAATAGGCTTTTTTAATTCAAATTGAATTATAAACTAGATTTCTGTTCATGCTTTTTCAATAGTTTAGCGACCCAAACTACTAAAATTAAAATCGGAATACCAATTAAAGTCGTCATCAAGAAAAATTTCGGATAACCGATATTGGTCACAATCGTACCAGAATAACCGCCTAAAATTTTAGGGGTTAAGGTCATTAATGAACTGAAGATAGCATATTGAACAGCTGTGAAAGAAACACTGGTTAAACTCGATAAAAATGCGATAAACGCCGCGCCTGCAAGTCCTGACGCCAAATTATCAACAATAATCGCGAAATATAACCACAGCGAACTATAAGGCTTAATGACCTTTCCTTTGATATCCACATTCTGTTCAGCACTTGCCAAATTAATCGGTTGAATATCAACACCAAGTACACCCGCCATATTGGCTGATGTATTCACTTGATATGTTAAATCGACACTCTTTTTCACTACATCATTTTCTAGCAGTTGAGCCGTTAATGTTTTTTGCTTTGCTGTTTCGAGCGCTTGCCCTGGAATTGCAGCACTAAAAACACCAGTTTTATCAAGCTTTGCGTCGAATGGTTTAGCATCCAAAATAATTTGAATTTTTTGATTTTCTTTTAACTCGCCTGCCAAGTATTGTCCACGGACCACGATACTATTTGCAGTCTCTTGAGCTGAAATCGTGTTATCTGAAGTCACTGGCAGCAACATCATTGCTGAGTTTGAAAAAGCATTATTCAAATACGGCAAACTCACCTGTACTGGATGTTGATTCTTAGACTGATAATCCGCACTGACTTTAATATTTTGATCTGCAGCCAAGACTGCTTTTGGAATTTGAACTGCCCAAGCACCCGTGTCATCCGGCGTCGCTGTATATTGCTGCCCTGCTACATTTACAGTGACATCGCTCAATGGCTGACCTGATTTGACCAGACCGATAAAAATCAAGTTTGTTGAACTTGCTAAAATCGCACCGACAAACATCAATTTCATAATGTTCATGCGCTGCGCTAGCAAACCACCAAGGAAGCCGCCAACCAAGCTAAAAATCACACCATAGACTTTTACAGCTTCAGCAATCTGCTCTTTGGTGAAGTTTAAATCTTGATAAAACACATTAGAAATGACGCCGGCGATAATATCGGAAATACGGTAAAAACCAATAAGTAACAACAGTACTAAAGCCAGTTTTAGACCATAACGCTTAAAGAAATCTGCAACTGGATTAACCCAAGTTTCAAATGCCATCTGCTTATTTACAGCACCTGATTTCACCAAAACTGAACCGATGCCAAAAGCAACCACCGCTGAACAAATAAAGCGCACAGCCTCTAAACAGAACAATGCAAATGAGTCCGAAATTTGCCACTGCTCTTTCAAGCTTTCAACCGCTACACCTGAATAGATATAACTCAAGACAAAGGCAACCACCGCAGCAAAGAATACCGCGACTAAACGATAATAGTCGGTCCGTTTATAATGCTTTTGTACACGGTCAACTTGCGGCTCACGTATCGATAAAGTTGTAATAATACCAATAACCATCACAGCAGCCATTGCAAGATAAGTATATTTCCAAGCTTCATAAATATAGTTACCTTTGGCCGTGCCTAAATATGCCGCCAAAAATAACGCCCCTGCACCTGCCACGATCATGCCGATACGATAACCTGCATTATAAGTCGAAGCTAAAACGGTCTGCATTTCAGTTTCTGCCAACTCAATACGATAAGCATCAATCACAATGTCTTGCGTTGCGGCAGAAAAACCTAGCAATACAGCGCCAGCGGCCATTTGGTAAATATAGCTTTGTCCTAAAGCAGGATCTGAAAATGCCATAATACAAATTGCACAGATAATGAAAACCTGAGCGATCAATAACCATGCACGGCGACGTCCAAGTTGTTTAGTTAAAAATGGCACAGGTAACTCATCAATTAATGGCGCCCAAACAAACTTAAACGAATAGCCAAGCGCTGCCCAACTAAAAAAAGTCACTGCACTTTTATCAATTCCTGCTTCACCTAACCAAAGCGATAAACTGGAAAAGATCAGTAAAATTGGGATGCCGGCCGAAAAGCCAAGAAAAAGCATAATCAGTGCACGTCGGTCTAAAAATGCAGTAAAAGCAGATTTCCATCCTGAAGCTTGTGTTGTCATGACTCAGTTATTTTTGTCAAAATCGAATGATGCTATTCAAGCGCTTAATGACAACGGTTTCAACAACATTTATGAAATCATTGTTTTATTTTATCGATATTTCGCAAGCTGTTGCTTGATCTTTGGCATTAAACCTGTATACCTTAATTACATATCTCTATTCTTTAGTTTTTTGGATTCAACAGTGACCCAGCGACTTGAACAAATTCACTCTTCTTTATCAACCACCATTAATGAAGCCAACACAAAAAACTTAGCAGAAACAGTAACGACACTAAAGAGCGCTTTTGATCAACCCGAAATACAGAATACTTTAACTAAAACCCAGTTGCAGCCACTTCAGCTGACGCATACACCTGAGCTAAAAAAAATACCAACGTCTACCAAGCGGATCAAACCACTTAATGACTTTTTAGGACAAGATCGTGCCCGAGCTTCGGTCGAGGCTGGCATTGCCTTACCTTACTCAGGCTATAACATTTTTGCTGTAGGCACCGCAGGCTTAGGTAAGCGCACCATGATTAAGCGCTTATTACAACAACACGCTAAAAATATGCCAACGCCTTCAGACTGGGTCTATGTCAATAATTTTAAATTTCCGCGTGAACCAATTGTGCTAAAACTTCCGTCTGGTCAAGCGACAAAGTTCCAAGCGTTATTACATCAAAGTTGGCAAACTATATTAAAACAGCTTGAACGTCGCTTCACCGCAGAAACCTATCACAATCGCATTGAAATGATTCGCCAACATGCTGGTGATGAACAACATCTTGCTTTAGTTGAATTAACCCGAGAAGGTGAAGAGCTCGATCTTAAACTGATTTCTCAGGATGATGATCATTGTTTCGTTCCGATGCATTTGGTCGATAACAAATACCAGGAAATGTCGAAAGAAGACATCAATGCTTTAAGCAGCAAACAACGTGCTGAAATTGCGTCAAACGTCCGTTATATGGATAAAAAACTTGAACGTCTTGGTCTACATCTTGGTGATCTTGAAGATGACGCACGCGATAAAGTTCAGGTTTTAAACCGTGAAATTGCTAAACAAGTCGTCATGCCGCGTATTGATGTAATTCAAAATAAATTCAGCATGGTTGAAGGCTTGGAAGATTATCTGAAGCAATATGCAGATGACATCATTCAAAATGTTGAGTTTGTGCTTGAGCAAGAAGAAGATGACTTTACACCTGGCCTATTTAACCGCGTGCCATCTCGCTACCAAGCTAACATTATCGCCACACACAAACCAAATGCTGGTGCGCCAGTTATTTTTGAAGATTTCCCAACCCATTACAATTTGCTAGGTCATGTCGAACAACTGACCCAAAATGGCACCATCACCACAGACTTTACGTTAATCCGTCCTGGTGCATTGCATAAGGCCAATGGTGGATTCCTCATCTTGGAAGCTGAACAACTTTTAGAGCAGCCTTATGCATGGCAAGGTCTAAAACGTGCATTAAAGTCAGGACATTTAAAGCTGTCTTCACTTGAACATATGCTTACATTGACAGGCAGTATTTCGATTGAACCTGAAGCTATTGATTTAAATATCAAAGTGATCCTACTTGCTGAACCTGATATTTATTACGATATTTTAGAACTCGAACCAGAACTGGGCAGTGTCTTTAAAATTCGTGCCGATTTTACTGATACATTACAACGTAATGACATTAATGAGCAGGCATATATGCAGCTAATTGCTGACTATGTGCAAACAGACAAACTTCTGCCGTTTGACCGTACAGCACTTGCTGCACTGTTAACTGATTCAAGTCGTCAAGCTGAAGATCAAAGCTCTTTGTCATTACATGCCCTCACCTTAGGTGATTTGATTCGTGAAGCACATCATCATGCAGCACTTGCTGGCGATAAAATGGTGACAGAAACACATATCAACACCGCTCTTGATCATCGTAAATACCGTCTAGGCTACTTACGTGAATTATATTGGCAAGATCTCACTCGCGGTACACAGTTAATCGAAACCAAAGGTCATCGATTCGGGCAGATTAACGCCCTCTCTGTGATTCAATATGCTGATGTTGAATTTGGTTTACCGTCACGTTTAACGGCTTCGGTTTATCAAGGTGGCGGCGATATTTTAGATATCGAGCGTAGTGTAGAACTCGGTGGTTCTTTACATGCCAAAGGCGTCCTGCTGATGTCGAGTTTCTTAAAGGCACACTTTGGTCGTGAACAAATTTTACATTTTTCTGCTGCCCTTGCCTTTGAGCAAAGCTATGGCCAAGTAGATGGCGACAGCGCAACTGTTGCAGAGCTTTCAGCTCTTATTTCCGCTATTAGCCAATTACCGATCGATCAATCATGGGCAATCACTGGCTCAATGAACCAATTGGGTCAAGTTCAACCGATTGGTGGTGTAAATGCCAAGATTGAAGGCTTCTATGATGCATGTAAATTACAAGGGCTAACAGGCAAGCAAGGTGTGATTATTCCACGCCAAAATATGCAGCACTTAATGTTACGTAAAGATGTGATTGAAGCTGTGCAAAAAGGTCAATTCCATATTCACGCCATAGATACCATTGACCAAGCATTAGAAATTTTGATGGCGCGTCCAGTAGGTACTCTTGATAAAAAAGGTCGTTATAGCAAAGGCTCAATCTACGCTGCTGTCATGGAGCAACTTGAGTACTGGCAAGCGATTGAAGATGGTGCTGAGTTTGAGGAAGAAGAGCCAAAGAAAAAGAAAAAAAAGAAGAAGTCAAAAAAGGACAAAGATAAAAAGGCAAAGAAGTCTGAAGCTCAAGACAGTACTGCTAAAAATGGGACTGCTGAAAACGAGCAACGTGTTGAAGAAAGTCCGACTGAAGACAATCCGTCATAAATGTTCGATTAGATTATTCATTTGTTGATTTTTCCACCATTCATTGCACTTTAAATGCCTTTGAAATGGTGGAAAAACGCATAACCCCAGACTTTTTAGATAATTAAGTCATAAAAAAAGCGCCTTAAAGGCGCTATTTTTTATCTGTATCCAATGATTAAAATCATCAAATACATATCCAATTAAGCTTCCGGAGCTGGGCTATATTGTTCAACTAAAGGTTGTAATTCACCTTTTTGGAACATATCAAGCATAATGTCGCTACCACCGATCAACTCACCATTGATCCATAATTGTGGGAAAGTCGGCCAGTTTGCAATTTGTGGAAGAGTTGCGCGAATATCTTGATTTTCAAGAATATTTACATAAGCAAACGGACGACCAATTTGACTGAGCGCTTCTACTGCACGCGCAGAGAAACCACACTGTGGAAACTGTGGAGTGCCTTTCATGTAAAGTAGAACTGCGTGTTTAGCAATTTGGTCACGAATTAACGCTTCTGTATCGCGTGCTTGTTCAGTCATTGATATATCCTCAATAAATCTGCTTCGCATTATACCCAAAACTGAGTAAAACAATATGACTAAAGCAATATTTCACGTTTTATTTACATTTCAGCTTTTCAAGTGGGTCATATTTTGCTTATATAGACCTCTTGATGCTCATATATATATGGCGTCTCCTCTATATTATTTCAATCACCTGACAAATTAGAGTTAGTCATGAATAACATTACCCTTGCCCCAGTACAAACTGATCAACCATCGCACTTGATGCCAGTATTTGGCCGCCAACCGATCAGCTTTGTCCGAGGTCAAGGTGCTCACCTGTATACCGCAGATGGCACAGAATACTTAGACGCACTGACAGGGATCGCTGTTTGTGGTTTAGGTCACTCACATCCTGCAATTACAGCTGCCATTGCTGAACAGGCAGCGACCCTCATTCATACCAGTAACTTATTTGAAGTGCCTTGGCAAACGGCTGCTGCGCAAAAATTAGCTGAAGTTGCGGGTATGGAAGAAGTTTTCTTCTCAAATAGTGGTGCAGAATCAAATGAAGGTGCAATCAAAATTGCACGTAAATTTGGTCATATGCAAGGTGTTGCAAGCCCTAAAATTATTGTTGCTGATCATTCATTCCATGGTCGTACGATGGCGACATTATCTGCAACAGGTAATAAAAAAGTTCAGGAAGGTTTTGGCCCACTAGTTGAAGGTTTCATTCGTGTGCCTTTCGGTGATATTGAAGCAATTGAAGAAGCGGCGATTCACCACCCAGACATCGTAGCGATTTTGGTTGAGCCGATCCAAGGCGAAGGTGGCGTCAACACGGCTCCTCAAGGTTTTAGCTACCTCGAAGAAATTCGTCGTATCTGTAACCAACACAACTGGTTAATGATGCTTGATGAAGTGCAAACAGGTAACGGCCGTACTGGTAAATACTTTGCATATCAACACACCAATATTATTCCTGACGTGCTAACTACAGCAAAAGGTCTAGGTAATGGCTTCCCTATCGGCGCAGTCATGACTCAAGGTCGTGGTGTTGGCGTTTTAACAGCGGGTAACCACGGTTCAACTTATAGCGGTACAGCATTAGGTTCACGTGTGGTTTATACCGTGATTGATACCATTCAAAAGGAAAACCTTGTTGAAAATGCTGCAAATATGGGTGCGTATCTTGTTGAGCAATTCACAGAGCAACTTGCAGAGCAAAACGTAACTGTTCGTGGTTTTGGTTTAATGGTCGGCATTGAATTACCTAAAGCATGTGGCGAACTTGTGAATATTGCACGTGATGAGCATCACTTGATTATTAACGTAACAGCAGGCTCTGTGATTCGTTTATTACCTACGCTGAACATCAATAAAAAACAAGCGGATATCTTAATTGAACGCATTGTTAAAATGGTGAAAAACTTTCTAGCGTAATTTGTGCCGAAAGTAAAAAAAGCCGCTGATTGCGGCTTTTTTTATATCTTTTTAAACCTTTTTTGTTTTTATGAGGCTTCTTGGTATACACGTCCGCCTGGTAATTGACTGAAATACAATTTTAATGCATCTAGGCAACGATGAATCTTGGTAGGCTGTTGATCACGTTTAGACATCACCGCATATAGAGTAAATGATGGTAAACGCCATTCTGGTAAAACTTCAACAAGAGAACCGTTTAATAAGTCTTTTTGCGTATCTAGATATAATATTCTTGCAATGCCATGTCCTTGTTGACACATTGCTTTTGCAGCAAATACATTATTTGTTGTAAATCGGGAGTGCACATCCAATGCAACCTGTTCTTTAGTCACTGCATTTTCAAATGCAAAATGCTGAAAGTTTCTAACCAAATTTATTTGAACTATATCATGATTTTGTAAATCTTCTGGTCGTGTAATTAAACTGGTTTGGTTGATATAGCTTGGTGCTGCAACGAGAACTTGTTCAACATGTGCCAATGGCACCACATGAAACTGTTGATCATCAATTTTTGAACTCATTCGTAGCGCAATATCAATGCGGCCATCAATTAAGTCGATATATTGATTATCTGCTTCTAGATGAACGGATAAACCGCGATGTGCCGACATCCAATGTGACAATGCAGGAATCACATGATTCGCACAAAGTTCTGGTGTTGATGCAATACGTAATTCACCGACTAAGTCGTCACGAAGTTCATTGATACGAATTTTGCCGCGCTCTGCGGCAGATAGCATCTCTTGGCAACTATGAAAAAAAGCTTGTCCAGCTTCTGTCAAACTTAACTTACGTGTTGAACGATGTAAAAGAATGACTTCCATATCCTGCTCTAGTGAGCGGATTTGCTGACTCACGGCACTCGTGGTAATACCTAACTCACGAGCAGCACCGCTAAACGAATTTTTTTCCACAACGCAAGCAAAGACACCCATTGCTCGAAGTTGATCTAACATAAATTTCCCTCATAAACTTATGAGAAGCTTCATCTTTCGATAAAAGCAACTCATTGTATTATACGGGGATATTTTGCTTTTGCATTATATATTTAATTATTTGGTAAAACTGAAGTTGGATTGATTGGTTTACCATCTAAACGCACTTGGAACTCAAGCATCGTGCGGTTGGTACCCGATGAACCCATCTCACCAATTTGCTGCCCTGCTTTCACAGTATCGCCACTTTTGACATTCATTTTACTGTTATGTGCATATGCAGTGATATAGCCATTAATATGCTTCACCAAAATTAAATTGCCGTACTCTTTAAGACCATCGGCGGCATAGACCACTTGACCATCAGCTGCTGCAAAAATAGGATCACCTGTATTACCTGCGTAACGTGTTCCTTTCACATTTGATGCTAAATTATAGCCTTGTAATACCGTAGGACGCGATACTGGACTCACCCAACGTAAACTTGAAGAACTGACCACCGGCGTTGGAACTGTAGTTCGCGTCACTGTCGATGGAGTGGTTGAAGCTTGAGTCACGGGCGCTGTTTGCGTTGGCATTGCAATCGTTTGGCGTTGAATTGGTGCCGCTTGAGTCATGGCTTGTGTAGACGTCGTACGACGAGAGCCACTATTTTTAAGGCGAATGGATTGTCCAACATAGATGCGATAAGGCTGGGCAATATCGTTCATTTCTGCGATGCTGACATAGCTCAAGCCATAGCGAGCTGCAATGCCACTTAAAGTATCTCCCGAACGAACTGTATAATAATCCGGAGCAGTCGCATAACGGGTCGCATTATTAATTTGTGGTTTTGACGCACAGCCAGTCATGACCAAAGTTGTAACCACAGCAGCAGATAAAACAAGGGTCTTAAATAATGCTGCAGGAGCGGTAATAACGCGATATTGTGACACCAGGGACATCATCTTCCTCACTAATAATTCAAATATAGTCATTATGAATGGGCTAAGATTAGCAAAAATCCACTCTAAAAAAGTTGCGGCATAACCATTTTCACAAAGTTATAACACTAATACTTAAATTTTAGATAACTCTGCGTGTAAGTTATTCAAAATCTCATAGTTTGTAGCATCCATTTGTATAGGCGTTACACTGACATAACCATTTGCCACGGCAAAGAAATCTGACTCGATATCGGTTAAGCCTTTCTTAGGCTCTGCCACTGCCTCGCCTGCCAATCCAATCCAATAGACTTGACGACCACGCGGGTCTACATGACTGGTAATCGGTTTGGACTGTAAACGTCTTCCTTGATAGGTCACTTTGGTGCCTTGAAGTTCAGCAACATCTGGAATATTAATATTAAAAATATGTCGTGCAGGTAGCGCGGGTAGTCCATTGGCAATAAAATCATGCACCCATTGCGCGGCGACTGCATAATCTTCTGGGTTATTATAACTACGCACATTTGGCCCAGCCAAAGACACGGCTAGCGCAGGTTGTTTCATTAAACGGCCTTCAAATGCCGCACCCACTGTCCCTGAATACAGCACATCATCACCCAGATTTGCGCCACTATTGATTCCACTCACCACCAGATCAAATTCAAAATCAAACAGACCATTCATTGATAAATACACACAGTCCGCAGGTGTACCATTTACCGCCCACATATTCGGTGCAATTTCGACAGGTCGTAATGGTCGATCTAAAGTTAAAGCACTTGAAAAACCGCTGCGTTCGCTTTCAGGCGCCACAATCACCACACGACCGAGAGGACGCAATGCATGTGCTAAAGCTTGGATACCGGGAGCAAAAACGCCATCATCATTGGCAATTAAAATATTCACAACTAAATTTCCATTACTAAAAAATTAAAAATGACTCGCAAGAACATTTTATTGAAATATATGAATAATTATATATATTTACATTTCAACATCCAGCATAAATGTGTGTGTACAAAATGAATAAAACCGTAGCACTTCGTGGTTTATTGAGCTTTGCTCTAGCAGCTTGCATGACTCAAACTGTGGTCGCAGACAATGACTTCACTCAAGAAGAAGTCAATACCATCGTAAAAGAAGATATTGCATCTGCACAAGTCATGTTAGAAGTATGCCCTGCGATTATTGGTCAAAATGCAAAATTTGATGCCAACATTCAAGCACTCACTAAAACATATCTTGCTGATTATTCTGATAAATCAATGACATTAGAAAAATTACAGTCTGATAGCGAATATAAATCAGTTCTTGAAGAAGCGCGTCAAGCTGCTAAAGAAACTGATAAAGCTGAGCAAAAATCAGTTTGTGATGACGTTTTAAGTTATGAAGGTTAATTGATCATTCAGCTTTGGACGTCCTCTAAATAGGTTAGTCCTTATTGCATCAAACCTGCCAAAAAAAGGATGACGCTTTATAGCCTCATCCTTTTTTCTTTCACAATGTATTGATTTTTAAACAGCTTCAATACAATTTTCTACTGATCTCTACCAGAAATACGATTAAGCTAAGCAAATAAATTTTAGCTATTTGATATCTTTTAGGTTATTTAACAGGTTATTTAAATGAAAAACTCCTTTGTAAAATCTCTTTGTGCCCTTAGCCTTTCTGCTTTTGCTTTCACTACCATGTCTGCACATGCCGCAGATGAAAAAATTGAAGTTACCCCTACACCTCAAGTGACCAGTCAAGAACTTGCAGCTATCTATGTACTATCTGAAATCTGCCCAAAATTGGTGAATGACAAAGATCAACCAAAGTTTGAAGCGGGTTATGCAAAATTAGCTAAAGAATATATGCCGAATGAAAAAAACCCAGTAAATGCTTTACAGCAACTCAGCAAACAAAAAAGTTTTAAAGATGCTTTAAAAGAAGCACAGTCTGATGCGAAGAAAGCTGGCGATAAGAAAAATGGTGCGATTTGCAAAGAATTGACTGCTTACAGCAAATAATACCAATTGGTTACAATACTTTTAAAATAAGCGCTTGCACCCCATAGCAGTCCGCCTAGCTTTGTCCTAAAATGCTAGGCTCTTTGTGCTTATACCTAAGTTATTGGAACCACCCAGAATGACCCGAAAAACCGCCCTTGCCGCATTACTACTTGCACCTAGTTTTTCATTCGCGGCAACTGTCCTTTCTGCACCACCTGAATTAAATAATAAATCTTATGTGCTGATGGACTATGAGACAGGGCAAATCCTTGCTTCTAAAAATGAAAACGAAAAATTAGCTCCTGCTTCAATGACAAAAATGATGACCAGTTACATCATTGAGCAAAAGTTATTAAGCGGTGAACTAACTGAAAATGAAAAAGTACGTATGAATGAGTCGGCTTGGTGTCGCGGCAGCAGCACTGAGTCATGTATGTACGTTCCGCTCAACGGTACTGCAACTGCATTAGAAATGTTACGTGGCATTATCATTCAGTCGGGTAACGATGCTTCTAAAGCTATGGCAGAACATATTGCTGGCAATGAAGGCACCTTTGCCCACATGATGAACCAAGAAGCGAAACGTATTGGCATGGTGAATACTCAATTCATCAATGCGACAGGTATGCCAGCTGAAGGTCATTTCTCGACTGCCAAAGATATGGCGACTCTTGCGCAACATATCATTCATGACAGTTCAAAATACTATCCGATCTATTCTGAAAAAGAATTTACGTTCAATGGCATTAAGCAAGGCAACCGTAATGCCCTGCTTTATACTGACCCAAGTGTAGATGGTTTAAAAACTGGCCATACTGAAGAAGCGGGCTACTGCTTAACGACTTCAGCTAAACGTGGTCCTTTACGTTTAATTTCAGTGATCTTTGGTGCGCCAAGCATGAACGAGCGTGCATCTCAAACACGTGAAATTTTAGCTTGGGGTTATGCAAACTTTGAAACTGTAAAAGTTCAACCTGCTAAACAAGTGCTTGCAAAAGCAAAAGTTTGGTACGGTAAAGACAATGAAGTTCAAGTAGGTCTAGCTGAAAACTTTAACGTGACGATGCCTAAAGGCGAAGCGAACGCCATTAAAACTCAATTGGTTGTTCAACCAAAATTAACTGCTCCTTTAAAACAAGGTCAAGTGGTCGGTAAATACGTTGCAACGCTTAATGGCAAAGTCATTGCTGAAAAACCACTTGTAGCTCTACAAAATGTTGAAGAAGCTGGTTTCTTTGCAAAAATGATTGATCACATCAAACAATTCTTTAGCAACTTATTCTAAGTTTGATGAAAACTCGATATTAAGACTAAAGTGAAAGCATCTAGATTTCGGTCTAGGTGCTTTTTTATTTTATACTGCCTAAAAACCTGTAGATGACTTTCCTATGAGCCAAAACATTCGCCCTTATTTAGACACTGCCCCACGTATTGATGACTCTTGCTATATCGATGAAATGTCCGTGGTGATTGGCGATGTTGTATTGGCTGAAAATGTCTCTGTTTGGCCATTTGCTGTGATTCGTGGTGATGTAAATCATATTCGTATTGGTAAAAACTCTAATGTGCAAGATCACTCAATGTTGCATGTGAGTCATAAAAAAGCCGATAAACCTGAAGGTTCTCCACTGATTATTGGTGAAGATGTGACGATTGGTCATCATGTGAAATTACACGGTTGTACCATTGGTAATCGTGTTTTGGTCGGTATTGGCACGATTATTTTGGATGATGTAATTGTTGAAGATGATGTGATGATTGGCGCGGGTTCACTTGTTCCACCTAATAAAGTTCTAGAAAGTGGTTATTTATATGTTGGTAGTCCCGTTAAGAAAGTTCGACCTTTAACAGATAAAGAAAAAGCGTTCTTGCCTTATTCAGCGCAGAATTATGTGAAGGTTTCGGGAAATTACAAATAAAACTCAATTTCGCATAAGAGATTTTATATAAATAGATTTGATCAGGTGTCTATCTCTATACATCATAATCTCAGCCTCCATTATAAAACTCAATAAATTCTTAGTTTATGCACGAGTCGTGGTGCCGTACATGATTTTGAACTATTCAAACGCCATTTAAATCAGATTCCTGCAGGGTGTTTTCTCCTTGTAGATAAGGGCTACCAAGTGATCTATACCGTGTATCCGAATAGTCTATTGCCATTAAAAGCAAAAAAGCACTTTAGACTAGAGCCTGAACTAAAACTTTATAACCAAGAAATCAATAAAAGAAGAATTGGAATTCAGCATGTATTCGGGACTTTGAAAACCTTCAAAATTCTTGCTTAGCGATATCGCAACCGTGGTAAAAGACTGGGATTAAGATTCAATTTAATTGCAGGAATCTATAATTGAAACTGAGTCAAAAATGACTTATGAAAGAGCTCTAATGGTGTTATATGGAATCTAATAAAGGTTATCCTCGTTTTTATATTTTTGCTTGTTTAACTCTAGTTCCTGTTGTGTATTTTGGTTATTTTGCCAAGGAGTATTTTCTTATGGAAAAAACAAGAGAATATAAAATAAAAAATAAATTAAATGTGGGATGTTTGTTTCTGGAGAAAAGATATAAAACTAAACATGGTATTGATAAATTTGAGGTAAATATTGATGGTAATAAATATTTGCTGAGCGATGTTGTTGTTAAAGGTTTTCCATTTAAAAAAAATATTATAATTTTCAAAAAGAAATTAGTAATGAAAAAGCATGTTATAGGGTTTCCTATGTAAAGGTTAAAATTCTATTTTTTAAACGGAGTTTTATTTATGATTTAGAATAGACCACTTAAATTGATTAAAATACAAACACAACTCAACTATATTTTATAAGGATTTAGTTAATAAAAAATTAGATAAAAGCCATACTTTCGCAAGAGGTCTAATAATTTGAATGTTAACTTACCCTAAATTAACATAATACACGTTACACGAAATGCTTTTAATTTCTTTTCTAAATCATAGCATTATGCTGGTATAAAAAGCTCAATCAGCACCGATTGAGCTTTTTTTGTGAAATTTTCATGTCCGACGCTCATTATTCAATCATTGTTCTACAAAAATTTCTTATCCAAACTCAAAAATCATCTCTCTCCAAAGAATTCACCTCCCATCATAGCCACCGCTCCCTAAATTTTGTAGAATAGCGTTTTTACCCCATGGTGCTTTTCTATGACCGCTTGGACTGCTCACGTCACTGTTGCGACAGTCGTTGAAAAAGACGGAAAATTCCTATTTGTTGAAGAACATACAGAAGGTGTTACCCATACTGTATTTAATCAACCTGCAGGTCATGTCGAAGCTGGCGAAACCATTATTGAAGCAGCCATTCGAGAAACCATGGAAGAAACAGGTCACAATGTAGAAATCACGAACCTTCTAGGCATGTATACTTATACTCCTCCGATGTTCCCTGATCGTACTTATTTCCGTTTCTGTTTCTTAGCTAAAGATATTCAGCACCATGCCGATGCACAATTAGACACAGGTATTGTCGGTGCAGTATGGATGACGCTTGATGAACTTATTGAGTCTGCCCGTGCGCGCAGTCCATTAGTCATCAAAGCTGTGCAAGATGCTCTTTCAGGTCAAAAATTTCCTTTATCGCTCATTTACGAGCACCAAAATTCTCCCTTAATTTCAAATTTGGATGCTTAATCCTATGCAACAACGTGTCATCGTCGGTATGTCTGGTGGTGTAGATTCTTCTGTATCTGCAGCACTTTTACTTCAACAAGGTTATCAAGTTGAAGGTCTTTTCATGAAAAACTGGGAAGAAGATGACGGCACGGAATACTGTACGGCAATGGAAGATCTTGCCGATGCTCAAGCCGTTTGTGACAAAATTGGTGTCAAACTTCATACTGCAAACTTTGCGATGGAATATTGGGACCGTGTCTTTGAGCATTTTTTAGAAGAATATGCCGCTGGTCGTACACCAAATCCAGATATTCTCTGCAATAAAGAAATTAAATTCCGTGCATTTCTTGACCATGCTGTGAACCTAGGTGCTGACTTTATTGCGACAGGCCATTATTGCCGCCGTGGTGAAACGCTAAAAAATTCACGTGGTGAAGAGTATGCACCTCTACTGCGTGGCGTAGATCAAAATAAAGACCAAACCTATTTCCTACATGCAGTGCATGGTCGTGAAATTAACAAGACTTTATTCCCTGTAGGTGAAATTGAAAAACCACAAGTGCGTAAAATCGCTGAAGAACTTGGTTTAGCCACTGCGAAGAAAAAAGACTCTACTGGCATCTGCTTTATTGGTGAACGTCGATTCAATGACTTCTTAAAGCAATATTTACCTGCTCAACCCGGAAAAATCGTCCTAGACACAGGTAAAGAGGTTGGTGAACATCACGGCTTAATGTACTATACGCTCGGCCAACGTGGTGGCATCGGTCTTGGTGGTCTAAAAGGTGCTGAAGAAGGCGCTTGGTTTGTACTGCATAAAGATATCGAAGGTAACCGCCTAGTCGTTGGTCAAGGTCATGAACATCCACTCATGCAAAGCACCATTTTATGGTCTGAAGCGATTGATTGGGTGGCTGGTGAACAAGAGATTCCTGAATCAGGTTTCCGCTGCACAGCGAAAACTCGTTATCGTCAGCCTGACCAAGACTGTACATTATTTAAAGACTCTACAGCGCCAAATGGTGTGCGTGTCGAATTCGATGAGCCACAACGTGCTGTTACACCGGGTCAAAGTGTGGTGTTCTACACCGGTGAAGTTTGTTTAGGGGGTGGTGTGATTCATCATACCAATGCGCCTAAACCGGATTTTATTGTATAAGGATTGTTTCGGATGACAGAGTTACCGTTTCAACAGCCTCAAACTCTGAATACTCGCCAAAATCGTGCATTGGCGTTAGCTGCTGTATTTCAAGCAACACAGTTGACCCACATGACTGCATTGACTGGGCAACAGAGTATCGGGGAAAGCGGTAACTTTTATTTTGAACATCTCATTAAAGCCAGTTTAAATATCCGTCCCAAGTCGAATCAGTCTAGTCAGACGCTCGATTTTTTTAGTGGTTTGGCGGATATTTCACTGGGTTTAAAGACCTTAGAAAGCAGCATTACCCAGCCATTTAACACTTCCCCAAAATCTAGATTGCCTAAACTTGCCAATACCAAGCTACCCATGACGTATGCGATGGCATTATTGCAGTTAGAAAAGAAAGTCTATAGCAATCCCAAGTTTGTTGAAATCATTGAACAATCCCAACAAAAAATTCTAAGACAGCTTTCTTTTTTCGATAATAATTATTTACATCCAAGTATCATTGCAAACCTTGCCCAAACCTATATTGAAACTGCGGGTTCGATCAATCCTCGCATTATGGTTCGAGGCAACGCTGAAGCATTTAAAGATACAGCACATACCAACCGCATTCGCGCGACATTATTCACAGGCTTACAAATGGCTCACTTGTGGCGTCAGCTCGGCGGTAGCTCGTGGGGTATGATTTTCAGCAAGCGTAAGCTGCTCCAAGATATTCAAGATCTCGCTCGTTTACAGTATCAGGTGGTTTAACTGATGCAGTACGGGCTTTTTGTTTTACGTTTAATTCCAAAATTTAAGGAATCGCTATGAACGCTTTAACCGCACTTTCTCCATTAGATGGACGTTACGCAAGCAAATGTGATGCTCTACGTCCCTTCCTCTCTGAGTTTGGTTTAATCCATGCTCGTGTGACTGTTGAAGTGCGTTGGTTACAAGCGCTTGCAAACCGTCCTGAAATCACTGAAGTTCCAGCGTTCAGTGCTGAAACTAACGCTGCGCTTGATGCAATTGTTGCGAACTTCTCTGAAGACAATGCAAACCGCATTAAAGAAATTGAACGTACAACAAACCATGACGTAAAAGCAGTTGAGTACTTCTTAAAAGAGCAAATCGCACATATTGATGAGCTTAAAAATGCTGGAGAATTCATTCACTTTGCATGTACATCAGAAGACATCAACAACTTGTCTCATGCTTTAATGCTTAAAAATGGCCGTGAAGTTTTAGTTGCAGCAATGCAGCAAATCATCGATTCAATTGTTGCTTTGGCTGAACAACACGCTGAACAACCAATGTTGTCTCGTACACATGGTCAAACTGCAAGCCCAACAACTTTGGGTAAAGAAATGGCGAACGTGGCTTACCGCCTTGCACGTCAAATCAAACAATTCAAACAAGTTGAACTTCTAGGTAAAATTAACGGTGCTGTAGGTAACTACAACGCTCATTACTCTGCTTACCCTGAAATTAACTGGCCTGCTCATTCTCAAGCTTTTGTAGAGTCTTTAGGTTTAACCTTCAATCCGTACACCACTCAAATCGAACCACATGACTACATGGCGGAACTTTTTGATGCGCTACGTCGTTTCAACACAATCTTAATCGACTTTAACCGTGACGTTTGGGGATACATCTCACTTGGTTTCTTCAAACAACGTTTGAAAGAAGGCGAAGTTGGTTCTTCAACAATGCCACATAAAGTTAATCCAATTGACTTCGAAAACTCTGAAGGTAACTTGGGTATTGCGAATGCGGTATTGGCTCACCTTGGTGAAAAACTTCCTGTATCTCGTTGGCAGCGTGACTTAACTGACTCAACTGTGCTTCGTAACATGGGTGTTGGTTTTGCACAAAGCTTGATTGCATTTGAAGCTTGCTCTAAAGGTATTGGCAAACTTGAGTTGAATGCTCAACGTATTCTAGAAGACCTCGACCATGCTCAAGAAGTTCTTGCTGAACCAATTCAAACTGTAATGCGTCGTTATGCAGTTGAAAAACCATACGAAAAACTTAAAGCGCTTACTCGTGGTCAAGCAATGACTCGCGAAATGATGGTTGATTTCGTAAATGGTAACGAGTTAGAAGCTGTTCCAGCTGCTGACCGTGCACGTCTTGCAGAAATGACACCTGCGACTTATACAGGTAATGCATCGACTCAAGCAAAACAAGTTGCTGATTTAATTTCTAAGATCTGATTTCTAAAATCTGATTTTAGATAGATCAAAAAAACGAGGCATCATGCCTCGTTTTTTGTTTCCACCTATATACTCCTACTCCCTTTGGGATGAAGAGCATGCTCCGCAAGGAGATAGAAAATTTAGACGTAATTTTATTCTGCAGGGCAATATTTCGCCCAATCATCTTTCATCCGTTGTAATTCACAGCCTGTTAAAACATCTGAGTAATAAACATAATATGTGGCATTGGGATACTGAATTTCATGGCGAAACATCATGCCGCGCAAAGATACAGAGAGCTCTTCTGGAAAATCATCTGTTAAATTAAGTTCTTCAAACTCATAATTAAAATAACAATTTTGAGTCGCAATAAATGCCTCAACAACGGCCATAGTTACTTCCAAATACATAAACTTCGATATACATCTGAGTTTAATACAATCTTTTTGAAAATACTTATCCCTAGTTGCTAGCTGATGACATTTGAAAAAATAATGCACAAATTCTAACGCCGTCGAACTAACACCTTTCATCGCATTATGGCTATACTTGCCGCGAATTATAAACATTGCACACCGATAAAAAATTTGAGCTTTGCCTTTTCATGATTGATTTCAAATTAAAACTTAAGCACATCTTAGCTTTTGCGTTATTAACTCTTGCCATTGTGATCGCCAGTATCCAACCTTTAGAAATGGAAGCATATATCCTCCATCAAATCGGCACAGCGTTTATGCTGATCGTGCTGCTCGTTTTCCTCTATAAAATAGGACTAACTTTCAGAACAGTTTGTCTGTATCTTGGCTTTTTACTGATTCATGTCATCGGTGCCCATTATTTATATTCTTATGTACCCTATTCTGAATGGACACAAGCTCTCCTCGGTTTCAACCTTGATCAAAGCATGGGATGGAGTCGGAACATGTATGATCGGCTTGTACATCTTGCCTATGGATTGCTGCTCTACCCGTTCTTTTATCGCATATTTCAAATCTGGCTACCGCAGTTAAAAGCCGGAACACTCTTTTTATTGGTCGTACAATTCGTCATGGCGACCAGTTTATTTTATGAATGGATCGAATGGCTGATTGCCATTGGCTTATCACCAGAGGACGCTGAAAATTACAATGGGCAACAAGGTGATATTTGGGATGCGCATAAAGATATGCTGCTTGCAACATTTGGTGCGATGATCACTGGCGGCCTTTTATATTTCAATCTGAAAAAATCTTAAATAAAAAAGCACTCATCCGAGTGCTTTTTTATCGCTATATTCATGAATGGATGTATTAATACAGTGGTAGCGCATTTAAGGTTTGATCTAATGGATCTAAAGCGCCCCATGCTGTTTGAAGCTCTGTATTTGAAACTGCTGTCCCACCCGATACAGGATTGATGGACGCATTTAAATAAGATGAATCATCTGATATTACATCAAGAGCATTGTTTGGTTCGTGATTGCTCAATAAGCTGTTCAAATTAATTTGATCATTAGGAATGAATGCGTTAGTTTCGTCTAAGCTAAAGCTCGACACACTGTGCTGCGCAAGTACATCAAATACATTATTATCATCTATTAACAGCGATGCTTGATCATGTAATTCATTCGAAGCCTGTTCTTCTGAGATCAAGAATAAACTCGCTTTAGCAACTGTCATCGCTTCAACTGTAAAATCAAATGCTGAGCTTTTGGCACTGGTATTTCCAGCTAGATCCGTTTGGGTAAAACTATAGCTATACTTACCTGCCGCTAAGTCAGATTCTGGTGTATACAACCATTTTCCACTGGTATCTGCTTTGACGGTTGCCACTGCGACTCCATTTTTATAAATGGTAATCGTGGCATTGGTCTCACCTTTGCCTTCAAAACTAGGTGTCGAATCTTGAGTGCTTTCACCCTGTTTAATGGTGAGCTTTGTAGTATCTCGATCATCATACACAGTCGTCAATGTCGGCGCGGATGGTGCAATAGTGTCCTTTGTCCCAATCACTTGCGTGCTCTTTGAGCTATTGCCAGCGGCATCTGTCGCAGTCACTTGGACAACATTATTATCTGTTACTGCGCTGCTTAATTTCACCGTATAGCGACCATCGTCACCTACAGTTGCGGTACCAAGCGTATTTCCTGTACTGTTTTTAATGGTAATTTTGGCACCAATTTCCGCACTTCCCGACACTTCTGTACCATCAATATTGATCGTCGCTGTTGGTGCCACTGGTGCTGTATTGTCTGTTCCAGCACTGATATTTAACGGTGTAGATTGATTCCCTACTGCATCAACCACAATAATGGTGGTCTTATTACTATCCGACAGTGCTGGGGACAATGTTAGTTTAAATTGACCATTGGCATCTACCGTAGTGGTAGCGATGACTTGTAAATTTGCATCTAATATTTGAATGGTGCTATTGGCTTCGGCAGTACCAACCAGTTCAGTTCCGGCTTTATTCACTTCAATCTTAGGTTGATCAGGTCGAAGCGTATCTTTGCCCATTTCAACCAACTGCACTTCAGATTTATTGCCAGCTTTATCTTCTACAATGACTTTAGCCGTCTCACCTGCTTGTAAAGTATTACTTAATGCAATGGAGAAATTGCCATCACTTGCCGCAGTCACAGGCCCACCTAAAAGCGTTGTGCCATCTGCAGTATAAACATAAACTTTTGCACCCGCTTCGGCAAAACCAGAGACAAACTTACCGCTTTCATCCACTTGTGCATTTGCCGCGTCCGGCGAAATTGTATCTTTATTACCCGTCAATATCGTCGATTGTGAACTATTTCCCGCCTTGTCTTTAGCGTACAAAATTACGCGATTGCCGTCTGTAATCGCGTCATCTAAAGTAATTTTATAGTTGCCATCGGCATCTACTTTAGATTGACCAATCGTATTGCCTTTCGCATCTACGATATAAACCGTTGCACCAGCTTCTGCCTTGCCGGACACGACTTTTCCATCACTATCAAAACTTCCAGTTGGCGTACTTGGCGCTGTTTTGTCATTGCTAGAAGATTTATCATCTTCTTTGTCAAAAGCCAGAAGATATACCGCTTCTGCACCTAAGATCGCCAATCCCGCCTTAAGTAGCGATGACGAACCATCATCTTCACTTGCAACTTCCGTAGCTTGAGCAGGTGTTGTCGCCTGATTTAACTGTGTCGATGCACCTAAAGGTTGCATAAATTCATTCACAGAGCGATAGCTCACCGTTTTGCCATCGACATCCATTTCAACCAATTCAAATTGCTCTGGCCCACTATGTAAAACCAAAGAATTATCAGAGCCAAAGTCATCTGTATAAAAATGATCAATCACGATTTTTTGACCATTTTTCAGGGTAATCACACATTGATTTCCGACTCGATGGATCGACTGAATATCGGCTGGCTTGAGTTCTAACTGAATAACGGACGGTTGAGATATTTGTATTTTTGTGGCCTGAGTTTCTTTTAAAATCGTTTGATCTTTCTTTGATATCACGACAATTTTTGTCATTTCGCCCTCAGTGTTATTATGTAATAAACATCTAATAAATAATTAGTTAAGTACCTTATCAAATTGGTGCTGAACAGACAAACCATTCTGGATGTAAATTCATCAGAATTATTTTTATTTAATTTTTCACCTTAAATTCTACGCCAATAACAGCGGTTTCTATGGTTCTATCCATTTTAATATTTTAAATTCAGCCAAGTTTGGATAATCAAAATTATCAAAGTATTTATAAATGATTGCTGTTTATTAGCCGCGCTTGCTGCAATTTTCAAAGTAGCGTCATTTAGAATAAAAAAAGCTCACCGAAGTGAGCTTTAAAGACATCATAACAAAAACGATTTTAGAGTTTAGGATCACGCAACTGCACGAGACTCGAATTGGCTTTGCTCAATGACTCCATCACTTTAGACATGACTGCAGGAACCAATGAATCCGCAATTTGTGCTGCTTGTAAGCCCAACTTCTCACCAAGTGTTGGCTTTTTGCGGGTTTCAATCATATATACATCATGTTGTGGCATGAGACTTAATAGATATTCATCTGACGTTTGCAATTTGTCGACTAGATTAAGATCAATGGCATCTTGCCCATACCAATGCTCACCTGTTGCAACTTTATCGACATTGAGCTGAGGACGGTATTTTTCAACAAAGTGTTTAAACAAGTTATGCGTTTGCTGTAACTCTTCTTCAAATTTAGCTTTACCTTCAGCCGTATTTTCACCAAACATCGTTACGGTACGTTTGAACTGACCCGCAGTATACAACTCAAAATCGATATGCTTTTCTTTCAATAAACGGTTAAAGTTCGGCACTTGTGCAACCACACCAATCGAACCTACTACGGCAAATGGTGCTGAAACAATTTCATTTGCAATGCAGGCCATCATATAGCCACCGCTTGCAGCAACTTTGTCCACACAAATGGTTAAGTTAAATCCAGCATCACGTAAACGTACCAATTGTGCTGCAGCCAGACCATAGCCATGCACCATCCCGCCTGGACTTTCTAAACGTAAAACTACGCGGTCGCGCCCAGCTTTTGCTGTCGCTAAGATTAGGGTAATTTCTTCACGAAGGCTTGTCACCGCCGATGCAGCGGTATCACCATTAAAATCGATCACATAAATTTTTTGGTTATTCTTTTTACGTGCGCGCGCTTCTTTTGATAATTGTTGGCTTAGTTGCAGTAGCTCAAGTTTAGATGCAGTGGTTTGCGCAATTTTTTTTCGTTGTTCATTAATACGTGCATTTAAGTGACTTACACGAATTTCCGCAGGCAACTTGGGATTATGAAATAGCATAAAATTGAAACTCATTTAATTCATATTTATGTTGTATAACATGTGGGTTGCATCACAAAAATTCAATCTATTTTTTGAAAATAATTCTCATTGAGCCAAATTGAGTATTTTATTTCTACTAAGCTTTTTCTACCTAATCATAAAGTCCATAAAAAAAAGAGCCTTTCGGCTCTATTTTTAAACCGATTAGATTAACCAAAACGCCCGGTAATATACGCTTCAGTCAACTGATGATCCGGTTGAGTAAAGACTTTTTCAGTGGAATTCACTTCAATCAAATCACCCAAATGGAAATATGCGGTACGGTCAGATACACGTGCTGCTTGTTGCATCGAGTGCGTCACAATCGCAATGGTATATTGCGCTGAAAGTTCAGTGATGAGTTCTTCTACTTTTGCAGTTGCAATCGGATCCAGTGCTGAACAGGGTTCATCCATCAAAATAACTTCAGGACTGACTGCAATGGTTCGCGCAATACAAAGACGTTGCTGCTGACCACCTGAAAGCCCCGTACCCGGTTGGCTCAAACGGTCTTTCACTTCATCCCAAAGCCCTGCTTTACATAGGCTATTTTCAACAATTTCTTCCATATCGTATTTGTCACGTGCCAAACCATGAAGTTTTGGACCATAAGCGACATTGTCAAAAATTGACTTTGGAAATGGGTTCGGCTTTTGGAAAACCATACCCACTTGGGCACGCAGTAACACCACATCAAGATTTGGATCATAGATGTCTTGATTATCCATGAGCACTTGTCCTGTCACACGACAAGAATCAATCGTGTCATTCATACGGTTGAGCGTACGCAGGAAAGTTGACTTACCACAACCAGACGGTCCAATAAAGGCGATCACTTCATTTTCATAAATGTTCAGATCAATGCCTTTGATCGCTTCAGATTCGCCATAGTACACATGCACATCATTTGTACTGATTTTCACATTGCTCGATTTCGCATCTTTTTTCGCGCTAGATTGCGTATCGAATTGTGACACAAACGCAGTATTGGTTTGTTTTTGGCTGCCCTGAGCAGAGGTAAATTGTGTTTGTTCTGGATTCACGGACTTATCCTGATATAAGGAATTCTTTTCAGTTGTAATGACGCTATTCATATAATGCCCTCAATTACCAGCGTACTTCAAATTTCTTACGTAACCAGATGGCTAAACTGTTTAAGCCGATCATGAGAGCAAGAAGTACAATGATTGCTACTGCGGTACGTCCTTCAAAGAAGTTACGTAGCTCATTACCTTGCCAAAGGAAAATTTGTACAGGTAATGCAGTGGATTGATCTAAAGGAGTGGCTGGTACACTTGCCACAAAGGCACTCATACCAATCAATAATAATGGAGCAGTTTCTCCTAGGGCTTGCGCAACACCAATAATGGCACCGGTTAAGATACCTGGTAATGCCAGTGGCAAGACGTGGTGAAATACAGTTTGTAAACGTGATGCACCCAAACCTAAAGCGGCTTGACGGATCGATGGAGGAACAGCTTTTAAAGATGCACGTGTTGTAATAATGACCGTTGGCAAAGTCATCAAACTTAAGACTAAACCACCAACCACAGGAGCCGAAAGCGGCATATGCATCCAACCAATAAAGATCGCTGCACCAAGCAAACCAAAGACAATCGAAGGAACCGCTGCTAGATTGTTAATGTTGACTTCGACAACATCGGTAATCCAGTTTTTAGGTGCAAACTCTTCTAAGTAAATTGCAGATGCTACACCAATTGGAATCGAAATAATGATCACGATCAGCATCATAAATAACGACCCCATAAACGCCCCTGCTAAACCTGAAGTTGCAGGTGAGCTACGAGAGTCTGGATTTTTAAATATTTCAGTATTAAATGAGTTAGTAATCACACCGTCAGCTTTAAGTTTATCTGCAAGTTGGCGTACTTCTGGGCTCAATTGTTGCTGTTCATCAGGCAAGCTGCGGTCAATATTACCAGCCAACCAGACATCGACATTAGCATCTGCAAGGATTTTAAAATCTTGTTTTTGACCAATCAATGACGGATCTGCCATTACCATGTCACGTAAGCGATAAGCTTCTGAACTTGTATATAAACTGTTGAGATCATCACGTTGTGAGGCAATCGCTGGATCTTTTGCTATGATGCCATTTACGATGAGCGCATCCCAATCCACCATGCCCATTTCAGTTTGCCAAGCAATAAAACGCTCTTGGAACTGTGCAGGAGATTCACCTTCTTTTTGAACCGGTTTTGCTCCTACATTGACGATACTTGGATCAAAAAACACAGGAACCGTCATCGAGCTTTGCCAGAATGCTGGTAAGCCTTTGGCTAAAATACTACCAAACAATAGCACGACGAAAAATAAACCAGTCACTACTGCACTAAAGCCCAAGACACGGAAGGTCTTTTCTTTACGATGTCTTTTCGCCAAAGAGTTTTCAATGATTTTCTTACGTTTTTCACGAAGCTCAGCGGCTGCATGTGAATCAAATTTTTGATCCATGTTTGATGTATTCGTCGTACTCATTCGTATTGCTCACGGTATTTACGCACAATGTACAGTGCAACAATATTCAGCCCTAAGGTAATCACAAACAGTGTTAAACCGAGTGCAAAAGCAACCAATGCTTGAGGACTCGCAAAGTCTGTATCACCTGTTAATTGGTTTACGATGGTAATGGTGACTGTAGACACTGCTTCGAGCGGATTAATGTGTAGTAAAGGACTGTTCCCTGCTGCAAGTACCACAATCATGGTTTCACCAATTGCACGAGATGCTGCCAATAAGAATGCACCGATAATGCCCGGCAAAGCAGCTGGAATCACTACTTGGCGAATGGTTTCTGATTTTGTAGCACCCAAACCGAGTGAACCGTCACGAAGCGCGCGAGGGACTTGGGTAATGATGTCATCAGATAATGATGAAACGAATGGGATAATCATAATCCCCATCACAAAGCCTGCTGTTAGAGCACTGGTTGCATTAATATCGAGTCCAATATATGCGCCAAGCTGTTTTGCAAAGGGTCCAATAATCATTAAGGCAAATACACCGTAAACGATGGTTGGAATACCTGCGAGAACTTCTATGGCAGGTTTTGCCCAAGCACGGAAACTTGGCTTTGCATATTCAGCCAAATAAATCGCAATCATCAGACCAACCGGAACAGCAACCAGTAGTGCAATACCACTAACCATGAGTGTGCCCCAAAGGAGTGGCAGCAAACCATAACTACCTTCGGCATTCCCTGATGTACTAAAACCTGGGTTCCATTCAGTGCCTAAGAAGAAATCGAGTGGACTGACAAAACTAAAGAAACGCATGGCTTCACTGAACATCGACATCACAATGCCAACTGTTGTCAGGATGGCGACCCCCGAACACAGTGCCAATGCGATATTAATAACTTTTTCGACTTGGTTACGTGCACGATATTTTTCTGCGATGCGGCGTTTAGCCATGACTAAACCAATCAATGCCGCACAAATCACAACGGCCAATTTTGCATATGAGCCGATGCCTTCAATTTTCTTTAACTGTTCTGCTGCTGCAAGTTCATATGCAGCTGGCGTATCACTTACTCCAAAACCAGAAGCAATCGCTTGAACGCGGTCAACCATTACGCTTGTGCTTGCAGGATCTAAACTTAAACGAATATTTTCAGGAACATTATTTAAAATAACATGTTGAAAAATACTCGGTTCAACCAAGTTCCAAACAATCAAGATTAAAAAAGCGGGAATCCCACACCATAAAGCGACCAAAACACCATAATAGCCCGGTCGAGAATGCAGCATTGCTGAGTTATTCCCTTTACCTGCAAGTTTACGACTCTTGGTTAAGCCAACTTGATAGGCAATGGCAATAATCGCCAGTAACACACCAATGAGGAGCAGATTCATGTAATCTCCACTGTTTCTTCAATGACACATTTTGAAAAAACTGTTTCTTTGCAAAAAAACCAATGGCAGGTCGACCCTGCCATTGGCTAATTCCATACTTTTATTTAACAGCCTTACCCGCTTTGAAGTTTGCAAGTACCGCAGCACGTTCTTTGTCAGACATTGAAATCAGACCTGCTTTTTCAAGCTTAGAACCTTTACCAGATACTTTTTTGCTTACAAAGAATTCTGTAAATTCTTTCAAGCCTTTGATTGATTTAAGATGCTCACCTTTCACGTAGAAGAACAATGGACGTGATACAGGGTAAGAACCATTCAGAATTGTTTTCTCAGATGGCGCAACATTGTTTACTGTCGCTACACGTAATTTGTCACGGTTTTGATCATAGAAACCTAAACCGAATACACCTACAGCGTTAGGTGAAGTTTTTAAGCGTGCCAATGTCTCTGTATAGTCACCAGCAATTTCAATTACACGGCCATCTTTACGGAATGTAGAACATGCCTTTTTCTTTGCATCTTTATCTAGCTTCGCAAATGCTTGGTAAGTTTCACAGCCAGCATCTACCATTTTCTCTTGGAATACTTCACGAGTACCGTGATTTGATGCAGGAATAACTAAAGTGATTGCTTCGTTTGGTAAAGTTGGGTCGATTTGATTCCAACGTGTGTATGGGTTTGGAACCAATTTACCTTTTGAAGGTAATTCAGCAGCAAGTGCAGCAAATACGTGCTGTGGGCGAAGTTTGAATGCGGCTTTTTTAGCGTTTGATGCAAACACGATACCGTCATAACCTACTTTAATCTCAAGAACTTGGTTTACACCTGCTTTTTTACAAGCAGCAAGCTCAGTGTCTTTAATTTTACGAGATGCATTAGCAATATCGATAGTGTTATCACCAACGCCATTACAGAATTGTTTCAAACCACCAGAAGTACCACCAGAACCTACAACAGGTGCTTTAAATTGTGGGAATGTATTACCAAACTCTTCTGCAACAATACTTGCGTAAGGCAAAACTGTAGAAGAACCAGCAATTTGGATCGTGTCACGAGCTGCATTTGCAGTTGTAGCGACTGTTGCCCCAGTAGTGAGTACCATAGCAAGTGCGATATGATTTAAGCGCATTCTCATCTCTCTTAATTGATGCATTTATTGGAGTACGCCACTTTTATTTTTAAAGTCTTGTACTTTTTCGATATCTGCATTTTGATTTTAGAGTATGACAGTTAGGTTACATCTTTATGACGCTTTTATGATAATTGATGATTGCACATTGATTTAAATATAATTCTTTATTTTTCAATACGTAATGAAATTTATCAAAGTATTGGTCTTATATATTTCTACTTTGATATTCGTAAGAATTCATATCACTGTCATATTTTGTCTTATTTTCTTTTTTCAAATTGTCCTCTTTTTCTGAATGATGCACATTTGCATGTTCGATTTTTTATTCCATGTTATTCCAATAATTAAAATTTCATTACATTTTTAGTTAGCTCAATATGCAACTTTACATAAAAACAGAGCCTAAAATGACCAGTAAAGCCATTGCGACATTTAATCCAGACTTGCCTGTGCATATGACTTTTGAAGAACATGACTGGCACTTACTTACGAAATATTGGTATCCGATTGCACTCACTCGAGACATTACAGAACAGCCTTATGGCACCATGCTTTTAGATATGCCGCTCGTCATTTATAAAATGGGAGATGAACTGATTGTAGCTAAAGATGCCTGCCCACACCGCTGCGTACCCCTAAGTTTAGGCAAGAATGATGGTCAAGGCGTGGTCTGCCGATATCATGGCTTACGCTTTGATGAACATGGTCATTGCAACCGTATTCCTGCATATCCAGAACAGAAAATTTCACCGCGCTTTAATTTACGCACCTATGCAGCGGTAGAGCGCTATGGTTTGATCTAGTGCAATCTGACGGCTCATTCTGAAGCTGAACCCAATATACCTAGCATGCCCAATTGGGAGAATACCGAATATCAACAATTGGTTTGTCCAACGGTAGATTTTCAATGTTTTGCAGGCCGGCAGCTTGAAGGTTTTATTGATGTTGCGCATTTTGCATGGGTACACCCTGATACCTTTGGCGATCCTGAAAATGTTGAAGTAGCCGACTATAAAACTATTGAGATAGTAACAGGTTATAATGCGGACTATTGGAGCAGTGTTGAACGTTACCCCCATTGGTTTAGATCAAAAAGGTCAAGAAGGTTTTCAATGGCTACGTTATTTCGAAATACATCTGCCTTTTACTGCAACACTGACTATCCATTTTCCCAACGACACCAAACAAGTGATTATGAATGCGGCATCCCCCATGACTGCTCGTTCTACCCGACTATTTGCGCCTATCTGCCGTAATTATGACAAAGACCTGCCTGTAGAAGATGCTTACGACTTTAACCTGAAAATATTTGAGGAAGACCGTCTCGTGTCGGAATCGCAAAAGCCTGAATATTTGCCTTTAGATTTAAGCATTGAAGCACATTTCCCAGCTGACCGTAGTTCGAGTATGTACCGCAAACTGCTGCGTAAGAAAGGTTTTAGTCCATTGTTTGCAGCATAACATCAATATCGTATTGCATTCACCTCACCCTAACCCTCTCCTACAAGGAGAGGGAAACTCCTTTACAAGCCTTATATTGGTTATAAATATTGTGGTATCTCATTCATCAAATGATAAATATTGTGGTATCTCATTCATCAAATGATAAACATCAATGACTATCGCGACTGGCGACAGGGATGTCGCTGTAAGGTAAAGGTCACATGGATGTACCTTTTGCCTGAGAAGGATTTTAGTTACTTTGATCCCTCAAAGTAACAATCTGCCTACGCAGTAAACTATCATCTCCCAATGAAAAATTGCGGCCATGTAAAAATTAAGCGCCTTTTCATTTAAAACAAAAAAAGGAGCTCTTACGAGCCCCTTCACCTACAGCTACAAAATGACAATTAGTCAATTGCAGGTGTATATGTACCGTCAGCGATTGGGCCTTTGATACGGTCAGCTTCTGCAAGCACCAGAGCAAGCAAATTCTTCACGTTGTCTAAAGTCGCTACTGGGCTTAAAGTCGTCATTTTCAAAGATTGAACCTGACCTACTTTAGTTACACCAATATTCGCTTCACCCCGAGCAAACAATTCGTCTGCCACGTTTTGGTTCAATGTATCTAACAATTCAGCTGGGTAACCTGCTGGTACTACACGGAACAATACCGATGCAAATTGAGGATCAACCAGCATTTCTAGACCGTCAGTGGCAGTAATATAGTCCGCAACATCACGTGTTAGACCTACACCATGATCAATCATCGAACCGTAAAGCTCTTCACCTAACGCTTCAACCGTCATCCACAATTTCAACGCGTCAAAACGGCGAGTTGTTTGTAGTGACTTAGATACTAAGTTAGGAACGCCATGCTCTTCATCATAAGCAGAGTTTAAATACTCAGCTTCATAATGCATGAAACGATAGTTCGCTTCATCTTTCAGCAAGAACGCACCACATGAAATCGTTTGGAAGTAATGCTTATGGAAATCAAGCGTTACCGAGTCAGACAGTTCAATACCGTCTAACATTGAACGATAGTCATTTGAAAGAATCAGTGCACCGCCCCAAGCCGCATCGATGTGCATCCACGCGCCATATTTATTGGTGATTGCACGTACTTCTTTCAATGGGTCAATTGCGCCTGCATCGGTTGTACCCGCAGTTGCAACTACACATGCGACGATTTTACCTTCAGCTTGAAGGTGAGCCATGGTTTTCTCAAGTGCGTCCATGTCCATGCGAGCATTCGCATCTACAGGAACAGTCACGACAGATTGGAAGCCCATGCCCATCATTGCCATGTTCTTTTGCACAGAGAAGTGCGCATTTTCAGAACAAATAACTTTGACGTTACGCATAGCATCAGATGGTACACCATCACGCTGAACAGACCACGGATTGCCGTTTTCGTCTTTCCAGTTTTTAGCAATACATGCATCACGTGCAAGCAAAACACCCATTAAGTTAGACTGCGTACCGCCAGAGGTGAATACACCTGCTTGACCTGCACCATAGCCAACTTTTTGGCGAAGCCAGTCAATTAACTGAACTTCCATCAATGAACCTGCAGGGCTTTGATCCCATGAATCCATCGATTGGTTTGTCGCGTTAATGAGCACTTCAGCGATTTGGCTTGTTACCATTGTTGGGCAATGCAAATGCGCTAAAGAATGTGGGTGATGTACTTTTAAGCTTTTGTTTAAGAACAGCTCAACCATACGGTCTAGTGATTTTTGTACACCCATACCTTCTTTAGAAGGATTGAATGCAATTGCACTACGAAGCTCTTTAATACTACCGCCGGTGTACATTTTGTCATTTTGCAACCATGCAGAAACGGCTTTTACCGCTTCGCCCATTGCTGACTGGTAGTCAGCAATAGATTGTGCATCATTGCAGAATAACGCTTTACGATGTTCTGCAAAATCTACCATGTCTTACGCGCCTCGAGTTGCAACTAGTGCTTCAGCAAGAGCTTTCTTGAAGCGAACAATCACTTCTTCACATTCAGCTTGGTTGATGATCAATGGGCAAAGTAAACGAATTACTGTACCGTTACGACCACCTTTTTCTAACAACAATTTGTTGTTGAAACATGCTGCTTGAATTGCTGCTGCCAATTGAGAATCACCTGGTAAAGAACCCATGTGATCTGCTTTTTGACGTTCATCAACGATTTCAACACCAATCATCAAACCACGGCCACGTACGTTACCGATACATGGGAATTCTACCGCTAATTTTTTAATTTCAGCTTGTAAGAAGTCGCCACGCTCTTGTGCGTTTTGAGCCAAGTTTTGTTCTTTGATGGTTTTGATAGTTGCAAGACCAGTACCCATAGCAAGTTGGTTACCACGGAATGTACCCGTGTGACCCGCTGGTTGCCATGCGTCAAACTTACGTTTAATGCCCAATACTGCAAGTGGTAAGCTACCACCTACCGCTTTAGACATTACAATGACGTCTGGCTCAATACCTGCATGTTCAAAGGCAAACATTTTACCTGAACGTGCAAAGCCCGCTTGTACTTCATCAAGAATCAACACGATGTTGTGCTTTTCAGTCACTTCGCGGATTTTCTTTAACCATTTTACAGGTGCAGTCACTACACCGCCTTCGCCTTGGATTGCTTCCAAGATTACAGCTGCAGGTTTCGTTACACCGCTTTCTACGTCTTCAATGAAGTTTTCGAAATAATACGTTAATGCGTCTACACCCGCTTCACCACCTATGCCTAATGGGCAACGGTATTCATGCGGATACGGCATAAATTGAACACCCGGCATTAAGCCGTTCACAGCATTTTTAGCAGACAAGTTACCTGTCATTGCTAAAGAACCGTGAGTCATACCATGGTAGCCACCTGAGAAGCTGATTACTGAACTACGACCTGTGTAAGTTTTTGCTAATTTAATTGCTGCTTCTGTACCATCTGCACCAGACGGGCCACAGAACTGTAGACAATACTCTTCTTTACCACCAGGTAATTGCTCAAGTAGTGCTTCAGTAAAAGCATCTTTTAAAGGCGTTGTTAAATCCAAAGTATGCAATGGGAGGCCACTTGCAAGTGTGTCTTGGATACTTTGAATTACCGCAGGATGATTATGGCCTAATGCCAATGTTCCTGCCCCAGCTAAACAATCGAGGTACTCTGTACCTTCAACATCAGTAACCCAACAACCTAAAGCTTTTGCTATCGCAAGTGGAAGTTTACGCGGATAGCTACGAACATTGGATTCCATCTGGCTTTGGCGAGTCAAATAGTATTCGTTAGTAGAATTAGTGGCAGGGTTTACAGAAGAAACGCTCATATCGAATTACCATCTCTGATATGGGTTAAAAGAAATAAGTCGGGTGACTTGCGGTCCTTTGACTCGGTGCTTTATGAGTTCCAGTTAGTTTTAAGAGCTCTCTATATAATGGCTAACTAGAGGGCGGATGATACAGACTTTTTCAAGAAAATAAATCACTTTTATGATCAAATAAAAAGATAATTTAGAGAAAAAACAGATCTATTCCATGGATATCTTGAATTATCATCTTACAGTGTGACGAAACAAAGAAAACCTTTTTATTTTATGCTTTTTTACAACTTATGAATGATTATTGTAATCTTCAATTATTGAAACAACTAAGTACTGATTATTTAAATAAATATTCATCAAGCACTACATTTATTTTTCTTGAAAGATTTACAATCCCACCACAGATTTTCCTTTAATCCATCATAATCCCCTTTTAAGATAACAGCATAAGCTAAATTAGTCATTCTGAAAGAAGAATAGGTCATAACAATGCGTAAAATTATCTTATCCACTGTTTTATTAGCATCCGGTCTAGGTTTGGCAGGAGCAACTCAAGCAGCTGACCCACTCAATTACAACATCGTGAATATTCAGGCGGATGCTACTCGCCAAGTGTCGAACGACCAAATGTATGCTGTTTTATATATTGAAAAATCAAATAAACAGCCGGCTGAACTTGCTACCCAAATCAACCAATTGATGACCCAAGCGGTGAACACAGCCCGTAAATACCCTGCGGTAAAAATCGAAACGGGATCTCAAAGCACCTACCCGATTTATGACAATGACAGTCGTAAATTGAAAGAATGGCGTGGTCGTGCCGAAGTACGTTTAGAAAGTACAGACTTTAAAGCAGCTAGCCAATTGGTGAGCGAGTTACAACAAAATTTCCAAACTCAATCCATCAGCTTTAGTGTGTCAGATGCACAGCGTAAAAAAGTTGAAAATGAACTGATGGTTGAAGCATCCAAAAACTTTCAACAACGTGCCCAAGCGCTCGCTCAGGCATGGAATAAATCAGGCTACAACTTAGTTAATATTAATTTAAATACCAGCAATTATGGTGGTCAGCCAGTACCGCGTATGGCCATGATGAAAGCTGCAAGTGCCGATGCTATTCCTGAACAAGAAATGGCAGGTGGTGAATCTAAAATCACGGTCAGTGCAAATGGCTCTATCCAGTTCAAATAATTAAATTCATTTTAAGAAACCGTGCTTTAGCGCGGTTTTTTTGACTATAAATTACACCTATTCTTTATTTAAATTAAAAAGTCTATTAGCTTAATCATATTCATAGTTTTAAATGATAATCATCCTTATTTAAATTTATCGCATGCAAGATTATGATACGCGCTCTCTCTCCATTGCTCACACTTTTATGTATAGTTCAAGCAAAAAATCTCCAAAGCTTCAAAATTTCCCGTTATTACCGCTAACTATTGCAGTAGGTATAAGCATGGTTGCCACTATGGCTTCTGCTGCTGAAAATACAGAGACCGCGCAAGCTGATGTTTTACCGACCATCACCATTGAAACTCAAGGGAACTGGCTGGAAAACGCCAATGAAAAGAAGGTGCAAAAGCATGCCGGTGCGCGGACCATCATTGACCGTAAACGCTTAAACGAAAGCGCAGCAACATCTCTTAAAGATGCGTTACGCCAAGTTCCTGGTGTTCAGGTTCAAGAAAATAATGGTACTGGCGGTAGCGATGTTTCATTAAATATTGGCGTTCGTGGATTAACTTCTCGCCTCTCTCCACGTTCAACTGTGTTGATCGATGGCATACCGATGTCATTTGCACCTTATGGACAACCACAGCTTTCTATGGCACCTGTCTCTTTAGGAAATATAGAATCTGTTGATGTAGTCCGTGGAGCAGGTTCTGTCCGTTTTGGGCCACAAAATGTCGGTGGTATTATCAATTTTGCCACACGTAGCATTCCTGAATCATTTAAAGGAACCGTAGCTTTAAACTCTGAATATGCAACGGGTACAGATCAGGTAAAATTAAGTCCTAGTCTGTTCGTTGGTGGAACATTTGATAATGGTTTAGGCTTAGCCTTGCTTTATTCAGGTACTAAAGGCAATGGTTATCGTGAAGCGAACAATAAAAATGACATTGATGATGTCATGTTAAAAACCGCTTATGACATAACAGATCAGGATAAAATTGCATTAAATTTCCATCACTACGATGGTACAGGTAAAATGCCTGAAGGTTTAAGCACTGCTGAATTCGAAGCAAATCCATATCAAACGTCGCATTATCGTGATTTTTTCACTGGCCGTCGTTCAGATGTATCCCTACGTTATACACATAAAGATGACACGAACAACTTTGAACTTTTAAGTTATTACATCGATTCATTCCGTACCAGCAACCTTGAATCCACCTTAACCAATGGCAATCATCGCTTAGATACTTCACCACGTGATTATAAAGTCTTTGCCATTGAGCCACGTTATTCTCGTAGCTATAGCTTAGGTAGCACGCTGAATGAAGTGACTGTAGGCTACCGTTATATGGATGAAGAAAGCACCGAGTTCGCAGGCCGTACTGAATACGCTGCAGATGCTGAACCCGGTCAGTTTATAGCACGTACCCGCAGTGCGGGTGGCACCAAAGCACACGCAGCTTATATCGATAACCGTATAGAATTGGGTAAATGGAATATTACACCCGGCGTTCGTTTTGAATCGATTGATACGCAAAACAGTTTTAGTGCTTATAAAAATGGCGTATTACAAAATACTGTTCATCCCTCGATCCAATCAGACGAATTTTTACCAAGTTTAGCTGTCCTATATAAAGCAACAGACCATTGGAATTTCTTTGCTAATGCCGGTGTATCTTTTGGTCCACAGCAATACAACCAATTAGCAACAACGCAAGGTACTACAGCAGTCACAACCCTAGATGGCTTACATCCTGAAAAGTCTAATAACTATGAAATTGGTACCAAATATTTAGGCAATGGTTTGAGCGCTGAATTAACTGCGTTTTATCTAGATTTTGACAAAGAACTGATTTTAGAACGTGATGCTGCAAACAATGGCATTTGGACTGACCTCGGTGCTACAAGTCATAAAGGGATTGAAACCGGTTTCAGTTATGACTTTGGACATTTAGCTGACACCCTCGAAGGCTTGAAAGCCTATGGTAATTATACCTATACCAAGGCAGTTGCTGAAGCAGGTAATTTCAAAGGTAAGGACTTGCCATTCTATTCACAAAATGTCGCAAACTTTGGCTTAGGCTATAAATATGATGCTTGGTCAATCAATGCCGACATGTATGCACAATCTAAACAACGTGCACCCGGCAACCAAGATTCGGGGATCTATCAAACTGAAGAAACTGCAAACGGTAAACTGGGAGATATTCCTGGCTATTCAACTTTCGCTGTACGTACAGGCTATGACTTTAGCGGTTCGCTGCAAGGGGTTAAAGTTGCCGCTGGCATCAAGAATGTATTTGATAAACAGTATTTCACCCGTTCATCAGATGCAACCGGTGGTAAATATATTGGTCAGCCACGTACTTTCTATTTACAAACTTCATTCGACTTTTAAACTGATCTAAATATAAAAATCCCACCAAGTGTGGGATTTTTATTGAACAATACATATGGACATCCATATGTTCACATGTAAAGATATATGCAAATCCATATATACAGATAAAAATGGAACAGACTGAATTTTTCAAATTACTTGCAGATGAGACTCGTCTGAACATCATCATGCTGTTGGCATGTAAAGGTGAACTCTGCGTATGTGAACTCACCGAATCACTTCAATTAAGCCAACCCAAAATTTCGCGCCATCTAGCGCTACTACGGTCATCTAGTGTTTTGAGTGATCAACGCAAAGGTCAATGGGTCTATTACTCCATTCACCCTGCACTGCCTACTTGGTGTACACAAATACTTGATGTCATGCGTCACCAAGAACGATTTAAAGATCTCGATTTAAACTCTCCGAAAGGCACTACCACATTGTGTGAAACGCTATGAATTTTTTATTTCTATGTACTGGCAATAGCTGCCGCAGCATTTTATCCGAAGTACTGTTTAACAAGCGTGCACCTGAAGGTTTCCGTGCCTATAGCGCAGGCAGTAAACCTTCAGGACAAGTCCACCCATTTACCTTAAAAACCCTACATAACCTCAATCTACCGACTGAGGGCTTGTCGAGTAAAACCATCACAGCATGTGAACAATACCAACCCGATGTGGTAATTACTGTCTGTGGTTCTGCAGCTCAAGAAGCTTGCCCAATTTACTTAGGCTCTGCCATCAAAGCACACTGGGGTTTAGAAGATCCTTCCCATTTAGAGCTTGCAGATGACATCAAACTTGCAGCTTTTCTTGATACCGTGGCACATATTAACCGCCGTTTAGATGCTTTATTTGCACTCGATTTTAAGCAATTAAGTCGTGAAGAGCTTAACAAAGAAATCCAAAAAATTTCAGAGATTCAATAATGACTGCTGCAAAACTGTCATTTCTAGACCGCAATCTAACGCTATGGATTTTTATCGCAATGGGGCTAGGCATTGCGATTGGCGTGTATGTTCCAAGTGCTTCAAGAGCTTTAAATCAACTCAATATCGGTGATGTCAATATTGCGATTGCCATTGGTTTAATCCTGATGATGTATCCGCCTTTGGCGAAAGTGGATTACAAAGCACTGCCTGAAGTGTTTAAAGACAAACGCACCCTATACCTTTCACTGCTTCAAAATTGGTTAATCGCGCCTTGCCTGATGTTTATTTTGGCGATCGTGTTTTTACAACACTACCCTGAATACATGACCGGTTTGATTCTGATTGGTTTAGCACGTTGTATTGCAATGGTTCTGGTTTGGAATGATCTCGCTTGTGGGGACAACCAATACGTTACGGCTTTAGTGGCATTTAACAGTATTTTCCAAATTGCATTTTTTAGTACCTACGCATGGTTCTTTTTGAGTTTTTTACCGCCATATTTTGGTATCGAAGCACAAGTGATCCAAGTCAGCTTTTGGACCATCACACATGCAGTATTGGTGTATCTAGGTATTCCCTTCCTGCTCGGTTTCCTGACGCGTGCCATATTGGTAAAACACAAAGGTCTGGATTGGTATAAAAATCAATTTATACCCAAAATCAGCCCCATCAGTTTAATCGCATTACTCTTTACCATTGTGGTGATGTTTAGCCTCAAAGGTGCAGATGTCGTGAGCCTTCCGATGGATGTACTGCGTATTGCCATTCCCCTCACAATCTACTTTGTGGTGATGTTTTTCATTAGCTTTTTGATGAGCAAATGGATGGGCAATAACTACGCCAAAACCACTGCGATATCCTTTACCGCAGCAGGTAATAATTTTGAACTTGCCCTCGCTGTTGCCATCGCCACCTTTGGCATTGCATCTCCGATTGCATTTACCACGATTATTGGCCCATTGGTTGAAGTCCCTGTGCTGATTGCATTAGTGAGTGTATCGCTATGGTTAAAACGCAAATGGTATAAAGAGAACTAAAATGAAGCTCCCCAATATTCAACTAGATTTACTTGAAACACCGAGTTTTGAACATGTTCAAGCAAAAGCACTTGAACATCCGCCACGCATTCTGCTGCTATATGGCTCTAACCGTGAACGCTCATTTAGCCGTTTAACGGTATTGGAGGCGGGTCGAATCCTTGAACATTTTGGTGCAGAAGTCAAAATCTTTCATCCTAAAGGTCTTCCACTGCCTGAAGATGCTGAAACTTCACATCCTAAAGTTCAGGAATTACATGAATTGCTTACATGGTCAGAAGGCATGGTTTGGTGTTCGCCAGAACGACATGGTGCGATGAGCTCTATATTGAAAGCACAAATTGATTGGATTCCTTTAGCTGCAGGTGCCATTCGTGCTACTCAAGGTAAAACGCTGGCGTTAATGCAAGTCAGTGGTGGTTCGCAATCTTTTAATGCTGTTAACCAAATGCGCATCCTTGGGCGTTGGATGCGGATGATCACGATTCCAAATCAATCTTCCGTTGCGAAAGCATTTTTAGAATTTGATGAAAATGATCGCATGAAACCTTCCTCCTATTACACTCGCATTGTCGATGTGATGGAGGAATTATATAAATTTACCCTACTCACACGTGGTCAATCTGCCTACCTCACAGATCGCTATTCTGAACGAGTTGAAAGTGCGGAAGAACTCTCTAAACGAGTTAATCAAAAGAACCTTTAATGAAAAACTCCTGCATCTGTGCAGGAGTTTTGGTCTAAAATATCCATCCGTTTCCACTTAAACTAATAATTTATAAAATAATGTCGTTGAATCTATTGTACCTGTATGGCTCAATGCAAATTGCGGGATGATCCCAGCTTTTATAAAGTTAAATTTTTCATATAGCTTTTCAGAGACAGCGCCTGTACGCGTATCAAGTACAAGTAATTTCAAGTTCAAGTGTTTTGCTTTATCTTCTGCAAGTGTTAATAGTTGGTGAGCAATGCCTTGCTGACGTACCTTTGGATGCACCATAAGTTTTTCAATCTCAGCACGATGCAGTGCATTGGCTTTGGTGGCACGAACCAATTGTACTGTGCCCACAATTTCACCGCTATGTAGCGCCACCCACAAAAAGGTTTTATGCTTTTGAATATCCTTTGCCACAGCAGACCAATATTCATCATAGTGCGACTTAGATTCTTTAGTTAAAAAACCCAGTGATGCACCATCTTGCACACATTGTGCCAATAATTCACACAGTTGAGCCTGCTCATCTTTTAGATCTTGAAGGTTTAAATATTGAATTTCGCTCATATTCTTCTCGTCTTATTACTATTTTTATCGTTATATTCAAATGGCATGCCATAAAAAATCCCGCTCGGAAGCAGGATTTTGATTTTCAATTTAGTAAATCGACATATGATTGCGATGGATCATTTCAAGTGATCGGGCTTCCCCTAAAACTTGATGAACTTTATCTGAGGCCAAACCTTTAACTATTTCTGCCGAGCGTGAACTGAAGTTTACACGACCTACGGCAACACGATGACCTTGTGTATCGACACATTCCACCACATCACCACGTTCAAAATGCCCTTCAACTGCTTTCACGCCTACAGGTAATAAACTACGGTGATTATCACGTATTGCCTTTACAGCACCATCATCAATCACCAAACGTCCAGCTGTTTGTAAATGTGCAGCTAACCATTGTTGATGGGCTGTCACACGATCATTGTCCGTAATGAATAAGGTACCGAGTAATTCACCTGCCATCACACGTGAAAGCACATTATCGCTATCACCGCTCGCAATCACGGTTGGACAACCTGACTTAGCAGCCAAACGTGCTGCACGAACTTTGGTTAACATGCCACCACGGCCAAATTTACCGCCGCCGCCAGCCATATCGAATAATGATTCATCCATTGCACGTACTGTATGGAACAGTTTTGCGTCTGGATTGGAACGAGGGTCAGAGTCGAACATACCTTCTTGGTCAGTTAGAATCACCAAGAGGTCTGCATGTACCTGTCCAGCCACCATCGCAGCTAAAGTATCGTTATCGCCAAAGCGGATCTCGTCAGTCGACACTGTGTCATTTTCATTGATCACAGGAATCACACGCCAATCAATCAAATGCTGCAAGGCATCACAAGAGTTCAAATAGCGACGACGGTCTGCCAAGTCATCATGCGTTAACAAAACTTGTGCTGTGCGAATCGAACGTTGTTCTAATACGCTAGACCAAGTATGAATTAAGCCCATCTGACCAATGGCAGCACAAGCCTGTAGACTGGGTAGATCTGTGGGTCGGTTGTCCAAATTCATACGAACCATCCCTTCAGCCACAGCACCGGAAGACACAAGAATGATCTCGTGCCCTGCATTGTGTAGTTCTGCAATTTGTCCCGCCCAATGCGAGATTGCATCCAGATCTAACCCTTTTCCGTTTGCTGTGAGTAGTGATGATCCGATTTTAACAACGATACGTTTACAACCCTTGAGCTGACGTTGCCCATCTACCACTTCTATCATCTTGTCCTCAGACTTGTTTGCTTTGACACTTATTCAGCAATTAACGTACGTAGTACGATTCTGCCTCATCATCACCGTCTTCAAATTCATCATCAAAGTCTTCACCTTGACCTGCCAGACGTTGTTGACGACGCATTTCACGATATGCTTCTTTCGCAGCAAGCGTTTGCTCACGTGTTTCAGCTTCAAGCTGATCACGGAACGCTTTAACTTCTGCAGCATATTCAGGATCTTCAGTTTCTCGTTCGCGCTGTTCTTCAATTTGATCCATCAGGTAGTACACAACGTCTTTAGTACCTTCAAATGTTAAACCTGAAGTTTTGAATACAGGGCCTTTCCACTGCAACTCTTCGAGAATGTGATCACACCATTCATCACGCGTTTCAGCCGCCAATTGGTCTACTTTATTGAGTACCAATACAACAGGTAATTTTGAAAGTGTTGGGGAGAATTTTTTCAACTCTTCCAAAATTGCTTTTGCATTGTACGCAGGGTCAGAACCATCAATCGGTTGAACATCTACGATGTGCAATAAAATACGTGTACGCGCCAAGTGTTTCAGGAATCGAACACCTAGACCTGCACCTTCTGCAGCCCCTTCGATTAGACCCGGAATATCCGCCATTACAAATGAACGGTGACTATCGGCATCAACCACACCTAGATTTGGCACCATAGTGGTAAATGGATAATCTGCAACTTTTGGTTTTGCTGCTGAAACTGCACGGATAAAGGTTGATTTACCCGCATTTGGCATACCCAACAAACCAACGTCTGCGAGTACTTTTAATTCAAGACGAATTTCACGATATTCGCCTTTTGAACCGTGTGTACATTTACGTGGAGAACGGTTGGTTGAAGATTTGAAGTGAGTATTACCCAAGCCACCTTCACCACCTGCTGCCACTAACACACGCTGACCGTCAGCCACTAAGTCGCCGATGATATCGCCAGATTCTGTATCTACAATTGTTGTGCCCACTGGAACGAGCAATACGGTATCTTCACCGCCACGGCCTGAGCAGTTCGCTCCACGACCATTTTTAGCACGTTCTGCACGGAATTTACGTGTATAACGATAATCTACTAGGGTACTTGTGTCGTTGTCGGCTTGAACGTATACGTTACCGCCACGACCACCATCACCACCATCTGGACCACCAAATGGTACGAATTTTTCACGGCGAAAACTGGCTACGCCATTGCCACCGTCGCCAGCCTCTACGGTAATGACTGCTTCATCAACAAAGCGCATGTTTGCCAATCCTCTAAAAACTTTAAAACCGCTTATTCTGCCATATTTTAAAGAATTTCTCGAACAATATTATTCAGCAATACTATAAATTTCATTCATCTTGGTGCTGATGCAAATTTTTAGGAAAATCCGCACCTCGCTCGAAAATCTTTAGCTCATCATCAAAATACCTTTGATAAATAGCAAACGAATTTCACTCCCCATTTCTGAAAGCTATTTACGTGCATTTTCCTTGGCTTCAATAATTTCAGGCAATGTTCGTTCAACCCAACCAATCAGATGCATTAACTTTTCTGCAGCCTGTGAGCCCATTAAAGTCAGTTGATATTCAACTTTGGGTGGCACGACTGGATAGACTGTCCGTAAGATAAAACCATCTTGCTCGAGCATTTTCAGCGTTTGAGCCAGCATCTTTTCGCTCACCCCTTCGATCCGCTGCTTAAGTTCACTAAAACGGTGTACCCCTTCAGTCAAACAACGCAAAATTAATACTGACCATTTATTGGTGAGATGTTCCAATATTTCTCTAGATGGACAGTCCGTGGATAAAACTTGACCTAATAATTTACTTGTAGCGTATGTGTTCATTAAATCTTTCCTCAAAGTCACTAACTTACTTTTTGGTACGTACTTACATTTAGTAAGTTAACAGATTAAGATTCAACCATCAAGATCATTGATTCAACAATCAGAGGGTTTAAATATGAAAATCGCAATTACAGGTGCAACAGGTCAACTAGGCCAATTGGTCCTTCAATTTTTATTGAAAGAAACCGCGGCCGAAAACATCATCGCTTTAGTTCGATCACCAGAAAAAGCAGCATCTCTACAAGCTCAAGGCATCGAACTTCGTCATTTTGACTATGATCAACCAGATACACTTGTTCCTGCACTACAAGGTGTCGATAAATTATTACTCATTTCTGCCAATGAAATTGGTCGCCGTACTCCACAACACAAAGCCGTAATTGATGCTGCAGTAGATGCGAAAGTTCCATATCTTGCTTATACCAGCCTGTTACGTGCAGATACGTCACCATTGGGTTTATCTCAAGAACATCGTGAAACAGAAAGTCTGATTCAGGCTAGTGGTTTAACCTATACCTTCTTACGAAATAACTGGTATGTCGAAAACTATCTTGCTGCTGCAGGACATGTGGTGGAAACAGGTACCTTATTTGGTGCAGCAAAGGATGGAAAAATTAATGCAGCGACCCGTGCTGACTATGCTGAAGCAGCTGCAAAAGTGCTTACAAGCGCTGGTCATGAGAATAAAACTTATGAACTTGCAAGCTCAGACAGTTTCACCTTGACACAGCTTGCTGAAACCTTACAGCAAGTTTCAGGTCAAAATGTTCACTATCAAAATCTAACAGCAGAAGACTACACACAAGGCCTATTACAAGCTGGCTTGCCCGCTGGTCTTGTAGATGTGATCGTCGATGCCGATATCAATAGCATTGACGGTGCGATGCAAAGTGATCGTAAGGACTTGGAACAGTTACTTGGACACCCAACCACTACTCTACATAGTGCTGTTCAAGCCGCTTTAAAATAAGATCCAATCCATTAAAAAAAGCCCGAATTGATTCGGGCTTTTTTTGAGTTGAAATACGCTTAGGGATGTACATTTTTTATCGGCAAATCCATATTCATATCTAAATTTGCCTTGGTATTACGCTCTGCGTTATACATCGTAGCATTAAAGGTTGCGATTTTTCGCATGGTCATCGGGTCATTAAGTTTTAGCTGTGGTGCAAACTGATGTACCACATGCAAATCGACTTTTTCATTAAACTCAAAATACACAGGGCCATTAAAATTAATTCGAATAGGAATGTTATAGGTTCTTTTCAAATGAAAAGGCACATCTAACTTGACAGGAATGTCCATTTTTAAAGGAAATTTCGGCACGAGTTTATTTTTAATCACCAAATCCGTGGTCGCCTCAAGCGGCATCGTCTGGTTAATTTGAATATTGGTGGAATAATCAATATCCACAGAGATCGGAACCTCTACACTAAACTGCAAATCTGCCAGATATTTTCCCTTTAATGGTAGTTGCAGCTTCCGATCTAAAGCAATCTGCGTATCCAGAGTCCCAATAGACTGCGTTTGCAAATAATTGCCGACTGAAATTTTGGTGGGTAGTGAATGCGACAATTGAATATCAGCATTTTTTGCACGTACTTGCATCGACGCATAAATATTTAAATACAACCAAAATAACACCGCAACCAATAACGCAACTGCGATAAAACTCAAAATGATGCGCTTCGCCGATTGAAATATCCACATGGCTTACTCCTGAGCTTTCGCTTCAGTTTTGGCATGCTCTCTGTTGAGTCGCATTGTTTTTAGTGGAATTACCAATTCACCCTTTTTAATTTGAACCGGCAACGTATTTTGCACATCCACTGTCGCTTTTAATGCCGTTTTAATTGGAACATTTAAATTACCTTCAATAGGAATGTTGGTTTTTAAATTTGCATTCAGTGGAATATGTAGGTTTTCTTTCAGCACGGTTTTGACTGGTGCATCAAATTTTAAATGTACTTTTTGCTCCAAAGGCACATTCATATTCACTGGAATATCCAATTGAATTGGGATATCACCTTTGAGTGGTAAAGTCACATCCTGCCCCATGACTTTAACTTTCACTTTGGTATTCACAGGAAGGTTTTGATTCACTTTCAAAGTTTCACGCACTGGAATCGTGGTCTTGATCGGAACTTGATTATCAAAATACACCCGTGGTGTCAGCGTTTGAGTTAAGGGAATATTTAAATTTTCATGTATCGGAATTTCAGCATTCACCCGCCCTGTCACGTCCACATCCAAGGCATCATGAATTTTGACTTCGGCTTGTAATGGCTCTTGCAGGTCGATATTGACGTTTTGATTTTCTAGCGGGATATAAATATTAAAGTGCTTAAACACCCAAATGGCGATGAGTACACCACAGAGTGCAGCAAACACAATAAATGCCAATCCACTGAGCATGTGCTTTGCTTGCAAACTAAATTCCTTTTGCTTTTTTATTTTTACAGCTTTATTTTGAACACATTACCTAAACCAGTTTGCAATTTTTTGTATTTATTTCTTTAATAATTTCATCAACTTAAAACTTGAATATTTTAGTCGGCTTTTTCATTATAAATGACTCGCACTCATCTAACAGTGGCAGAAAAAACAAGACATTTTGATGTTTTTGATCAATCCATTCATCGTCTATGCCTTAAGCTATTCATCCCTGCTCATTAGATAAAAAAAAGAGCCTCAAATGAGGCTCTTTTTTAGCTTTCACAAATTATGCATTTGTTTCAGCAGGAATTTTTGGATAGCTTACGCCGCCCATTTGTTCCGCGATACGCAATACTTGGCAGCTATAACCCACTTCGTTATCGTACCAAACATAAGCAGTTAAACGGTTACCAGAAGTGATTGTCGCTTGAGCGTCAAATACACCTGCAGTACGTGAACCGATAAAGTCAGATGATACAACTTCAGTTGAGTTTGTATAACCGATTTGACCTTGAAGGTTAGAGTTGATTGAAATTTGGCGAATGTATTCATTCACTTCTTCACGATCAACATCTTGACCTAAAGTAAGGTTCAAAATTGCAAGAGATACGTTTGGAGTAGGTACACGTACTGAGTTACCAGTCAATTTACCTTGAAGAGCAGGAAGCGCTTTAGCAACAGCTTTAGCAGCACCTGTTTCAGTAATAACCATGTTCAATGTTGCAGCACGGCCACGACGGTCAGCTTTATGGTAGTTGTCGATTAAGTTCTGGTCGTTCGTGAACGAGTGAACTGTTTCAACGTGACCATTGATCACTGTGTACTTGTCGTTTAACACTTTAAGTGTTGGTGTGATCGCGTTTGTTGTACAGCTTGCAGCAGAGATGATTGTATCTTCATCAAGGATGTCAGCTTGGTTCACACCGTATACAACGTTCTTCATGTCACCTTTACCAGGTGCAGTTAGAATTACACGTGCAGCACCAGCGCATTTAAGGTGCTGTGCAAGACCTTCAGAATCACGCCATTTACCTGTGTTATCGATTACAAGTGCATTGTTAATACCGTAAGCAGTGTAATCAACTTCAGATGGGTTAGACGCATAGATCACTTTGATGAAGTTACCGTTAGCAATGATTGCTTCATTTTCTTCATCAACAGAAATCGTACCTGCGAATGGACCATGAATAGAGTCACGACGTAACAAAGACGCACGTTTTTCTAAGTCACCGTCAGATGATTTACGAACAACGATTGCTTTAAGGTTAAGACCACGGCCTAAACCAGATTGGCTGATCATCAAACGTGCAAGGATACGACCAATACGACCGAAACCGTAAAGTACAACATCACGGTTTTCAACGTTAGTTGCATTGCCTTCAAGTGATTTAACAGCGTCAGCAACGAATGCGTCAACATCACCGCCTTTTTCTTTGAACTCAACAGCAAGTTTGCCAAGATCAATTTCAGCAGTACCGATGTTTTCGATTTTTGCCAAAGCTTCAAGAATTGGGAAAGTGTTCACAACTGAAAGTTCAACGTCAAGTACGCGAGTACGACGATGCGCTTTAAGAATTTGGATAACCGAACGGTTAATTAAAGAACGACCGTATACTGTAGCTACGATGTTTTTTTCACGATATAACTGACCCACTAGGGCAATCATACGTTCCGCGATTTCTTCACGGTTTTTCCAGCGACCTTGGTGCTCTGCATGTAGGGCAACGATAGTGTCTTTGCTCACAGATACGTCCTCTAATTAATTGTAAATCTAAGCATAAATTTCAAAACCCCACAATTGTAATGGAAAACTGAAAATTAATGAATCTAAAAGCAGATTTCGACAAGGTTATTTTGTTATATATTTACTATCAATTTTCAAAATAATCATGATTAGTATTATGATTTTATAGCCGAAAGTTGAAAAACCGGCTTTTTCGCAGATTTTTGTCACAAAATTTCAAATGTAGTTTTATCAACCAGATCTCAGCACATTTAGCTCAAAGATGCACGAATATTTATATTTTTCAAATTGTGGTGTTTTATATTTTGGGCAAAACAATGGATTTTTGAAGTCAGATCAATATTTAAAATTCAGTTAATTCTTCAGATTCTCAGCAAACTTTTCCAGATTAAACTCAAAGAAATTGACACTCAGCTCTAATATTTTCGGTAGTGCATTTAAACCATTCTCTCCAGCACTAATCGCAAAATATCTCCGATCACTAAAAGATCGCACGTTTAAGGCATTTTCACATGGCTCAAAATCGAGATTGACGAGCTGTGACGCATGTTCCTTCAGCAACATTAAAACCTGCATATAAGTCTGGCGCTTTTTTTGTTGCTGCGCTTTTAAAGCATCGGCTTCAAGGCTTTCATACTCCCCTGTTTTCGTCATGCGTTTGGAAAATCCAACATGCGCATGCGCGCCATGGGTACCCGTATTTTCTACAGTTGCGTCTGTAGCAAAGATCTTCTGTTGATCATCGACCGGCTGCAAGATCGCCTTCAGCGCCGTATGAATTTGCTGTGACTGCTGATGATGTAATTCCCACTCATCTTCGTTTTGAACATGAAAAATTTGAGCACGCCGTTTCAACAAAAGCACCTGCCAAGCCTGTAGTTGAAGTCGCAGTCGTTTTAACTCCAAACTCGCCTCAAACTTCGGGCAGCTACTTAAGACGTTTAGACTCGTGATGAGCTTCTGAGATATTTGCATGCTATGGAAAAATAAAAAATCATGCTGTATCTGCTCACTCAGTTGATATTGAACAGTCTGATGCAATGGCTTCAAGATCAATGTATTGAACTGCTGCTCAAAAGTAGGTAAAACCGTCACTAATTGAGTGGCATCCTCTACATGCAGCATTAAAAGTAGATGCTTATCTACCCGTATATGTAGTTGCTGCATTAAATTTTGCAGATCTAAATGTATAAAACCTGCAATAGATGCCAGCTTAGAGACTTGAATTTTTAATTCGTCTATTTGCTGATTCTCTAAAGCAGTATTTAAATCTAAAGCTGCCCCATCAAAAACGTCGTCTGCTAGGGCGTCATTATGTTTTGTCGATAAAAACCGACTTGCTGAATACTGCGTCGTCCAATCTAAATCAGGCGACAAAATATAAATAAACTCAGATGTTTGTACAATTTGTAAATAACGCGTTTTTTGTTCATGCTTTAAATAATATTTAAAAATCGGATGTTGCCAAACCTCAGATGATTTTGGTACAGAAGCATCAAAAACTTGCCCTAACATATGTGACTTTAAGAAAATTTCGATCAAGAAAATTTTAACTTGCAGAGCAGTGAGTTGACGTGCATCACTCGGCGCAATCAAATCCATTTCACGAATGATTTGTGCGGCATTTAAAATGAAATGCTGATGTAATACATTTTTTTCATACTGTAATTCAAAATCTTCTTCGGCATCTATTTTATTGATATAGGCTAGGTTTTCTTCTAATTTTTGCGCAACTTGAATACTCATTGTCAATATTCGAAGTTCTTCGAGCTGTGTTGCCAAATACTGTGCATGCTCACGCATGACATCATATTTTAGTACTTTCATCAGCATGCCCAAATTCATCGGTACATCTCTTTGATACGACTGTGATGAAGACTCCCAACGAATACCTTTTGGCGATAACACCTGCTGTATCTGTGCTAAATTGGATTGATCAAGATCAGTGCATACTTCAGATACAATACTCCGCCAATGCTGATCCAACACAGGCTCTAGCTGTAAAAGTTTAGCGCTTTGATGAAATGGGACAACCACTGACTGCTTCCTGTATCTTGGTTCTTTAATCGATCTTTTATCGATTTCAGTTTATTTTTATCTAAAATAAATATTTTTGTACACCATCATTCAATGCTGTTCTTCCTAAACAATAAATTGAATCATGGCGTGTTTTAGTTTTCTAAGTTTAAGATTTTATTAAAAAACAGCAAGCATTAATTGTAAACTGATCAATTTATCGTACCAGCATTTTCAGTCTAAGAATCGATTCGATCATTTAACGCTTTTACATTTTTTGCTAGCGCACGTTCATTTTGCTTTTGTTTAAACAGATGCAAAACACCCTCTATCACCAATAACAATACCGCACCCCAAATTGGAATATAGGTCAGCCATTCTTCGGCTTCTACTCGCTCCCCCAATGCGATGGATGCAAAAGCTAACAACACGGGTTCTAAATAACTCAACAAACCAAAAATCACAAATGGCAAATAACGACTCGCCAACATATAGCTACCTAAGCCAAGCGCACTCAGAAAACCCAGTCCTAAAACCGCCAAAATCAGATACGGGAATAACGACATTAGCTCTAAACTATCGCTATGAATAAATCCTAAATAAAAGGCTACAGGCAAAATTAAGCAAAGATCCCACCAAAAACCACCCAAATGATCGGTTTTAAAGGTACGACGTAAAAAGAAATAAATCGGATAAGCCACAGCGACATAGACAGTTTCCCACGCGATACTGCCAATACGCCAAATTTCGTGGCCGACCCCTAAAATTGCCAATGCCACGGCAGCCATCTGCCATTTAGACAGCTTTTCTTTATACAGTACACATCCAACCAGAACCATCACTAAGGGCAATAGAAAATACCCTAAAGATACTTCTAGCCCTCGGCCATTAATTGGTCCCCACAAAAACAACCAAAGCTGTGTAGTACATAAAAATGAACTAATGATTAACCAAATGAGAAAGATCGGTTGCTTGACCACACGCCAAAAAATTTCACTGACTTTGTTTAAATCTTTCATCCACCACATAAATAAAGTTAAAAATGGCAAGGTCGCTAACATGCGCCATGCAAAAGTTTGCTCGCTATCTAGAGGTTTTAAAAAGATGGTAAAGAAATACAAAATACCAAAAGTGACCGATGCCAATACAGACAATGCAACGCCTTTATACATCTTTCACTCCAGTCAAAATGACTACATAATCTTGATATTTTGCTTGATCAATCAAGCTTCTCACCTGGACATTCTAGCAAATAAAAAACCATGCACAGGCATGGTTTTTTAGCATTTGTTCAATTATTTAGGTTTTAGGTTTCACTGTCTGCTTGGTATGAATAATATCTGATAAATCATAACCAACAGATTGCGCATAATTTAAATATTCCTGAATCACTTCCTGATCTGGATGAGCCGAACGAGAAAGAACCCACATATATTTACGACGTGGCTCACCCACCAAAACTGTCTGATAGTCTTCATCGGCTTTGAGTACCCAATAATCACCACGCCCCACAGGCAACCAACGAATGGCTTCTGGTAAGAAACTAACTTTTAATTTCGAGTTAAACGGTGCATTTTGTACAAATGCCTCGCCTATTGATTGTTTCTTGGTACCATCTTTAGATACACAGCGATTATTTACATTAATATTGCCATTTTCATTTAGCGTGTAAACCGCAGTCACATCACGGTCACAGCTTTTTTGAAAAACCATAGGCTTACGAGCTACTTCATACCACATCCCTAAATAACGATCGAGCTCAACTTTTTCCACAGTCTGTAAAGGTTTCGTCTGTGCATAGGCCATTGTGGCTGCACCCAAACCAATTAACACTGCTGCACCAAGTGCAATTTTTGCGAGCTTAAAACCAGCTTTCGGAAGATTCGTTGTTGTCATTTTATGCCTCATTTCGATGCAAAACATTCGATGAAAATTAAGTAATTCTCTCTCGTGTTTTTACTCTAGCGGAAAAAATTGCTCTAAAAATCATTTTCTTGTCTGAATTATGTATGTAATTCAGACAATATGCCGCATCTTGTCTAACAAAATTATGAAATCATCTGTGCTTTTAAACGCAAGATTTCATCACGTAATCGAGCAGCTTGTTCAAACTGCAATTCTTTCGATGCTTTCAGCATTTCTTTTTCCAGCTTGTTCATATGTTTTGCTAAAAGTTTTGGATCAGACATCAAATGACGTTCATCTGCAGTTAATGCTTTGGACTGATCTGAAATTTTTGCATCGATTTCATCATCTGTCAGCACTTCACCAGTATCAATATCATTGACGTTTTGACGCACTGTACTGCGTGGCGTAATGCCATGCTCAAGGTTAAATGCAATCTGTAAATTACGACGACGATCCGTTTCATCAATGGCTTTTTGCATGGAGTCGGTCATACGATCTGCATATAAAATCGCTTTACCATTTAAGTTACGCGCTGCACGACCGATGGTTTGAATCAAAGAACGCTCAGAACGTAAGAAGCCTTCTTTGTCTGCATCTAAAATGGCTACTAGAGACACTTCTGGCATATCTAAGCCTTCGCGTAGTAAGTTAATCCCAACAATTGCATCGTATACACCCGAACGCAATTCATGGATAATTTTAGTGCGCTCAACAGTGTCAATATCTGAATGTAAATAAGCGACTTTAATGCCATATTCTTTCAAATATGAAGTTAAATCTTCTGCCATACGTTTGGTTAATGTCGTAACCAATACACGCTCATTTAAGTTTTTCCGATTATTAATTTCTGACAATACATCATCCACTTGCGTTAACACTGGACGAATTTCAATTTCAGGATCAACCAAACCTGTGGGTCGAACCACTTGCTCAACGACTTGTTCAGACTTTTCCATTTCATAATGTGCAGGCGTTGCACTGACATAAATGGTCGAAGGAATAATCCGCTCCCATTCTTCAAATTTCATTGGGCGGTTATCAAGCGCACTTGGTAAACGAAAACCGTAATTGACCAAATTTTCTTTACGTGAACGGTCACCTTTATACATAGCCCCAATTTGCGGAACGGTAACGTGCGATTCATCAATGATTAATAAGGCATCATCAGGTACATAATCAAACAAAGTCGGAGGTGCTTCACCAGAAGGACGGCCAGACAAGTGGCGTGAATAGTTTTCAATACCGTTAGTATAGCCAAGCTGCTGCATCATCTCTAAATCATACCGTGTACGTTGTTCGATACGCTGTGCTTCGAGTAATTTATCATTTGCACGAAAGAATCCTAGTCGTTCTGCGAGTTCTTCACGAATCGTCCCAATTGCACGCTGTAAATTATCTTTAGGTGTTACATAATGGCTTTTTGGGTAAATCGTAATCCGTGGCACTTTACGGACCATTCTGCCCGTCAATGGATCAAACCATCGAACTGAATCAACTTCATCATCAAATAACTCTATTCGAATGGCATTTTGATCAGATTCAGCAGGAAAAATATCAATAATTTCACCACGAATACGGTATGTGCCCCGTAAAAATTCGAGTTCATTTCGGGTGTATTGCATTTCCACCAAACGACGGATGATATCATCACGGCTAATACGGTCTCCTTCCACGATATGCAGAAGCATACTCATATAAGCATTGGGATCACCCAGACCATAAATAGCTGAAACTGACGCTACAATAATTGCATCACGTCGCTCTAATAATGCCCGTGTTGCCGAAAGACGCATCTGGTCGATATGATCATTAATCGATGAATCTTTTTCAATAAAAGTATCTGAAGATGGAACATAGGCTTCGGGTTGATAATAGTCATAATAACTGACGAAGTATTCCACGGCATTATGCGGAAAGAAGGCTTTAAACTCGCCATAAAGCTGCGCAGCCAAAGTTTTGTTATGCGCCATAATAATCGTTGGACGTTGCGTGCGAGCGATCACATTTGCCATGGTATAGGTTTTACCCGAACCTGTTACCCCTAAGAGCAACTGGTCATGCATTCCTTTCTCAATCCCCTTGACCAATTTCTCAATCGCTTGAGGCTGATCACCTGCGGGCTGATATTGTGTTACCAGTTCAAAAGGCTGTTCCTGCATCACACTCTTCTTCAACAGTTTTTATAGGGCTTTATTATGAGGGCAAAGTTGCACAAAACAACGCTAAATTTATGTAAAAAGCCAAAGTCTCTTACAGACAGAAGAAACTTTACTGAGTATGTGTTTCTATACTTTGTCATCAACTTCAAAAAATATAAAGCGCCTGATTGTGCCAATTTTTTTCGAAGAAACTCTTTAGGCTAAAAAACTCATAGATAAAGCGTTCATTTAACCCAGATAGATACTTGACCTAGCTAAATTTCACCTGCAACATGAACAAAAGGACGCCACAGATCAAACTTTATGACTTACCAATATCATGACGAAAGTATTGTTAAAAACTTAGCTGAAGATACCATTTTTGTTTTTGGCAGCAATATGGCAGGTCAACATACTGGCGGTGCAGCGCGTACTGCCCTAGAGCATTTTGGTGCAATGAATGGTATTGGTCGTGGATGGGCTGGTCAAAGTTTTGCTATTCCAACGATGAATGAGCATTTACAACAAATGCCGTTGTCACAAATTCAACACTATGTCGATGATTTTAAAATCTATACCAAGAATCATCCGAAGACTAAATACTTCATTACCTCGATCGGTTGTGGTGTCGCTGGCTATAAAGTTGAAGAAATTGCTCCCATGTTTAAGGGGATTTCCAGAAATGTTATTTTTCCAATTTCATTCCGTCCTTTCGTTGAAAAAGCATTACCAAAACTCACCTCGAAACTTTTACATACGATTTATCGAGATTCGGTTATTTTCGCACCTTCAACAGATGAGTTGGTTGATGTACTGGCCTTAACGGATAATGAAAAAAGTCTTGCGAAAATTGTCCTGAATACCCAAATGTACCCGACAGACAGTAATGGTCGTGACCGTATTTTTGAAATTGAAGATATTTTGCATGCCCTGAATGGGAAAATATTTGAATTTCAAAGTAATTCTGAAGGCCCGATGATGTTTGGCGGCGTTATTTTAGCCCTACTTGAACTGTACAATATCAATGAAAAAGATTTCATCGATGTTTGGAAAGCTGAACGTGAAATTGCTGCACCAAAGCCTGAAAATAAAGCCCGTAAAGCCAGCCGCTAAAGGCTCTTTTCACCACATTTGAAACACCCAAAAAGCCAATGTCCATATTGGCTTTTTTTCTACGGTTGTTTAATGGTTTTTAGTGACTTAAGTCACATTAAAAATAAAACTTATTTTACATATCACATTATTTTAATATCATTTTTTTCGTCTTATACTACTTGCTGACATTATCATAAAGAATGACGAGCACATAAAATAGACATGCTAGATTCTCCTTTTTTTGAGCTATCCCCCATTGCCATGTGGCTTGAAGATTACAGTGAAGTCAAAAAACAATTTGATCTCTGGCGTCAACAAGGTGTGCAGGATCTCGCCACTTTTCTTCAACAAGATGAATCTCGTATTTTGCAATGTGCGAGAAAAATAAAAATCTTACAGGTCAACACAAAAACACTAGAACTGTATCAAGCACGTGACTTTGAACATTTATGTCAAAACCTGGATTTAGTTTTTCAGGCGGAGATGTGTCAAACACACATTAGAGAATTGGTTGCATTGTGGAATGGTGAAACGCATTTTTCCCATTCTGCTGTGAACTATACGCTCAGTGGACAACGCCTAGACATTCAACTCAAAGGCATTGTGCTACCGAGTCATGAGCAGGATTTATCTGCCGTCTTAATTACGACTGAAGATATCACCTCTTATACTGAAGCTTGCCGTTTACAAGAACAAAGTCGTCATTTGGCAGAAGCGCGTTTTCATTATTCTCCGACCTCACTTTGGGTCGAAGATTTTAGCCGGATTAAAATCAAATTAGATCAGCTACGCGCTTTAGAAATCGAAGACTTTGTCACTTTTTTGGATGTTCATCCCGATTTTGTACAAGAGTGCATTAAAGAAATACTGATCGTTGACGTCAATCAAGCCACGCTTGATTTATTTGGCGCTCCGAACAAAGAAATATTGCTCAAAAATGTACATAAAGTATTTGCCAAAGAGATGCTTCAAACATTTAAAGAACAGTTGATTGAACTTTGGAATGGTAATTTACATCATCAACGTGAAGCTATAAATTATGCACTTGATGGCAGTATTCGCCACGTCTTACTACAATTTACTGTATTTCCCGATTATCTTGATGATTGGAGCACCGTGCAGGTTGCCTTAACCGATATTACTGCACGTAAAAAGGCTGAAAATTATCTTGAGTATTTAGGTAAACACGACGTACTGACCAAACTCTATAATCGTTCATTTTATATCGCAGAACTCAAGCGTCTCGAACGCAATCAATTACGTCCTGTTTCTTGTATTTTTATTGATTTAAATGGACTAAAAGAACTGAATGACAGTATTGGGCACGATGCTGGTGACAGTATCCTCAGACGTCTGGGCAACATTTTAAACCAACTTATTCAGCATACGCCCTATTCTGCTTCGCGCATTGGCGGTGATGAATTTGTCATTCTATTACCGGGTGCAGATGATGCAGCGCTGCAAAACTGCTTACAAAGTTTGAATGAGTTGTTATTGGTCGATAACCAATTTTATTCTAATCAACCGATGAGTATCTCGATTGGCTTTGCCACCAATGAGCTGAATGAGCGGATGGAAGATATGCTCAAACGTGCCGATCTAGACATGTATCGTCAGAAGAAAAAGTATTATCTCAATAAAGACCGAAGAATTCAGTCTGAAATACGCAATTAACATCAATAATTTGCAATAAAAAAGCCATGGTTTGAACCATGGCTTTTTTATTTAAATCTTTTAACGCTTACCCATCGAACGACGTGTACCGCGTGGTGGCATCCAAGTACGGTCAGCATAACGCTGAGGTTTTGGACGCATATCTTCAAAGATTTCATCCGAAGCATTATCTTCAGCTTTTTTAATCGGAAAAGGCAAATTGACTAAAGCCTTTTTCTTGGGAGGGTTTTGCGTACTCATACGAATAACTCAATTGAATCTGGCGCTATTGTACAAAAAAAATGGTTTTGGTGTAAAAGGCTTTGAGAGATTAGCCTCGATTGGCATATAAAGACTCAATGATTAGCTATGAATTTTTATATCTATAGAGGACAACAGCACAAAAAAGTGCTTTGAATATGGTTGTTTTAAACTATTTTACTGACCCAAATCAACCAACACACTGTCAATTATGTCAATAAATATTGAATATTTACAAATAGATAGAACCATTTCTAAATTTCAAAAATGTTCGATTTTTTTACACAAATACCTAATTAAAGCCTTCAAATAATACAAATCATCAAGAATGTTACAGGATTATTACGTTTATTCTTGTTTTCTATAACATTTTTTACGCACTAATTTTGAATAATGGGCACTTAGAAAAATTATTATCAATTTACGGACATGGAGTCCTTTAAAATGAAAAAAAGTGTATTGTGCATTGCTGCTTCTATGGCTGCCCTACCTATGCTCAGTCATGCAGACTCACCATATTTTAGTTTAAAAGATGGCGATGGCTTCAAACGTTTTTCTGTCTCTGTTGGTGCTCTACATGTTATGCCACAAGGTAAAGCACAACCATTCCATGTTGATACATCAGTAAAAAATGGTGAAACAGCCAAAGTTGGTGATATTTCAATTGACGCAGTAAAAGCCAATATGGATCCTGCTATGGATCCAAACATTTCTACTTGGTTTGTCGGTTTGCTCGATAAATTAGGTACGAGTACCTTACCAGCAGGGCTAAGCGGTACTGCTGAAATTAATGGCCTACAAAGTTGGGATAACCAAGGTACTGGCCTTGAAGCCGATGATGTAACCACACTAGGCATCATGACCAACTATTTCTTTACTGATAACATTTCTTTAGAAATGAAAGCCGGTATCCCACCTGAGGTAGACCTAAACGGCAAAGGAAAAATTTATGCGCCATTTGCAGCTATTGCGACACCTGAGTTAGGTATTATCGACCTACCTGAAATCGCAATGAAGAATAGTTTGCTGATTACAGATTTAGAAGCCTACGGCCCAGCGGCATCTGCTCGTGCATGGACCCCCGCTGCAGAAATCCAATATCACTTCGGTAAAACTGGCGTCAATAAATTCCGTCCCTATGTGGGTCTAGGCGTAATGTATGCATACTTTAATGAACTAGAAATTAATCCACGTACAGAAAAAGACCTGATTGCTGCTGGACATATGATTGCCAATATTAAAGAAGGCAATGCTGGTGCCGCACTTGACGGTAAACCAAGTAAAGCTAAGCCAAAAGTTGATTTAGAGGCAACTGATGTATTTGCTCCGGTTGCAACGGTTGGCTTCACCTATGATTTCAATGACAAATGGTTTGCTGTAGGTTCTGTCAGCTATGCACACCTACAGAATGAAACCACCATTACCGTTACAGATGCGACACATGGTGAACTGATCAAATCTAAAGCCGATATTGAAGTAAATCCAATTCTTGCGTATGCAGGTATCGGTATGCGTTTCTAATTAATAACCTGAATATAAAAAAGACGGCTACAGCCGTCTTTTTTATTAGGCTATATATGGTCTTTTATTCTGAGATATCTTTTAAATCTCTTTTAAACACTTTTGAATTTATGCTGAGGCAATTTCCTTTATTCATCCATAGTTACCTATAAAAAAAATTTATTGTTTGGTGAATTAAATTTAATCGCAACTCTGCGTTTATTCGAATACCATTGAGTTAAATTTAAAGAATGTAGACTGCTGTATGTCTGATACTCGTTTCTCGAAACCCCTGATTTATATGCTCATTGGCAGTGCTATTATTTTGGCATTGTCATTAGGGGTGCGTCATGCATTTGGCCTCTATCTCGTGCCGATGAGTGATGAATTCGGTTGGGGACATAACGTTTTTAGCCTTGCCATTGCCATGCAAAACTTAATTTGGGGTGCTGTGCAGCCGATTACAGGGGCTTTTGCAGATAAATATGGCAGTAAGATCGTGGTCGCCGTCGGTGGTGCATTATATGCCCTCGGACTATTACTCATGGCCATCAGCTCTACCGGTTTACTGCTTAATTTAAGTGCAGGTTTAATCCTGGGTTTAGCCCTCTCAGCCACATCTTTTCCAGTATTACTTTCTGCCGTAGGTCGTGCAGCGCATCCAGAAAAACGTAGTTTAGCCATGGGTATTGCCAGTGCAGCAGGTTCTTTTGGTCAGTTCATTATGCTGCCCTCTACATTACTGCTATTGCAAAAATTGGGTTGGTCTTCGGCTTTGGTGGTCAGCGCCATTTTAATTGCGCTAATTATTCCTTTAGCATGGATGTTAAAAGCACCAATGTATGTTGCACCAAATGCAACCAATACGCATGAAGCCTCTCTGAATTTTAAACAAATCTTGAAATTGGCTTGGGAGCATAAACCCTTTTGGTTTCTAGCACTTGGTTTCTTTGTCTGTGGCTTCCAAGTGGTGTTTATTGGCATCCATCTGCCGGGTTATTTAATTGATCATGGCTTTAATGCCACTACGGGCACTATTTTCCTAGCGCTCGTTGGACTATTTAATATTGTCGGCACCTACACAGCTGGTTGGCTCGGTGGCAAATATTCCAAACCAAAGCTGTTAATGGGACTGTATGGTTTACGTGGCATTGCCATTATTGCCTTTCTTTTGCTGCCTTTAAGCACATGGACAATCTATGCATTTGGCGTCATTATGGGTCTACTATGGCTTTCTACCGTACCGCTCACCAACGGTATTGTAGCCAATATGTTTGGCGTTAAATATCTCAGTATGCTAAGTGGTATCGTATTCTTTACTCATCAAGTCGGTTCATTTTTTGGTGGTTGGTTGGGTGGTGTGAACCACGATATAACCGGTAACTATAATGCCATTTGGATTTTTTCGATTGTCCTGAGTATTTTTGGAGTATTGGTACATTTCATGGTTAATGAGGAAAGTGTCATTCATGACTAATTCAACACTGTGGTTCCGGCTCAGTATTGGCATCAGTATTCTGGCCTTGTTGGCATTGTCCATCGGCTTATGGAGCCAAACGCCTGAATTATTCGAATACTTTAACCAAGCGTTTTGTGCACATTAAAGACGTATTGAAGCAATAATTCCAATTCAAACTGCTGTTTTATCAACACTACAACAGCAGTTTTTTAGCTATTTTCTACACGATTCAATAAAAGCTGCATTTTCAGCATATTAGTATTAATCATACGTTTTTTCATAAACTTAGCTTATTTTTTAATTTTCCATCCTGCGCTTTCTTCCATAGATTAAGTCTCAATAAAGAACAATTTGAGAACTTATGAAATGACCGCATTAACTCAACTTTCACAAGCCATCCATGATGCTCCACGTTGGCATCAAGCAGAACAATTTCAAGATGGCAATGAAATTCGTATTGAAGCGCAACATGACCAAGCTTTGGGGGCTGTGGTTTATGGTTTAGATGCGCGTAAAGCACAGTCTGGGGAAACCATCTACCGTTTAAAACAAGCGTTGGCAGAACACTTGATTTTAATTTTCAAACATCAAAGTCTAGATGATTTACAGTATCTCGCGTTTGCAAGTTACTTCGGTTCAATCTTCCGTCCCGATGCAGATATTCCTGTGCTGGCGTCACAAGATGATACCGGTACACCACCAGACGTCGTACCTGTGTCAAATGCAGTCGGTAAAGGAGACTATACTGGACATGGTGAATTGGCTGCGCATGCAGACCATCAGTGGACTCCACTGCCATCATTTGGTTCATTACTCTATGCCATTGAACTGCCACAAGACGGTGGACAAACCTCATGGTATAACACTATTAAAGCCTATGAAGCTTTAGATGAAGCGACACAAAAACATTTAGACCAACTTCAACTCATTACCTATAACCCATTTGTCCGTGCCAAAAATAATAAAGGCACAACGGGATATGGCGCTACACCGCTATATCGTTTCAAAGACCAACCGATTGTTGGACATGCTTATCCACATCCGCTTGTACGTACCCATCCAGAAAGTGGCCGTAAAGGGCTGTGGTTAAATGAACGATCTGAAGTGGAATTGGTTCACTACGATGATCAGTCAGGCAGTGAATTGATTGCATCTTTACGTGAACATTTATTGAAACCTGAGTTTCGATATGAACATCAATGGGAAGAAGGTGACATTGTATTTTGGGATAACCAAGCGACATTACACTCACGCCGCCCTTTCCCTTCAGACCAACGCCGCTTATTAAAGCGAATTAGCTTAGCAGGAGGACGACCATACTAATGTTGAACTTCATGCCAACAATAAAAAATAAATAACCCTGTAAAATCCGTGTTTGAGCAATAACCCAAAATAATTAGAATATGAAAACAATAAGAACACTGCTCAAATTACGGATGATCTATATCTAAGGCCTTAAAACCTGAAATCAAATGATCTAACATCGCACGTACACCCGGCAGCATACCTTGTCGTGTCGCGTATGCAACATGGATGACCCCTTGCGGCAATTGCCATTCAGGAAATAGCTCAATTAACTCACCACTTTTTAAAGCATCACGTACAAACACTTTGGGCAAAGAAGCGATTCCCACGCCAGAAATAGCAGCAGAAATCATCGCACCAAAACTGTCAGTTCTTAAGCGTGGATGAAATTCAATTTGTTGGGTTTCACTTTTTTCACGATGTCGAAAATCCCAAAAATGTTTAGGCCGATCAAAACCAATACACGGAAAATTTTGAATCTCAGCCAATTGCTGTGGCATTTCACGCTCGAAGAAAAGTTGTGGCGATGCCACTAAAACATGATCACAAGCATCTAAATCTCGAACGATCAAATCACTATCCATTAAAGGCATATTGCGCACACGAATGGCTAAATCTACGCCTTCCTCAATGACATCAACCCGATGATTGGTCGCCATCAGATGCACACTGATGTCTGGATATTGCTGCATAAAATCGGTGACCATTTTTGCAACAGGCATTTCCACCAAAGCCACAGGACAAGAAATTTTAATCTGGCCACAGAGTTGATCGTTCAACGTACTGAGCACAAAATTTTCCGTTTCGCTGACTTCCTCTAAAATTTTTAAGCAATGTAAATAGAACTGTTGTCCTATTTCAGTCACAGTAAATTTTCGCGTATTCCGCTGAATCAGACGTACACCCAAACGGGTCTCTAATTCTGTAATACGGCGTGATAGTTTAGATTTTGTAATACCCAATGCTTCACTGGCTTTGGTATAACCTTGGTATTTCACCAATTGCACGAAGTAGTAATAGTCATTTAAATTTTGCATGATTGTTTCATTTTTAGAATAATCTGTTGAGTTTTTCGCCCTGTCATTCCCTCACTATACCTCAATAATAGATCTCAGAAGCAATATATTGAGGGCTGAATTATGAATTCAATCAAACGTGTTTATCATAGTGATCGTAGCACTTGGGTGGGCGATGGCTTCCCAACAAACTCTATGTTCCCTATGCAAGAAATGGGCAATCAAACCAGTCCATTCCTCGTTATGGGCTATACCGGCCAATATCATTTCTCTCCAAGTCATCATCAACGTGGTGTTGGGTCACATCCACACCGTGGCTTTGAAACAGTGACCATTGTTTATGAAGGTGAATTGGAGCATTTTGACTCTAAAGGAAATCACGGCAGTATTGCCAAAGACGAAGTGCAATGGATGACCGCGGGTCGAGGCATTATGCATGAAGAACACCATTCTAAAGATTTTGCAAAAACTGGCGGAAATTTAGACATGGTACAACTTTGGGTCAATTTACCTAGTCATGCCAAAATTACTGAACCTCGCTACCAAGAACTGACTACAGCCAATATTGCTGAAGTTAAACTTGCACAAAATGCAGGCGTGGTACGCGTCATTGCTGGCCAATTTGAAGACACAATGGGTACAGCTGAAACCTTTAGCCCAATGAATGTCTTGGATGTGCGCTTGAATGCAAATGTTGAACAGGAATTTTCATTCAACCCACAGTGGAATAACATGATTTTTGTATTAAGTGGCGCGATCGAAATCGAAGGTCAACGCTTTGATGCGAAACAGACTTTATATGTCAGTGACCAAGTATCGTCCTTGAAACTTAAATCTTTTGAAGCAACCAAACTGCTTATTTTAAGTGGCGAAGCTTTAAATGAACCGATTGCGGCACATGGACCATTCGTCATGAATACTGAAGATGAAATACGTCAGGCATTTTATGATTTTCAACATGGTCATTTTGCTTAAATATTTCCACGATAAAGTCCCAATAAAAAAACCGCCTTCTGGCGGTTTTTTTATATCTATTTTGGTATGAATTACGCATCACGCTTTCAACAGATTATTGCGTGACTTTTTGATAAAACTCATCGATTGTATTGACCATTTGCTTAAGTCCCGGCTGTTCCAAAGGATAATATCCTGCATTTTTCAACAGCACGACATCGACTGGAACTTGGTGAATCCGTGCTAAAAATGGCTGACTTAAAGCCAAAGGCGTCCAGCGGTCTTGTTCAGGCTGCGTTAGTAAAATTGGGCAGACATCAAACTGCTCCGGTGGCGTGTCATTTTTATAATATAAATACGAATCTAGAAATTTAACCGATACACTATTCCCAGCTGACGTTTTATCTTTTAAAAAGACCTGCAATGCTGCGTCATTATTCACCAAGCGATGCATTTTACTTACCCACCGCATCGGCATTGGCAATGCTGAAAATGGTGTATGTGCTGTCACATGAGCCAGTGGGCTGCCCACGCGGCTCATAAATTTATTCAAAGAGACTTGATCACGCACAGTTTTATTTGAAGTGTCTAGAAAGGTCATACCGACGATACCTTTCACCTTTTTATTTTTTGCCGCCACGTGATAGGTCAACATACCACCTGCACTAAGCCCATACAAAACGATAGGACGATGATCTTTTTGTAGCTCGGCTTCAATGAGGTCATTACCTGCTTGAACCCAATCATCATAACGAATTTTTGAGCCCTTTTTGACTTGGGTGAGGCCATAACCGGGCATATCAATAGCGATAGTTTCATAGCCACGTTGTGCCAAAGGATGACCCAAAATCATCGACATTTGTCGACCATTTGTTCCCACACCATGAAACAGAATCACCTTCACTTTTGCCTGTGGATTCCGATAAGTATCTAAGTGAACAGTATGACCCTGCCAACTCCACCACTCTTCTTTGGGTCGCTGCGTTTCTGTTAAATGGTATTCTTTGGGTAGATAGTGCTGAATGCCCTGCCAACTGTTTTGATCTGTATAACTTGCTAATGCTTGTGAAGCAGGTAGCTGATCATCTGCAAATGCCATGATTGAAAGTAACGATGCAATGCCACTCATCAACCACTTCAATAAAGCGCTCAAAATTTCTGATAAGGTGTCTGATTTTGGAGAAGTCATTTTTAGACAAAATATTTTATGTGTAAATGCTGATGCTAATCAGCGGCAGAAACCGATGCCATGTGTATGTGGGACAGTACTATGTCACTTTATCCAATTATCGTTTTCTCTGCAAAGTGCTTCAGAATATATTTGAAGCAGGATTTACATACTCCTGCAATAATCAGCCTTTAAGATCTTTTAACTTTAATAATTTTATCCTTTAGAAATTCATAACCTTACTTTTGATTTTAAATATTGGTAACGCATGAGCCAGTCCATACCACAACGAAACCTTGTCATCTTTCTCACCTTTTTAAGATTAGGGTGTATTGCATTTGGTGGACCTGCTGCGCATTTAGTGTTGTTTTTTCAATATTTTGTGAAACAAGAAAAATGGATAACGGAGCATGAATATGCGCATTTGCTTGCCTTGACTCAAGTCCTTCCAGGCCCAACCAGTAGCCAGCTCGGCATGGCGATTGGATTTCAACTCAACCGCTATCAAGGTGCTTGTTTGGCGTGGTTAGGCTTTACTTTACCATCCGCCCTGCTGATGTGTGCCGCGGCGATTTTAAGCTTAAAACTTAGCGATCAACTCTCAACACAGTTCTTTCATGTTATTCAGTTGATTGTCCTTGCTGTGGTTACATGGGCATTTTGGCAAATGATGCGAAGCTTCTGTAAAACAAAATTTCAGTATCTAGTCATGCTTTTAGCTGCATTTTTTATTTATTTCTTTCAATTTTCTCTAAATCAAGTTTTGGTGATTTTATGCGCTGCAATTATCGGTTTAGTTTTATCGTCAAATCAATTACGCAGCCAAAAGCCAAATATCACCGAAACAGTTCCACCCAAACATGACAATTTTAGCCAGAATGCATATGAAAATACTCGCACCTCTTGGCTATGGCTTCTCGCCTTTATCAGCCCTTTTTTCGTTCTGCCATTCTTCGATATACAACATAGCAATATATTGTCTTTCAGCTTAGAAAGCTTCTACCGCACAGCATCCCTCGTCTTTGGTGGTGGACATATTATTTTGCCATTTTTACATCAGGACTTTGTCTCTACAGGACTGATCAGTAATGAAAATTTTGACTTAGGCTATGCCCTTGCACAACTCATGCCGGGGCCCTTGTTTAGTTTCGCCACCTATCTCGGCACACTTTTACCCATGACCGATGTGCCAATATTGAATGCCGCACTCGCGACATTGGCGATTTACTTCCCATCGTTTTTATTATTGTGTGGCTTATTACCGTTTTGGAATAAGTTGATGAAATGCCCGATGCTTTTTGGCACCTTAAAAATGATCAATGCGGCTGTCGTCGGTCTATTACTGTGTCTACTATTTCAAATGAGCCAGAAATACATCATTCAATGGACAGACTGTATATTTGTTGCCGTCATTATTGCTTTACTTCGCAGCAAACTGCCAGTTTGGTTCAGCTTAATAAGTAGTTTTATCGGCTATTATGCTTTTTTATCTTTTCTGCCTTTTTAAGCTAAAACAAAAAACTAGAGCTAAATGAATAATCTAATCCTCATCGATTAAGCTTGCGCCCTTGACCACGGTCTTCCCCTCGACCTGATCTAGTTGATAATGCTGCACATCACTATACTGTTTGATCATTTCAACCAGCTCATTGGAATGTGTGGTCAACCAAAGCTGTGTATAGCGACTTGCTTCAGCAATCAGCAGCGCCAAGGCAGGTAATAAATCGGGATGTAAGCTATTTTCTGGCTCATTCAGTGCCATAAAATTTGGGGGTCTTGGACTCAATAAAGCCACAGCTAAACACAAAAACCGTAAAGTCCCATCTGAAAATTCGGCACTTTCCAAAGGTCTTAAGATCCCTTGCTTTTGCATCATCATTTGAAAGCGCCCACCCATTTCCTGCACATAAAATTGGGTCTGCGGAAAGGCTTTTTCTAGTACTTCAAACAAGGTTTCACTGTTGCCACGCTCACGTAAAGTTTCAAAAGCCGCAGCTAAATTTGTACCATCATGCGCTAAAACTGGCGAACGAATGCCCACCTGTGGGACACGGATCGGTGAATTTCCACTGACAGAAAACTCATGATAAAAGCGCCAGTTTTTCATGGTCTCACGCACTTGTGAAACTTCGGGGTATAAATGTGGATCGGACAATTGTCCAAACACCGACTCTTCAGGTGTTAAAGACATCGGATAAGCAATCCGTTCTTCATCAACATTTTTAAGAAATGCCGCTTGGTTGGTTCTCTCTAACAACTCGCTCATTTTTCGACGTTGATAACCGCTTAACCAAATTCCTTCTACTTTGACCAAAGGATCGAGTGCAAACAAGGTGATGAGCGGTTCAGGAAAACCTATTTCAAGTTGATATTCATAATGCTCCATCTCCACTGCAAGCTTCATGCGCTTAGGGTCTTTCGATCGATCACCCGCACGGTGACCACCTGCCCACATGATTTTTTGAATCCCGCCCTCATTTGCAATAGCTTGGGATAATTGGCCATTTGCAGCTTCATGCAGGAGACGTACAGCTTTATATAGATTGGATTTACCACAACCATTCGGACCACTGACAATATTCAGACGCGACAAGGTCAGACTCATATGATGAATAGATCGAAAACCTTGAATAGTCACTGAACGGATCGTCATGGGTTACCTAAAATGAGTTGAAAATGCTGATGATTATGAGTTGATTGACTGTATATTTTGTATGCACTTTATTCTACCCATAAGAAACCCGCAAGCCGAAACTTACGGGTCTTTCATTGCACAATCTAAGTTAAATTTAACCTTAGAATAAGCGGTTCATACCATTCAATGTTGCAACACGGTACGCTTCCGCCATTGTCGGATAGTTAAATGTGGTTTCTACGAAATATTTAATCGTATTGTTCGGGCTGTTCATCACGGCCTGACCGATGTGAATAATTTCCGCAGCATTATTACCGAAGCAATGAACACCTAAAATTTCTAAAGTATCACGATGGAACAAGATTTTAAGCTCGCCCACGGTATCGCCCGTAATTTGCGCACGTGCCAAATGACGGAAAGATGCCTGACCCACTTCATACGGAATTTTTTCTTCAGTTAACTGTTGTTCAGTTTTACCAATCGAAGAAATTTCAGGAATTGTATAAATACCTGTCGGAATATCCGTTACAGGTGCAATTCCTTCTTCACCGCTCATGTTAGAACCAGCACAGCGACCTTGGTCATATGCAGCAGATGCAAGTGATGGCCAACCGATTACATCACCCGCTGCAAAGATATTCTCTACTTCAGTCTGATATTGATCATTCACGGTTAATTGACCACGGCTGTTTGGTTTGATGCCTACATTTTCTAGGCCTAAACCATCGGTATTACCAGAACGGCCGTTACACCACAAAATCGCGTCGGCTTTAATTTTCTTACCACTTTGCAAGTGCAGAACTACATGATCATCATGTGTTTCAAGATGATCAATCTGCTCATTGTGGCGAATCAGTACACCCTGCTCACGTAAACGATATGACAATGCATCTGAGATTTCATCGTCTAAATAGCTGAGTAATTTGTGCTGTGTATTGATCAAGTCTACTTTATGGTCTAAACCAATAAAGATAGACGCATATTCACAACCAATCACACCTGCACCATAAATGATGATTTTTTGGATTGAATAATCCAGATCCAAAATTTTATCTGAATCAAATACGCGAGGATGATTAAAGTCTAAAGCAGCTGGACGGTAAGGACGTGAACCTGTCGCAATCACTAATTGCTGGAATACTAAAGTTTCCGTCATACCTTCATTGCTAAAAATCAAAACAGTGTTTTGATCTTGGATATACGCACGACCGTGGAAAATATCAATTTTATTACGGTCATAAAAACGTGAATGCGTTTCAACTTGTTGTTGAATCACTTTATGCGCATTACGTAACACCTGTTTCATCGTGAACTGTTTCCATTCACCGACTTTTTGGAACATAGGGTCACGTTGGTAACGTAAAATGCTTGAAACGGTCTGACGCAATGCTTTACTTGGAATTGTTCCTACATGGGTACAGTTACCACCAAGCTGTTCACGCATATCTACAATAGCAACTCGCTTACCTGATTTAGCAAGTTTCATTGCAGCGCCTTCACCCGCAGGGCCAGAACCCAGAACTACCGCATCGTATTTCACGAAAGTTCCACTAACGACCTCTTTCTTACGTGGCATTCAACGCTCCTTTACAAATATTCTTTAATCTAGGCTGTATTATGACGTATATCCTAACTTTTTTGGATATTTAGCTCACATATATTATGTGATAACCACATTTATTATATGAATATCGTTTTCCCCCTATTTAAGCTCAAGTCCGCTATAATGATCGAGCTAATTTTTTGAATATCTCCTCGTCAAAAACAGTGGAAAAGTTGAATATGTCTGAGAACCGTAAACCTGTACAGGGTGTAAAACTTCGTGGCGCAGAAAAAGTCGCTCGCATACCTGTGAAGGTCGTGCCAACGGTTGAAACGCCTCGTAAGCCTGACTGGATTCGGGTCAAAATGGCTGCCCCTGATGAAGTTCAACGTATTAAAACAACTTTACGTGCACAAAAACTACATACCGTGTGTGAAGAAGCGGCTTGCCCGAACTTACCTGAATGTTTCGGTGGCGGTACTGCAACCTTTATGATTATGGGCGATATCTGTACTCGTCGTTGCCCATTCTGCGACGTTGCGCATGGTCGTCCCAATGCTCTTGACCCAGATGAACCACGTCACATGGCAGAAACCATTGCCAATCTTGGTTTGAAATACGCCGTAATTACGTCGGTCGACCGTGATGACCTAGTTGATGGCGGCGCACAGCACTTTGTTGACTGTATTAAAGAAGCTCGTGACTTGAGTCCAAAAACACTTTTGGAAATTCTAGTTCCTGACTTCCGTGGTCGTATGGATGTTGCCCTTCGTATCATGACGGAGTGCCCTCCTGATGTGTTTAACCACAACATTGAAACTGTGCCACGTTTGTATAAAGCAATGCGTCCAGGTTCTGACTACCAACACTCTCTAAACTTATTAAAAATGTTTAAAGAATACTGCCCAGATGTACCAACCAAATGTGGTTTGATGGTCGGTATTGGTGAAACTGAAGAAGAAGTGATCGCGTTATTAGACGACTTAAAAGCACACGATGTTGACTATGTCACCATTGGTCAGTACTTACAGCCCTCTAAAGAACATGCCCCTATTGACCGTTTTGTAAGCCCAGAAGAATTTGAGCGTTACACGGCACATGGTCAAAAGCTTGGTTTCAAAAACATTTGGGCTGCACCAATGGTACGTTCAAGCTACTTTGCTGACCGTCAATACTATGGTGAGCCAGTGCCTGCGGTACGTCGTAAAACTGATCCTGCAAAGAAAATTGCAGTGCAAACGATTGAAGCCTAATCACGCAAAGATTTAAAACATCACAAAAAAGCCCTCATTGATTGAGGGCTTTTTTTGTGGCTTTCACACTCAGCACAATTCGTTAACAAATATAAGATCTTTCGAAAATAGTGCGTTCCTTTAAACGGTATCCAATATATCGAATCATCCAAGTTTACGTAATGTGACATTTCTTTGCCCGATAGGGATTGTGTTGTGATTATTTATTAATCAATCTATTGATAACACTTTATTTGCGCTTTCATGATATTCGCGCAATTGTCCAATCATACTCACTAGCCGAGTGATGCCATTTTGACAGTCTCATGCACTTTAAAATCAGAAAGACAAAAGATGAGATCATTTTTAAACGCATGTAGGCTGTTTTAAAAGCATAACGCTCTGGCCCTTGTCACTGGAGCCATAACAAATGCTATTTATACTCAGTGCCGTACTCTTTATTTTTGCTCTTTGGGCCGTTTTTTTCTTTGAACTTTCACGTGCTGTAGGCGCAATAACACTGATATTCGTTTCAATTGCACTCGCCTTTTTAAGCCCATGGTCATTAATACTTGGCATCCCTCTTATTGCTTTAAGTTTAATCGTGCTGATTGACCCACTGAGACTCAATCTGCTCACCAAACCTGCCTATAAAACCTTAGCAAATGCGATGCCGAGTATGAGTACTACGGAACGTGAAGCGTTGGATGCAGGAACAAGTTGGTGGGAAAAAGAGCTATTTATGGGCGCGCCTGATTGGAAAAAATTTGAGGCTTATCCCTATCCTCAGCTCAGTGCTGAAGAACAATCCTTCATTGATAATGAAGTCGAGCAACTTTGTAGCATGCTCAACGAATGGGATATTCACCATAAACATAAAGACCTCCCACCAGAAGCTTGGCAATTCATCAAAGATAATGGTTTCTTAGGATTGGTGATTCCAAAATCGTATGGAGGCCGTGAATTTAGTTCATTTGCACAAAGCCGTGTCATGAGCAAGATTGCATCCCGCTCACTGACTGCTGCAGTCAGTTGTATGGTGCCCAACTCGCTTGGACCAGGGGAATTGCTTCTACACTATGGTACCGAAGCACAAAAAGACCAATACCTCCCAGGCCTTGCCAAAGGTGAAGAAATTCCATGTTTTGGTCTCACTAGCCCTGAAGCAGGCTCAGATGCAGGCGCTATTCCTGATACAGGTGTCGTCTGTTATGGCACCTTTGAGGGACAACAAGTGCTCGGCTTAAACATGAACTTCTCTAAACGCTGGATTACCCTTGCACCAATTGCCACCGTCATTGGTCTGGCATTTAAACTATACGATCCAGATGGCTTATTGGGAGATAAAAATAAAACGGAATATGGCATCACCTGCGCCCTATTACCAGCAAGTCATGACGGTGTCATTACAGGCCCACGTCATAATCCAGGTTCACCATTTATGAATGGGACAGTAGAAGGCAAAGATGTCTTTATCCCCTTAGATTGGATCATTGGTGGAATTGAAAATGCCGGCAAAGGTTGGCGTATGCTAATGGAATGCTTAGCGGTTGGTCGAGGTATTTCACTCCCTGCATTGTCAACGGCAGCCGGTGAAATGGCATATTTAAATGTCGGTGCATTTGCCAAAGTTCGTCAGCAGTTTAAAATTTCTGTGGGTAATTTTGAAGGTGTACAAGAAGCTTCGAGTGATATCGCTTCAGATGCTTATATGCTTGAAGCATTTCGCTATTTGGTGACATGTGGTTTAAACCAAGGCGGCAAACCTGCTGTGATGACTGCAATGGCCAAATACTATGCCACTGAAACCATGCGTAAAGTAGTGAATCACGGCATGGACATCGTCGGTGGACGTGCCGTGCAAATGGGACCTCGTAATTTTTTAGCTTTGAATTATCAGGCCATTCCTGTGTCAATTACTGTCGAAGGTGCCAATATTCTCAGTCGCTCTCTGATGATTTTTGGACAAGGCTCAATGCGTTGCCATCCATATTTATTTGAAGAGCTACAATTACTCCAAGCCGAAGATAAAAAAACTGCACTTAACACATTCAATGAAATGCTCTTTAAGCACTTAGGCTATACCTTTAACCGAACTGCACGCGCCTTTGCTTATGCGTTCACTGGTGGCCCATCAGACTCACCAGCTTCAGCAGATGAATTTAGCCGCCCCTACTATAAAAAAATTAATCGCTTCAGCGCCGATTTCGCGCTGACTGCAGATATGTGTCTTGGCCTATTAGCCGGTGATATTAAACGTAAAGAAATGCTTTCGGGACGTTTGGCGGACATTCACTCTTATTTATTTATAGCAACGGCTATTCTTAAATATTATGAACAAGGTCAAAGAAGCGAAGCTGAAAAATTACATGCGCAGCTTGCATTAGATAAAGCTTTGTACAATGTTGAAGAAGCTTTCCATGGCTTATTTGACAACTTCCCAATGCGACTAGCAGCAAGCGTTGTAAAAATCATCTGCTTTCCGTTTGGACGAGTTGTTGCCAAACCGACAGACCGTTTAAAACGTGAAGTTGCCACTCAAATGATGCTAGACAATACTTTCCGCCAAGAACTGAAAAAGCACGTGTATTACAGCACCGCAGCAGATGAAGTTTCTGGTCGTATGGAAAATGCCTTTTTACAACTGTTGAAAATTGAACCGCTGTGGAACCAATTTAAAAAAGCTGAATCTAAAGGCCAATTCAAAGGTTTAACTTTTGAAGCACATATAGCCGATGCGATTGCACAAAAAGTCATTACAGTATCTGAAGCTGAACAGCTCAGTACGTATAACATTCAACGCTATGACAGCATGCTCACAGATGTTTTCGATATGCAACTCATCCACGAACTTGAGCTATCAAATCCACATTTAACCGTTGCACCAGAAGTGAAAAAGCAACAACACACCGATGATGAACCAGAAGCATTCCTGCGTTATTAATCAGCTTCTGCATCGCTTTTGAGCTTAATTTTTCTCAAAATAAAAGCCATTCCACTGTTAAACAATGGGATGGCTTTTTTATACGACCATCAGCCAATGGTATCGCAGAGTCAAAGGTATAGGCTGTACTGCAAAATTACATCACTGAGGGTTTGCTACATGTCACAACAAGATTATGAAAATGGCTTAAAAGTTCGTACTGAAGTTATGGGTGAAAGTTTCGTTAAACGTGCTCAAGACAATACCGTGCCATTTACTCAACCTTTGCAAGATTGGATTAATTAATTTTAAAAACAATGTAAAATCAACATTATAAAACCGTATATCGATTTTAAGGCGTAAATTTGGAGTAAATAAAGGCTCATCAAAGAGCCTTCACACATATCCCCACATTCACATTCGTTGTGATTGAATGAGCTGTGCAACCTGATAGCAGGATGCACGGTAATATAATTTTAATTACGCTTTTCATAGTCGATCAGCACTTCAGCCACAGCTTTTGCAGCCAGCCAGTAGCGCGCATTGAATCGGGTAAGTTCATCCTCATTCGAAATAAATCCAAGTTCAACAATCAAACCACCAGCATTGATAAATCCAAGTTTTCCACGGGCTGACTGTGATTGATCAATCCAGCCATTGTCACCACGTAATCGACTACCAAGAGCATCTGCTACGGCTTTGGATAACTTTTGAGCCAAGACCTTATCTTTTGGCAATGCAATCGTTTCTACCCCATTCGCTTGTCTTGAAGTCGCTGCATTCATGTGAAATTCGACTGCTACACTTGAGCCTTGGATTAATTTTACCGCAGCAGACAATGGATCGTTTTTAGTGCCAGTACCATCAGTTTTGACCTGCAATCCGGCTTCACGCAAATAATGAGTCACTGCATTGCGGAAATTGACGACCAGATCTGCTTCTTTATATTTGCCATTTACTGCACCCGGATCTGCATTGCTATGCCCTGCAGTAATTGTCACAAATTGATTTACATCGTGTAGTTCGGGCTGCTTTTTCAGACGTGCAAGCACCATAGCCACACCGACAAACATACCAACCCACTCTGCAATATTTTCAGGGATCTTATTTTTCAGCTCTTGTGGGATTACGTTCCACACACCTAAAAACTGCTCTGAAAATAAAATCAGGGCATAAAAAAAGGCGCTAATTGCACCTACTTGTACCGACTTGAGTTTCCAAGCCTGTTTCCAGTTATCAATCAATTTCATTTTTCCTCTCTCATATTTCGTTCATAAATTTTGTTGCGGATTTCTTCAACCGTTCTTAAGAGTTGGTCAGATTGTTTTTCAAGAACTTGGATGGATTGGCTATTTGCCATTGTCTGAGTGTTTACCGTGTCTGTCTTACTCGTTTGAGTATTCCAAGCGACGACGAATAGACCTGCTAAGAAAATGCCACCAAAGCGCACAAGATTAGTAATACTGTCGATCTTGGTCTTACTTTCATGTAGTACCCTAATCTGTGAATCCACCTCTTTAAATCTTGGTTCAACTTCATTTCTGAGCTGCTTAATCTCACTTTTGAAGTTTGACTTTGCTTGGTCTAAATCTTCTTGCAGATTGTCACGAGTTTGAGTTAAGTCATTGCGGGTCTGTTGATGCTCCTTATTGAGCTGCTCTAACTGCATATTCATACGGTCGAGCTTTTGTGGCATTTCAGCAAGCTTATCCATATTTTTTGATATGTCATTAATCTTGTCTGAGATGGCAATAAGCCGCCCTGCTGTTGCTACTGGTGGGTCAGATGAGTAGTCATTTGGCATTGCGCCCCCTAATTTTTGGCAATAAAAAAGCACCCGAAGGTGCTATAAAACTGGATATGCTTCGTGAATTGGTGGCTTCCACTCGTTGTTGTCTTGATCTACTCCGACAATTTGAACCAAATCATTAGGGCTTATTGGTTTTGAGAAACCATAAGACCCAAGACTATCTGTTATCGACTCATCAATCAGACATCCTGTTTTTTTATCGTATAATCTAACCTTTTTGTTTGCGGCTAGTGAGTTGTCTGGGTTCAATAGAGTTCCAGCAATATTGTATAACACGGGACTGCTTGGAGGTAAGTCTCCATTAGTTCCGATTGCTAGACTATCAACTACACGACCCTCAATCCAACTCGATAAAGCCAAACCGATATACCCCTCCGATGGTAAGCTAGTAGTATTGTAATCAATACCCCATGTTGTCGGCTCTGTCACATCGCTCATCCACGATTTTACTTTAATGTTATTTCCAACAACTTTTATTCTTAAATTAAAAAAGTAACGATGTCTACTGCTTTCTGCGCTAATGTCGAGGTATGTTCCGCTTGTTGTCGCTGCGTTTGATGACGTATACCCAGCGGAATATAAGCGCATTGTGCGTGCAACAACTAAGTCTGTATGCGCAACATTGCCACCTGTAAATACAACACCACCCTTACTAAAGTCTATAGTTGCAGTTGAATCATATTCGACTGATGGCAAGCGAAATGCAAAACCAAAACCACCGCTATAATCCGATATTTGCCCCCACTGAGCCATTCTTGAAGCTCGTCCTGATATTAACGCTTCAAAATCTCTGACTTTTTGCTTTAAAAGAAAACGTATTTGGGTTTTTGAGTTATTGTCTGCGGCAACCCCAGCATTATTAATTGGATTTAACTGCAAACACTTTTTATTGCGCAGGTAGTCAAAAATTGTATCTGCCGATAACATTTCAAAGTCTGTTCTATCGTCTCCTGCTTTCACAATAAAATCAGAAAACTCATAATTATTCTCAAGTTTAAATGGCTCAACCGAGCCAAAATCATAAAAATATTGAGCCATTTTTTTACTCCTCGAATTTTAATACGACATTATTGCCGATTGGTCTAGTGTAAGGTTCTGTAAATTTCAGTTGATTAACCGCTGATTCAACTACAAAGTCATGTACAAATTTTTTCATGCACTCATACCCATCTCTAGTTGAAATAATTTCAAGTCGAACATTGAGCGCTGTAAATTCATCTTGATCAATAATGATCGAATTCAGCTCTGTTGTTTTTGAAACAAGCAAAACATTACTTGTACTATATAGATTAACTATATATGACACTCCCGCTTCGACTGTTGTATCTGAGTCATACCAACCAAGCGGGGTACCACCTGTCTGCTGTAATCGATTCCGATGTGACCAAGATAGATTAATGTTTCCACGCACTAAAGATGGCCAATACTCACCGTTAATTTTCACGTTGGCTGGTGGGTACGGGCGATATGCTTCACCACTCAATGTGATTGAATGTGTAGTAGCCAGCGCAGCCGAAAGCTGCGCGGAGCTAGTATTTGTCAGTGCTTTCACATTCACGATTTCACCCGCGTAGTAGTCAGTATTGTCTACGGCCAGCCATTGATCGCAGAAATAAAGCCGGGCTTCAGCAGCATGTACTGCAGGCTGAGTACCAAGCACACCGCGTTTCACTGTGACTGTATTTACAACAAGATCAATCGCCGTAACAGCAAGCTTTTCGTCATCAAGCAATAACCATTCATTTAGTTCAATCAAATCAAGATCTGTGCTGTCTTTAATTGAAAGTACTGTCTGCGTGCGGTCAATGCCTGCATTTAATAGTGCAGATGGACAATAGTCCAATGTTGCTTTTGTGCTGTAGCCGCCTTGCCCTGTTTGCATATCTGCATTTGTTGAATTGCGCTGATGCCGCGCTGCAATCACCGCAACTTTTGAAAGTGTTGGGTCTGCATCAAGATCTGCATTCACTTCTGATTCGCTTGAGAGCTGTACAGCATCAAAATACGGTAACTCAATTACACGCACAGTCGGATTATCTAGCGGCGGCTGATTCATTGGGTTTTCAGTTGGTGGCACATATGGTGCCAATGAATTCATTGGTGTGCTAAATACATCCTCAATCGCTTCAATTTTCACACTAAGATCGTGTGCATCTCCGTAATCGATTGCCTTAACACGCATGATTGAGCCCACAACACCATGAACACCCCAATTCCATGTAAATGCATCACCAACTGACAGCTTGCGGCCAAAATCGGGATGCACTTCATTCAATGTGACCACTTTCAGCGGACTTGAAAGCGCATGCAAATCACGCTCTGCCGCACGATATGCGGTGGCTGCATTGGTAAAGCCATCGTATTCAACAGGCTTATTCACTAAACCGTTTTGCGCAATACGCGCAGGATCTTGTGCGGTTGATGTCGCATTTTTACCGGTTTCTTTATTCCAGTATGTCACAGTGATTTGGTTTACTTGCTCTGCTGCAGTACGAATTTCGTAATCTGAAATTGAGCGCACATTGGACTCATCTAACACAACCAAAGATTCTGCTTCATAGTCATCGCGAATCAGTTTTAGCGTCCATTTATTTGTTTTTTTATCAACAAAACAAGACGCATCAATGTGCTCGCAAATCAGATTAATAATGTTTTGAATCTGCCCCTCATCATCAAAAACAATGCTCATATACATGTCTTCAATTTTTAAGACACGCCAAGCTTCAAGGAATGAATCTTTATCAAGCATTGATTCGGGTTGACCTAATCCCCACTGGGCATTTGTGATGCAGAGCCATAACATATCAGCGGGGTTCATATCTGGCTCACCAGTGCGAATACCAAACCACGCCTCTTCATTAATTAATGCAGACCCGTCATCCGTCCAAATCCACGGACACAATAATCCGCCGCCTAGCTTGACATCTTCACGTACCCAATTGTCTTCCGGTGTATTGTCTAAACTTGACAAAGCAATATGGTGCGGCAAGTCAGCATTGTTAGAGTTAGCAATAAACTGAGTGTATAAACAAAAATGCTTAACTGCGTTGAAGTGGCTCTGCGCTGTTGCTGTATGCGATGCTGTAACATCCTCCCCATCTGCAATAATGACAAATGTATTGCGCGTCGCTTCTGCGTTTTTAGAAAAAAATGAATACCCTGTGCTCATCATTTCTGTAAATGAATTGCCACTCACCTGGTCTTTATATGCAATAAAATCCCCAAATTCACCCGCATCACTGACCTGAAAATCAATAAAATCTTTATAGGTCACAGTTGCGTCAAATGCGATAATGCGAACATTTAAAACACAGTTGTAGTAAGTTTCTTTAAAAAAAACTAAGGTATTAACAATGCTTGAAAGTGTATTCTTTAAGCGCACAAAGTCTTGCATTGATAGTGATTTTGAGCAGTCAAAAGCAAATACAAAATTTGAAGGAACATTGGTGATATTAGAGTTAATGCCGCCAACATGTGAAATGCGGTATTTCCAGTCTTTCATGTAGTTTTGATTGCCAATATAACCTTGCTTCCAAACAAAAGAACTGACGCCACGGTACGCCGGCACATTGCCCACGCCTAAGACCGACTCAAGGTATGGATCAGGCTGCTGATCTGGTGTGCCGATGTAATAGTTGAAATTGCCTGCAACACCACCACCAGAGTCATCACCACCAAACAAGTGAGGCTTTGAAATTCTACTAGATTCATTACCCACCCCGCCGTACCATGCTTCTTTGTCTTCCACCCAGATTCTGCGTAGATAAGCACCCGCATGTGCAAGCACAGCATGAAATCCGACAGAATATTTATACCCGACCGTTTGCTTCTTTCCGCTGCCCATTTTCTTCCGCCTTCGCTATCTCTACGACTCTTAAAGCCATCACATCGTTTGTATCAATCAATTTTTGCGCTTCGATTCCATTCGCTAGAAAGTCCTGCCAATCCCAATTTCTGGCATTAAAAAAGGGCTTAACGCCCTCTTTTCTGCAATACCCAGCTGCTCGCATATGTCGAATATAAATTCTCATTTCTTAATCGCCTGACTTTTTTGATCACCAAACCACACGACGCTACCCTTCACATCGCGTGTACCCAGCACCACTTTATTAGTCACACCCTCTTCGGCAGTAGTAACTTCTACATCTTGTGCTGACATCTTGTTTTGCTGACTGCGCATCATTGCAAAGCTAACGATCAGCGAGACAACCATGGCTACTACTGCATAAATCAGTAAATTCATCGCTAAATCACCTGTCGCTCAAGTGGGTTGTCGGTCGGCACAAAAGGGAAGCCGCCATAATTCGGCATATTGCCGTAGGCCTTGCATGCAGTTGGGGTACGCATACAACCCGGATAAAGTGTCACATACGGAATCGCATCCTTTGCTGTCTGCAATTCGGTCTCAGCTAAAGAAAGCGCTGCGGTTTTGCCTGAAACTACCGTTTCGGCTTGCAGTTTTTCTGCTTGCGCCAGTGTCAATGTATCCACTAAATCCTGATAATTTGGATCATCTGGATTAGCCAGATCGACTGCGGCTTGTGCATCAATTTCAGCTTGTGTTTTGATTGCTAAATCTGCTTGTGCGTCAACCAATTCAGTTTGAGCTGTATCAAAAGCCAATTGTTTTTCATCAATGGTTGCAAACAAAGCTGCAAGCTGAACATCTTCGATCACATATTTAGAGAAGCTGTCATAACGGCGCTTCAGAATCAGCGAATTCTGCTTGCTTTCATCAATAGTGATTAAGACACCGGTTGGATCTTCAATCATTCCAATCTTGAAGTAATTGTCTGCGTACAACTCAAGATCACGCAGCACAACACTCAACTTATCAATGCTTTTGATCGTAGTTTTTACCGCATAATCATCTTTATTCAGTCGACACTCATCACTGAATACGCGATACGGACACGGCCCTTGAATTTTACGTGTAACAGCATTTCGACCAACTTTTGTGTATTCAGTTTCAAACTGCAGCGTAATACCGTCACTTTTTGGCTTTACTTTGACTAAGCGGCCCGACCAGAACTGATTAAATTGCGTGCCTTCATACGCAAACATTTCAACAGTCGTCAACTCTTCAAGTTCAGAGCGTGAGAGATTTTGTGCAAGCTCTGACTGTAAAGAAAATTCAATATCCATGACTTCTTTTTCAAGTGTTGTGCCTGATTTGTGCCGACCACGCTTGATGACATGCGGCTCAAATGAATAGCCCAGGTGTTCAATAAATGCATCACCATTGGTATAAGCACGAACCACAGCACCGGTTTTAAAAAGATAAAGCTCACGTCGGGCAATCGTTTCGCGACCATTGCCCAGCACTCGCTTAAAAAATTGCATCATGGCTCTATCTCCAAAATTGAAACTGAAGATTCAGTGATATTTCCGCCCTTGTACTGAATATCAGTAGAATCGTTATTTAGGCGATGTAGGCCCAAATAACAGATCATATGAATGCTTGCCGCAGGCTTATTCAGAGCTGGTGAAATGGTCAGTCTTGTATTAACACCATTTCTTACCGCAGCTGTGATTGTGTGTGCAGTCCAAATGTCATTTGCTTTAATCGCAATATGCTTGCGGTGCGTAGCAAATTCCAAATATTGGTTTGACTCAACATCCAGCACAGCAGCTATGTTGCCAGTGCTTTTTACGTAGAAGTTTCGTTCAAAGGTCGGCATCCAATACGGCCTAAACATTCCCAGTCGGCGAAACAAGAACTGGCGATATTCATACAGCTCAGCTTGCGTTTTCATCACTGAGCGCATCGGCTTGCCATATTTTGCATGCAGCCAATTCGTATGCTGATCAATTGGTCCAAGGCCAAAATCAACAACTGTCTGGTGCTGCAACACAGTGACATTCAGCGAATCCCCTTCAAGAAGAAGACGTTTAAAATATATATCGTTACCCAGAAACTGCGCTGGCGCCGGAGAATTTTTATAAGGAGCATCCAGCACCTGAAATTGCAGTTTAGGCTGACTCCAAACCGCATTGATCGGTGCTGAAACGTCGCCCAACAAAAAGCCCACTCGAAGTGGGCATATTGTGAAGTTTTGCAGGTCTATGGATTGATGCAACTTGAGCCCATCGCTACGTACTTCTTGAATCTCAACTACAATCCGTTCGCTACCTTTTTTGATTAAAGCCAATGAATCAGGCCGATAATCATAAATTCCAGTATTACAGGCAATAAAATCACCCGATGCGGCGGGTATGCGCTGCCATTCTATGTCCACTGGCACAGCCCACTTTGAGCGCAAACCACCATACAAAACATTGAAATTCTGAGCCATGGCTTTTCTTAATGCCACATAATCGATATTGAGCAACTGGGCTGCAGTTTCACGCAACGCGGTGCGCTGCTCTGTGCCGTTGTGAGATTCAAACATATATGTACTGAAAGACAGTGACTCTGATGAACCTACAAGGGTGCATTCAGTGAGCAATACAAGTTCGCCAAAAAGTGTTGTTTGGATTTTCATATTGATCTCAAAATTTAGGTATTAAAAAACCGCCCAAAAAGACGGTTTTTATCTACTTGACTGTTTAGCAATGCGAATGTCTTGCATTTAGTGTTTTTCTAGCCTCATGCACAACTTTATTCATGTAGGCACTGCGGCTACTTGTATTTTGCTGAAACAATGCTGGTTCAATTTGCTTCTGAATATTTTTGTCTAATGTTTCAAACACATGAACAAATACATCCTCCCCATCTACAACAACCATATTTTTTTTTGGATAAATTTCAAGAACATGTTCTTTTTTATCCGCACTAGTAATGTAACTAACAAACTCTTCATTTTTAAGTAATGATTCAATGTATAAAGCCTCAGCTTGCTTTCGGCTCTTATACATCCTTCTACTAGTTAAAATTGACACAATTGCGAGACCAATCATCACGCCTGTTAGGATAGACATAATAATGCCTAGCAGGTCAGTATTTTGAGCGATAGATAGTAGAATATTTTCCATAAATCCCCCTTACTTTTGACCTAAAATCTTAAACGGCTGCAAGTCAACAACATGTCTATTATATCTTTCAATAATATGCGGAATAACAATCACTGCTAAAGCAATTTTTGATATCAGCATTGTATCAACTTGGAACTGATAAGTATTTTGGATTAATGTTACGCCATAAAGCATTGAGAAAATAATCCCAATCACAATACAAATAATAGCAATAATTGAATTTGTTGAAGATGCACCTATAGTCATTGCATAGATAGCAATAGTGATAGTAAGAGAACTCTTGGTTAATATCCCTGTGATTAACCACTCAACCACCAATGGTAGCAACGGTAGTGACATATGCACAATCAAGCACAGCAAGAACGCTGTCCAAGCATCATTAATTCCAGGGAATCTCTTAGCCATTGAAAATAATATAAGCAAAATTCAGAGCGAATGATACATACATTTACTTATATTTTATACATTTAGCTAAAAATTATTTATCCTGAGCCGCGAATATAGGGAGAAGCCCACAAAAGCGGGCTTACGCAATACCAAGCGCGGCCTTAAAGTCAGACGGATTCGCTTTAATCAAATTGAGTACTGTTTGCCCTCCAACTGGACTGCGGATGTACCCACCTACAAGGTCATCACGGTCAACCTGATTGATGATTGTGAGTTGCTGACCTTGAGCTGGAGCAGCTTGTGTCTGTTTATCGTTCAAGTAGTTAGTCAAATCCTTATTTTGTTGAGGGTTCAACACACGTTCACCACCGTCTAGCAGCCAAGTACCCTCTTTCGGAATGTTATCGATACCGTTATGAGCCATACCAACCGGACTCAACGCTGAAACCGCAGCCTGAAGCAAACCTGTTTCCATAGTTGCCATTGCGACAGCAGGCAAGTTATATGGAAACGGTGCTGATGCCCAAGCTGCCGAAATAGCTTGATAACTATTTAACGCTGTAGAAAACAGTGCAAAGCCTTTTTGAACTCCACCAAGTATTGCGTATGCTGCACTAGAAGAGTCAACTAGACCCATCATCATGCCTGCGAAGTCAGCACCATATTGGGAACCGTAAGACATCTGCATGGTCAAACGCTGCTGTTGATACTCCTCTTCTGTCAGTAGCATGTGTTTACGTGCTTCTGCTAAAAGATCCATATCTTCTTGGTATGGCGATTTATCCAAGCCCATCATGGACTTGTAATCACCCCACACCTGCTCACGCTCAGCATTCGACTCCAGGCCCTGATTAAAGTTCGCCTCTTTAACAAGACTTTGCTTCATTTCAGGTGAATATTCAGCAGTATTGAGAATCTCTTCTCGTATTAATGTGTAATATTCTTTGGCGTAGTCAGCAGCAGATATCCAGTGGCGCTTAGCTTCAAGGAGTTGTTTTGATTGAGCTATCCGCAATTTATCAGTTTCAATCTTATACATCTCGTTCAGCGCTTGGATTTTTCCATCTCGCTGTTCTTTAGTGAGCTTCGCATCAGCCATTACTTCCTGATGACGTATATTGAACGAGTATTCAAGCTTTCTTTTTGCGGTTAATTTGTGTTCAGACACCTCAAAACCTATCTGCATTTCTGCAAGTTTCTTTTCTTGCTCAAATCGTGCCTCAGCCATAGAGATATATTCAGACATGCCATTTTTGCGTAGTCGCTTAATCTCTTTTTCTAGTTCGATTTCTTTTTGCAGAGGCCCACTTGCATAGTCGTAAATAATTCGCTGTTGCTCTTCTAGAATTCGATTTAGGTCTGCGTTTGCCTTTGTATTTGCTTTGGCTGATTTTGTGGCTTTGTTTTGTTTGTCTACCAATTCACCAAGCCCAGCATTTACACCTTTTGTATTTGATCCCAGTTGCCGTACTGCTGCTAATTGTCTAGCGGTAGATGAGGCAGATCCTCTTGTAATTTTATCTATACGATCCGCCGATGCGATCATAGTTGCGTCCAAATCAGCAATCATTGCATCTTGAATTGATTGCGTTTGACTAATATTGCCAGTCAAAATCGCTTGACCAGTTGCCATTAAGCCGCCAATCACCTTTCCAACCAGCTGTACCGCAGTAGCAGCACCAATTGCTACCTTCGCAACATACCGCAGTCCATCTGCAACAGTATCAGCAACATCAGAAAATTGCGCCCCCTGCTCAGATCCACTAAAAAAGGCATCTGCAATATCAACAAAGGCAGGAATAACAGCTTGCATAAGTTGATTTTTAGCACCTTGCAGCTGTAGATCAAGCAAATAAACCTGCTCTTTAAGAATTGCAGCAGACTTAATTGTGCTATCACTCATAATTAGACCGGCACGATCTGCTGCATCAGCATAGAGATCCATACCTTCACCACCATTCATAAGCAATGGGATGAGATCAGTCATGTCTGAAGCCATTGACTCCAGATAGAATGACATTTGCTGTTGAGTTACCCCTGCCTCCTCAAGCTTATCAACATAGAGTTGAAGCGCCTCTGGCCCAGAGAGTTTTTGCATCTTCAAAATCAACTTTTCAGCTGCTTCTGCCGATCCCTCGGTTTTAACCGCAATTTGCTCAAAAAAATCAACACCACCGCCTGCACCTATGGTTGTAAGTTCTCCTAATTTCTCATTAAAGTCTTTCATCATGTCAGAAAGCTTTTCTTGCTCAATGCCGTATGCTTGAGCACCAACTGCCATTCGCTGAAAATCTTGTGTGGTGGTATTAGCGCGAAATGCAAATTTCTCTAACTCAACTGCTTGCTGTGCGGTCGCATAAGCCATGCCAGCTAAAGCAGTTACAGCACTTGCACCAACGGTCGCTAGAGCGGTTCCGTATGTATTTACATGCTTTCGCATATTCTCAAAACTAATTTTGACTTGTTTTTCACTATCCTGAATAGGGCCTATAAAGTTACCAATCTTGGCAACCAAATCTAATGTCAACGCTCCAAGCTTGGTACTCATATAAAACCTCAGACAATAAAAAAGCACCCTACTGGGTGCTTTGTATGCTTAATATTTTTAACTGCAATGTTTTTTCCAAAGGATATCCATTTCTTTTTTGGAAATAGTATGCCCTTCTAAATCAACAATATCTTTTACTGATACAAACCTTCTTGCTCCAACGTAACCACCAAAGCTGTTTTTAGAATTAACGGTGCCGCAATTTTCATTTAGGAATTCAAATTTAGCTGAATCTGGATCTTTTAAAACCTCTGAAATAGCGCGCATTGTAGATGCTTTAGCTCGTAACGCCTTCTGTTCAACACTCAACTCTACAGGCTCGCTTGTTGTTTTATCCGAGTACATCCAAATGAGAGCTGCCAGCCCCAACATTACAACGCAAATCCAAGTTAACACACTGGTTTTCTTTGGTTGCTTCGCCCCACAACGTGGACAACTTTCCGCCTTGTCGCTTACTGGTGATCCACATTCTTTACAAGGCTTAATGCCCATACCCCACCCCAAATTATTAATTTAGGACAAGATACTAATTTTACGGCCAAAAAGAAACCGCCCGAAGGCGGCTTACTTTAGAAGTTGTATCGAATACCAGCTTTGTAGGTCATGCCGTCAATATCTAAGTCTGAGCTATTTCCAGAAACACACAACCCATCTATACACGCCTCTGCATCCTCATTAATAAGCCACTTGTAGCCCACATTCCCAAAAACATCTAGATTATTGTTAACTTTATGCCCCAACTCAAAGTGAATTGGTAGGGTTACATAAGTAAGATCTATTGATACATTGGCGTCAAAATCAGCATCGTAAGCGCTCTCATCTAGCCACGCATACCCAATGCCAGCACCAACCGCAGCATAGTTGTTTTGATTTTCTAAGACCTTATACTGCAACCCAACCGATATTTCGTGAAAATCCATATCCGATGCATTTTGAAATGCATATTCTGCATAAACATCCGTTTTTTGAGTGATATCTGCAGATGCATTCAAAAAGAAGCCATTAAATGTTTCATCACCGCCGAATTCATTTGAACCAATTTTAGAACCCGCATAACCACCTGCAAGTGACATCTGCCCATTAAATCCGACACCACTGGTGGTTGATTTGTTGTACGTGGTTTCTGCTTTTGAACCCATAGGTAATGGCTCGCCGGATTGAAGAATTATTGCTCGATCAGCCAAAGCAAGTGATGAAATTAAAGATAATGTTCCGATTGCTAATAATTTTTTCATACTACCCCCTTAAAAGTAAGGTGATAAACTACTCAATTATTTAAAAAAAGTCTACACAGTTAATAAAAGGCCGACCTAAGCCAGCCCCTTCATCATCATCTCATCTACCGTCAAAATTTCATCTTCAGGCTGGTCTTCGTGCGGCATAAAAGAAACTGCTTTAATATCTTTGGCACCTTTAGATGCCAAGTATGTTGCCGCCAAATTTCCAAAACCCTGCTCGATTCTGCGGCCAACAAATAAGGAGCCTCGCTTGATACGATAAGCCCACCAGATCGCAAATTCCTCCGCACTTATTCGGGCTTTTGCTTCTTCGATTGTTCTTCCACCAATGCCGTTGATAACGAGCTCACACCAGAACTCTTCTGATTTAAAATCCACTTCTTTCCCATGAAATCATTTACCGCATCAACTACTTCATTCATTGCAGCAATAATTTCAGAGTTCACCAGGCCTGTATCCTCGATGGTCGGGAAGAACTTTTCATCTTCAGATACGTAAACAGCAGCAAATAAGATTGCTTTTGAGTATTGATCAACTGTAGCTTCATTTTTGTCCTTCAAGCCCCAAGCGTTAATTGCTTCAACACACTCCTGATGGGAAAGGCGTTTAATCAGGATTTCACCCTCAAAAGCTTCACCATTCATGCCGACAAAACTAATTGTTCGTTCAACCAGCACCCCAACCCCCGCCGCTTTGCGGACAGAGGCAAGTGTTAATTTATTTTTTTTAGCCATGTTTTAAGGTCCTACAGGTGGGATTGTGCGCATTACTTCGTTAATACCTGAAGTGCGCTTGAGTGGGTAGTTGTAACCAACGAATTGAGATTTTTCGAAAGTACGATCTGGAGTTTTAAGATAACCCTCCCAAACCCACCACATGCGAGTTGTTGGAGTAGAGACAACATCACTTACAACAGTTGGTGCGTCGGTTGAATGGCTAGAACCTAAATACCACATCACTTTTTTACGAGGATCTGACTTAGATAGCGCCAACAATTTAAGATGCGAATCGTTTTCGTCATCAAAATCTGTATCCAATGTGCCTTCGCCTGGTGTTTTCTTGCCCGGATCGAAGTTATCTTCCTCATCATCAAGGCAAGTAACATCGATATCTTCTTCGGTATCTGTGCCAAGTGTTAAGTTTTTTGCACATTGGACAGCAATAATCTCTGTGCCATCGAAGTAATACAACTGTGATTTTTGAACTTTAATACGCGCCATGAGTAGCTACTCCTCAATTTTTTGGCATAAAAAAACCACCTTTCGGTGGCATTGGTTTGAAAATAATTAACCCCACACTTGGCGGGGTTTAATCATCAAAAAGCGGCAAACACGGTTGCATTAACTTCTCGACTTCCTCGATTGCGCTAATCAATGTGTCTCTCTTTTTGCGATAACTTCCGAGAATATGACCTGCTAGACTTGCATCTGCTTTCTCTAAGTCAAGTTGCAGATTCAATTTATTGTGAATAGTAGCGTGTGCTTGATGTTGATTACTTAAATACTCTTTGGTTCTAAAGAACGCTTGCACCAAAGCACATTTAAAATCGACAACTCGCTCAGTGTTTCGCATTAATGTCATCAGGAAGGTCGCCTGTTGTTCATTCAGCAAGGCTATACGTCTGGTCTGAACACCACCATCAGTTTCAAAGGGTCGCATTTCAAATGCCACCCTTCCAAATTTGTTGAAGTGATGTATGTGTGTTTTGATTAACTGCATCACGGCTTTATGGTTGGCTTTGGAACCGTCTGCTATATGAAGTGATGTTGTTAAGGCCTTGTCGCCCTCAGCAATTACAATTTCATCCGTAGTCATTATGTTTGTCATGTCTTGCTCCTGATGCTCAATTAATAAAAGCAATCCACCCGAGCATCAATCAATGTGGTGAAATGCTTTGTAAATTTCAGGCATAAAAAAGCACCCGATTGGGTGCCTGTTAGTTGAAAATGTTTATCTTTGTGACCACCAATTCATATCCCAGCCACGCCCATGCAATTTGGTTTCAGCATCAATGCTGTCAGGATGCTTTCCGTTGTAATAAAACCCTGCTTGCTCTAAAACTATTCGGGCTTTTAAACGCAAATCTTCCGCTTCCTTGGGATTGGAATGCCAAATCACCATTTGATATGTGTCATTTTCATCGATCGCACCACAATCAATAGTGTTTTCAGGTTCTGAGCCTATGCCTTGAAAAACCAAATATGGAACCTCTGTGCCAATGTCTGCTTGGTCTAAAAAGATTCGATCTCCGAATTTTGATGCTAAATAGGTATTGGCTTTAATCGTTTTGGCAATTGGAGCTGTCATCTTGCGAGTTCCTTATCTAATTCAACACTGAAAACCTGTGAGAATTTATCAGTCACTTTTTGGATATTATTGCTCATTGCGGGGCGCATGAATGGGACTCCCATTGAGTTGGCTGTAGGAAATTCTTTAAATCGCCAATGGCGTGTATCACCTCCACTCAAATTAGGTGGTACTGGATTGCTAAATGAAGCACCGCCACGCACACCAACACGCATTACGATTTCATTTGAATTGCGCGATTTACCGCCTGAAACAGCAATATTTTTCCAAATCTTCTCTACTGTTTCAGGATCATCGATCGCCTTAGCATTTACTCGCGCTGCATCGCGGACAATATTCATTGCTTGGCGTGCTGCTTTGCGTGCTATGCGCTTGGCTGCCTTACTGCTCGTCAATAACTTGAGCTTTCGATTTAGCTCATCAATGCCATGTATCTGCACATCAAGTGACATAAGCACCTCACATAGTTGAAAGCAAGAACGTCACCGACTCATAACCTGTATTTGTATCTTCAAGCGCTTGACTATCAATAGCGTAGGTTTTGCCTTTGTAAATCACGCGCATGGTCGTGTCGATATCTTCTCGATAGCGGATCTTTACACGTGCGACGACTTTGGAATTACTAGCCTGTGCGGCAATTAGGTCCTTACCCGATAAATGGGTGACTTTAGCCCACAAAGGCATGTAATCAACCCACTGTTCAGGGATTGGATAGCCATCTTCATCACGACCTGATGTGAGTTTTTGAACTGTGATTCTATGGCGGAGTTCGCCAGCATTCTGTGACAAATCACACCCCCATATTCCGGTAAGGCTGGATTAAGGACCAGTACCCTAAAGGCAATTCAATCGTTGCCTGAGTGGTGGCTTCCCGATTGGCATAAAGGTGTGCAACAAAGAGAAGCCGAGCAGCATCTAAAGCCTTGTTATCAACCAGATCATTTTCATTTACTCGCTCAGCCTCAGTTGCGATAACTTTGCGGTCTAAATGTGCTTGGATTTGCTCATTGGCAGCATCGATATATGCTTGTATCAAAGTATCTTCATCATCATGATCTACACGACAATGCAACTTAGCTTTTGCAAGATCAATCATTCTGGTTTGGCCTGTTTTGCTGTGGTTTTGGTTGTTTTAGGTTTTGGCTCTTCAATAGATTCAACTAAAACACCCTTATCAACTAAGTGTTTCACATCCGCTGGATTTGCTGTGCGCTTATCACCAGTCTGGTAATACTTATCACCATAGTGCTCACGCTTAACATCGTACTCAGTCATGACTATCTCCTAAAAATAAGGGCCAGCAATTTGGCCCTTATTGGATTCTGGATTAACCGCCCGAAACTGCTGGGGCAATATCACCATAGATGAATGCTTCTGGACGATAAACCGCCAATGCCAGACGCTCTTCCGCAAGAATGGTCACTAAGTTCTTAACGAAATCATCTTCGTTCTCAGTTGCCACCTCTACACGAGACTGCCAGCGGTCAAAGATTTGAGCACCCATTGAGAAGGCACCAGTCAGGAATTTACCCGCAGCAATCGCCTGTGTTTCTGCAACCGGAAGACCCCACAGAGTCGGGTTTAAGTTGCCTTGTGGATTGCCAATGATGTACTGACCAGATGTGTCTTTCAGGGTTTCAATTGCAGCCCAATCAATCGGGTTTAGCACATGACCGCTTGCAGGGTATTCAGCAAGAATTGCCTGAAGCATTGCGAAGCGCAGGGTGTCGATTTTGCTTTCTGCGGTGGTTGATACTCCTACAGGGCGAACATACGGAGTTGCTTGTGGAATAATACCAAGCAAGTTTTGACCAGTGCCGTCACCATTCAGGATCTGCTGCTCTTCTTTGAAAGCAAGGCCATAACGTAAGCGACCATCGATATAAGACTGCAATTGCGATGCATCATCAAGAATCTGGCGCGATGCCTTCATGTAGTGAGCAATAACTTTTGCAGTAGTCGATTTAAGATCGAACTTAATATCTGATTGTGGTTTTTTAGCACCTTCAGCCACCATATCAGCAGCATTCACAAAACCAGTTTCTTGAACGTACTCAAGCGCGTTACCGTCCATGCGACCCTGCATCAACAGGTCACGGATTGTGAGCTTGCGATCAGGCGGTGCAATAATGCCTGGAATGCGGGTAGTCTGAACCAGATCACCAGCCGAGCCAGCAGCATCAGTTACTGCTGATGTGATAGTGGCTTTAATTTCAAGGTTTGCTTTACCGCGCTGTCCAGCTGAACCAACCAGTGATTTAAACTGATCAGATTCCACAAATTGGCGGCCAAGAGATTTAACCTCTTCATTACCTTCATGCGGACGACGGGCAGCTTTCTGCTCAACTTCATCCACGCGAGCTTTTAACTCATTCAGCTTGGTAATCGCTTCATCCGCTGCCTGTTTAGCACCTTCTGCAATTTTATCGCCATGTTCACGCTTGCCTTTGAAGTCTTCAGCAATGCCTTTGACTTCATCGACTTGTTTTTTAAACTCTTGAGCGAGTTGTTCTAAATTTTGATCAGTCATTTTGACTTCCTTTTAAAATATTAAGAGCATTTGAAATTGATTTCGCTTGGAATTTTTCATCTTCAGACTCGCTCAAAAGATGGCGCAAACCCTTGCCAGCGATTGCAGTGGCTTGCGTTTTAGAAAAGCCTGACTCTCTCAGGAACTTTTCAAATTCAGGTAAAGTTGGCAATTCGCCTTCTTCTAATTTGGATTTCACAGAAGTAATGAGGCTTTCTTCATTGGCAGGCATGGTCACAATTGAAATCTCGCCTAGGTCGAGCTCGATTAACTCTCGGATACCGTTGGTTTGTTGGTTGGCCTTCTTGGTTTTGTAACCAATACTTAAACCATCAATGGCACCAGCTTTTAGCAACGCATGCGTAGATTTTGCTCTTGGCACATCATCAATTAGCAATCGACCTTCAACAAAAAGCCCTTTTTCATCTTCATAGATGCTTGTGTACACTCCGATTGGTTCACCATCGTTGTGATTCCACAAAACAGGGGGCATCTTGTTTTTCTCAGCCCATTTTTCTAAAGATTTAGCAAATGCCCCCGGAAGAATTACGTCGTTGTACCAGTCAACATTGCCAAAAACCGCACCATAGCCCGAAAAAAAACCGTCCTCTTGGACGGCTTTTATCTTTAAATTAAAACTCTTTCTAATCATTCTTTTCACCTTTATCGGTGCCTAATGGAACCATTTGCATTTGAACCATCAACTGATCTGCAGTAGGGTCATCTGCTTTTGGCATATCCTCAAGCTCTCGCACTTCATTGCGGGTATATAGACCGTTCTGAGTCATCTTCACGTAGAAGTCGGCTCTTGCTGTGTTGTTTGCACGTAATAAGCCATCAACCGCAAATTTAGGGCGGTATTTGTATTTATCTTGAGGCAGCAGTAATTTTCGAGCGATTGTTTGCTCATATCGAACCAATTGCGGATTCAATGAGTAAGTGAGAAAGCCCTGGTTGGTTTGCTCAAGGCTTGATGCCCATGAGCTGGCTTTGTTTGTGTGGCCAATTAACTGAGGTGGAACACCAAAAGCCCGACATATTTCCTCAATGCCAAAATAACGACTTTCAAGAAGCTGAGCATCAACTGGATTGATTCGAATATTTGAAGCACTGGCGACTTTCATGCCTGCTTCAAGCACCATATATTTGCCAGCATTCTCAGGTCGACTGAACATAGAAAGGCTTTCTCGCAAAGAATGGCGCTGCTCTTTGGTTAGCGTTGTTTCTCCACTCTCAAGAAATCCACCAACTTTCAAACCATTCTTGAACCAGTCCTGCGCCTGATTATTAGCATCAAACTGCATACCAATGGTTTGAGCAAAAAACTGAATCGCTGACAGTCCCACATATCCATCCAAGGTAAAGCCCTTAAAATGCAGAATCTCATCATCGGTATAGATCTTAACTTTGCCGTTTTCCGTGTAATGGTATTCAAAGCTTCCATCTTTCAGGCGCTTTTTAACCATTTCACTAGGAAACAATGGTTCTAAAGAAATAACACTGCGATTATTGCGGCGAGCAATATAACTGTATGCATTACCCCATAAATCCAGACACGCTGACTGAATCTGCCAAAATTCACTGGCGCACATGTCTGCATTGGGTGAGTCGTGCAAGATTCGGTATAGTTCGTGGTCTTTGGCAATCTTTTTTTCAGTGTCGTATAGGTGAAGTGGCAAGGTTGAAATGGTTTCAGCACGTAGTTTTACACATGCCCAAACTGCCGATAACTTCAGAGAGGTTTCGGGATTGACCACTGCACCACCAGAAGACATATAGCTATCTACTGGATAGGAGGAATCCCCTTTCTTTAATTGAGTTTTTCCAGTCAATCGTGACCAGAAGCGAGACCAGAATCCCGTGTCTTGTAAGTCGCTCATGCTATCACGATGTCCTCTAAATATCCGTCAATGTCATAGTTTTTAACTTCCGGTGCCAGACTCATAAGTGCCACCGCGTTAAACGTAGCAATCAATGGATCGATCTTCCCAACACCTGACTCCTGTTTGCTGATCATCATGCCGTTTCCTTTTACGACAGCACGCGCATTCCCAACACACCAAGTCATTAAGCCTTGTCCGGCATGGTAAAGATTTCCTTCAGCAAGTTTTCGTTCTGTAGTGAGGATATAACCCATCAACTTAAAGCCTTGAGCTACTGCAATAAGCTTATCTTCAGGAATGCCTGCATCAAGTAGGCCATCTAAAAGACCACCCAAACCAAGAGGATCGAGTCCAATTTTGTCGAGCTTGCCTGAGTCAAAGCATTTCTTTGCAATGGCGGCTAGTTGGTCAATGTCATCACCGATACGCTCAACAATGGTCAGGCTTTTTTCCTTTTCATAGTCAGCGTACTTGGGCGCATTTTCCTTGCGTCTTTCAACCGCAGTTTTATTGCACCAGGCATGATTCCAAAGCCACCATTTACGGCTTTTGTTATGCCGACCAAGTACAGCAAAGCCGAGCAAGTCGTCAAGGCCACCGCCATCAATACCGCAGGTAATAACGTCTGATTGCTCGATCAGTTTATCCAAGGTAAATTCTTTGGATTGCTGCAGCCAATATTCAGCACCAGCCCAGCGGTTGGCACGTAGGTTTAGGCCAATTGGTACGTTTAAGTGTTTTGCAAGAAAGTCACGCAGCGATTCTTCGCCAGCATCCTTGACCTTCTCAAACTCGTTAATCAGGTAATCAAGATCAACCGATGCACCCAAGTTTGGATTGGTGACATAGAAGTTTTCAGGTTTTAAGTGCTCACCTGCCTCAAGCATCCACTCAGGAAACTCGTAAATCAGCGGCAAGAACTGAGGATTGACTTTTACACCGTCCCGAATATCCCGGGCATAGTCCAGCAGCTGCTTAAATACACCGCATGGCGTTTCATCTGACATGGTAGACAGATAAATCACACAACCTTCGGGCCGTGATGCAAGGCCACCCTTTGCTTCACGAAACATAGATTCAGCACGCGGTCTTTTACCAAATACCCAAATCTCATCGATCAGGATAATTGATGCCTTTTTACCAGCAGCCGCATCACTCTCAGCAGCAATCACTTTTAGAGTCGCATTGGTACCCAAGTGAGTGACTGTTTTGGTGTGCTCTGAAATATTAAACATCTCCTGAAGCTCAGGATCTGCTTTGATAAAGTCTCGGATTGGGTTGAATGAATTATCGGCAACTTCTTTTGTTGGTGCCAGAATGATGAGCTCAGCCGACATACGATCATTTAAGATCAAGGCCACCATCATTACTCCAGCCGCAATCGTCGACTTGGTGTTTTTCTTGGAGATCAGCAGGAAGAATTCACGGATTAACCGCTTCTTCTGCACCGGATCGTAGGCACCAAAGATTGCCCGGACAAATTCAATTACCCAATCGAGTGTGACTTCACCCATTTTTGGGCTGCCCATCACATCGACCAGGATTAATTCTTTAAAAATCCGCTCTGCTACGTCCGCCACTTCTGGGAAAAGCGGTTCACATGGCATGAGTGACTTTTTAGCGACAATACGTTCCTCCCAATTGGGACACGCTGTGGACCAATCAGGTGTTTTCGTATTCATAAAATCAACTTCTCAATTGTGAACCCAGTGTTCCAAACTTCCCTCCTTGAGTGGCTTTTTTAGCTTCATCGGCTTTGGTTTCTTTCTTGCCTTTTTCAGCAACCTTGCCATGGAAATATGGAAGGGCTGCTTTTGCTGCATCCATTCGCAATTTCATATCTTCAACAGGATCAGTCCAGATCTCAGTTAAGAATTTCAAGGGATCAGGCAGTTGGTCCGCATTAGATATTTGTTTTTGAGTGATGATTGGGCGGTCTACAGCCTTAACATCAGGTTTAACATCCTTATCCGCTTTTAGTCGCTCAAGGTATGCAATCACATCAGGATCTTTTGCCATTCTTGAGCCAGCTTGTGATGCTGTTTCGGGGCTGCAACCTGCGAAAATAGCGGCTTCACGATTAGTTGCACCATCAAATTTAGCTTGGGCAAATGCCTTCTTTTTAGCTGTTAAAGCCATGTGCCCTCCTTTAACATTTTCTCAAAAGGGAAATTTTTTTATAAATGAGATCGGGGGCGGTGTCCGCTGGCTTGGCCTTTTGAACTTTTTACCTCCCCCCACCATCTTTAATTTTCCAAATACTTTTCAACTAATGCATCGATGTTTTGCGCACGCTCAATTAGTGCTTGCTTGGTATCGTTTGGGATTCGTGGATCAAACTGCATGCCTCGCATAAAGTTTGCAGTTGATTCAAGTTGTTCTAATAGTTCTTCATTACTCATAGCCTGCTTTCCTTTTGAGTCTTCTCTTTATGACACGGTACACACAACGACTGAAGGTTGGCTTCATCATCTGTACCACCTTGAGCCACGTTCTTAATGTGATCTAACTCTAGATCCATAGTCACACGACCACAGCACTGGCATGTCCACTCATCACGAGTGTGGATCTTCTGCTTCAGTCTGCGCCATGGTCTACCACCTCGACCACTACCCCAATTCTTTTTGAGCTCAGGCCTTGGCTGCTTGGGTGTCATCGCCTGCAGTTTGGTTTGAAGTCTTGGGAGTTTCATTTACTTTTAATTCCGAAAGCTGAGCATCTATCTGCAGCTGGTTAATAGGATTAACCTCAATGATTGCCTTCCAAACATTTCCCACCTCAGCAACCAAAGTCACTTTTGTAACCCCTTCAAGTCTTGAGCCATCATCAAGTAAGACCTGAGTCCCATGTACTGAATGAGCGCCTCGTTCTGATTCTTTCAGCTTGGGTATGATTGATAAAACTTTAGGCATAACTTATTCATCCATATATCTAGGTTGACTTGGCTCGTCCTCGTCGGGATTTAACTGAAGCAACAGCTCCTGTATCTGACTGCTCTGTGTCACTACTACCTGAATTAGCTGACTGTTCTGCTGCAACACCTGGTTGTTCTGCTTTACGATCTCGGTTAGTAAGTCGAGCAATTGCTTTTGTGATGGATTCTTTTGAGTTGTCATACATTGCCTTTAGTTTTTGTCTGCGTTGTTCACAACCTTCACATGCCATAGTTATTCCCTCAAATACATCAAATCATCAGGTACAGTTAAATACACGCCAAGCGTCACACTAGCGAACGCATGAACCTTGTCGCAAAACTCAGTGAATTGTTTTTTATTAAGCTTGCTAGACTTCACATGATCTTGAATAAACATCTTAACCACGCGGTTGTATTTAGCTGTGTGAGTAAGCTTCTCTTGCCCATCAAGCAATCGCAACACATCACGATAACCCATCACAGCCTCGTAAGCTTCCGCTGCCGCCTCACTATCCCTAACACACATACGAGCTAAGAATTTCTTCTTCATCTCATACTTAATGGTTTCAGGCTCATCACCAGTATGCTTAGCCAATTGACCAAACCACATATGCAATAAACGATTCTGCGCCTTACTCCGGTCATCTTCTTTCTGATTGATCCGAACAACTAAAGGCTTGCCATCACTTAACGCATTCGCATGATGTCTATGCATGTAGGCAATTGCTTTACCTACTTCTTCAAATGACTTAATAACGAATGTGGCGGGTTCGAGTTTAGAAATATTCTTCATCCTGCTTACCCATCATCAACTCAACCTTAACCAACCATTGCTCAAACAGCTTTTCACTTTCTTCACGATTGCCTAATTCAAACCGATCAAACGCAGCATGGCATGAATGACAAAGCGGAATTACAAATAGGTCGGATGCCTTAACCCCTCTACCCTTACCATGCTTCGCTGAATTACTGTGTGCTGCTTGGCTTGGTACCTGACCACACCTTACACACGGAAGCTTACGAATCTCAGCCAATCGCTTTGAATCACGCATACAGTGCTTCATGTAAATTCTTAATCCGCTCTTTCAGCTTAATCATGATGCCGTCTATGGTTAGCATCTCTGCCCGCGTCAATCCCGATCTACTGAGATTCTGATATTTCGACAGCTCAGCACTGCAAAATTCTAAGTCTTGTTTCGCTTGTACTTTGTCTGTCATAAATCACAACCTTCTTTGCCGAAGCCATAGCCGTCTTTCATACCCGCCACCCGATAAGAAAAGAAAAACCCCACCAATAATGCATATTGAGTGGGGTTCTGTTTGCCGTAATACGTTCGGCAAAAGCCACCGAAGTGGCGAGGGTCAATTGATCTCTTTCAAACAACTACGACAAACTTTTATCTCATCACCATCGATCGTGTGGTCAATCTCCATCACGCCATGAAAACCGAATAAGCATTTTAAAAATTGGAGCATGTTTTCTCCTTATTTCATCGCAAATCGAAATAACTAAAAATAACTAAATCTGTCAGTAATTTTGTCAGTAATTTATTTATTAAAAGCAATGATTTATTTTATTTTTTAGCTAAAACATGCCGCAATAATGTCGGTAATTTTGTCAGTAATCTGGGTGGCGGTAATCAATTTAAAAACCACTAGAAATTAATAGGAACCGCCATAGGTGCCCTGATATTGCTTACACAAAAAACATTTCTCAGGGCATTAAAAACCAACCAAGAAGAATTACTTCTTAGTTGGCTTGGTAGTGTGCTTAATGGCTCATAACTGACTGCGTTAAGAGTTCACCACGCTCAAGTAATACTCGCCTTTTACAACTAAGTAGCGCCTTTAGGCAACAAAAAAGCCCACCGTTTGGTGAGCTTAATTTAATCATGGTCAGAAACTGCGTAATACGACCAGTATAGTAAAACTATACCCTAGTCTTCGCTAAAACGAAATACCTACGCTTTTAATTCTTTGTAAGTATTTTTCTTATACTTTTTAATCGCATTCGATGCTTCATCAATTGCAGACTCCAAAGCCAAACTCATTAGATTTTCGTACTTCTTCCAAGTCATACGGTAACCATCTGCACCCATCTGCATCGAATTAATACCTGCATAATACAATCGACCTTGCGCTGTGAAATTCCCCTCAAGCTCGGGATTCAAAGCAAAGTCAATTACCATACGTGCAACCAAGTATGCCAAATGATTCATGGTGATATGCTCAGGCTCGCGCTTTTTATCATCCTTGGCATTGACCAACATAATTTTTACCAAGTGATTACGCACATACTCATAATCGCTTTCGCACTTCCCATCAAAGACAATAAGCGCTGTAACTGACTTTGCAAGCTGTGTTTCCATGCTCGCAATCGCACCCAAACGATCTTCATAATTCAAAGGTTTCTCCCCAGTGCCATGCGCTTGTGGCTCAAAGTTTGGTGACTTCGCTGTAATACCTTTAGTCAACCACTCAAACGGTTCAAATTTTTCTGCTGCTACTGCGTTCATACCCTGCCCTCAAACTTCTCTAATATCGATATCGTGTACTGTTTTCATCAAGTGTTTCTTATTGCGATAACTCGGTAAATTTCTCGTTCCCGGCGACTTCACATCCTCAACAATGAATTTCCCATTTTCGATGTACGTAAAATCCGCGAAATACCTCAATTCAGGTTTTGCCCTTTTCTCGCCTTCCAATTTCACCTTAGGTGCCAAGACAAATTTAACCTGACACTTAAGCTCTGAAATTTCACCCCTCTGCATTAACGCTGTAAGCTCGATATAGCGCTTGTACTCTTTTACGCTATCGAACTTCATCCCGTCCTTTTCGATCTTCACAGCATTAAATTTGTTGCGTTTGGTGGCAGTCTTACGACCACCGCCATACTGTTGGCGATATTCAGCGAGGGAGATGCTGGTCATTCGCATTTCGCTTAATCAAATTAAAGCACCCATAATTTCCAACAAACTTCTGCCCGCTATCATCAATTGCCGCAACTACAAAATTCTTAATATGCGTCACAGTTAGTGTGCTTGTTGGTTGCTTCCATGCTTCAACGTCATGCATCACCTTGTCACCAATATGAAATGGATTACTCACACTCACCTCGCTCCAATACAATCTTGACAGCCTCTACCACCTGCTCACATGTCCAGCCATCTCTCGGAGACAAGCCATTCACCCCATGAAGCATGCTTGAGATTTTCCGCATGGACTTCTCAAACCTGTCTTTTCTAACCACTTCGCCCGAAGCATCAAATTCTAGATCTTCAAGATTTGCGTCTTTAAATTGTGGCAAGCGAATATCGCGTTCAGTGACTTGATCTTTACTCATCCCTCAATCACCCTCGTCGTCGGCGCAATATGATTTCTTATGTCTGACACATAGTTGGTTCGGTCGTGGTCTGCAATGGCTTTGCGGAGGTCTGTAATCAAGACATCACCTTTGCATGGAATACCCTCACTACCATAGGCCGCAAGATACACATTGAAGCTTTCTGCCCCATCAGGCGCACCCGCCACAATTTCCCGCATTTGTTCGATTGTTAGGTTCATGCCGTATACCCTTTCTCATGATATGAACGAATTGCATTTTTAGGTCTTTGCAAGCGTTGAGGCTTATATCGAATGTAGTAACAGCTTTTGCATGCAGCTTCATAACAAGTGCTCTTAGTTCCATCTCTCTTTAGTTTTCCTGAGTATGTAAACCAAAATTCATCATCTAAAGGCCAATATTCACCACACTGAATACAGAGTTTTTCTCGACCTAATTCGGTTTCGATATATTTAGGTTTATTCACATCCACCCAATCCAAGGTTTTATTGTCATGTTGATCCTTCACACCCCACCTCCTACACGTTGATCCTCTTCCATAAATCTCAAAGCAAATGGGATCTTCTTATTTTCAAAACTTAAACTTGCTCGGTATTGCTCAAAATTATCGAATGGATCTACATGCTCGAATTCCATGCTTTCAACTTCCTGAGGATCTTTCAAAACCTCGATCATCTTGTTTACTGGTTCGCGCTTGATCAGATCTTGGATTTTCGCTAACGCTTCTTGAGCAGTTGTTTTGAATTTCTGAGCGTCTTGATTTAGCTCCGAGCTTGATTGCTTGTATTCAAGTTGTGCAGCTGCTTCGGGTGCTGGTAGAAATCCCTCCAATTGAGCCTGTTGAATTGCTGCAATCTGCTGATCCTTGTCCACACCAAGACTTGTTGTGTAAACCGGTTTAACCCCAAGGTCTTTCGCTTCAGTAACCAATCGCTCATACACAGCAGTAAAGATCTTCTTAGCTTCAGCCAATTGATACTTGTCACAAGTAGCAACCAAGTCGGCACACTTCTCGAATGCCTTAGCTGCTTGCTCAGTCCACACCACTGTCAATTCGCGACCAGTACCCATTTCGATTGAATTTTTCGCAATCGCCCAGGCTTCATGCGCATCAAGCCATTCTTCTGATTTAGGCTCACACCAATCTCTGAATTCAGGAACTGTTGGCGGCCACTTTTCACTTTTCATACGAGCCATACCACGAGTAAAATCTTCAACCGTCAAACCTTGGTAATTTTCAAGCATCTCTTGAGCGAGTTCAGCGATATCAACACCTGTCCACTGGTCCGCAAACTTCTTGCCGTAGTTCACACGCATTTTGTTGATCAGACGCATAACGTCCTGAGTAGTGATGTTAGGCATTACCCACCTCCTGAATCACAAACGGCTTTTTTGGCGTTACATCAATCGCCTCGTCTGAGAGAGCTTCTTGAATACCTTGCTTCCAACGATCCATTTCGGATGCTGTGCGTTGTTGTGATGTTTGGTAGGTGGGTTGAACTGATTTTTGTTTTTCAGAATCTTGATTTCGCATAATCCATTGAACAAATTTCACCAGTGCTTTGTTGGCAACCATGTGTTGATCTGCGTAGTACAACTCGAATTGTGATTGCAGTTGATCAATGTATTTCTGATCTACCTCATGACGACCTGCCATTTTCAATTTCGTGTTCACCGTGTTCAGGTCAAACGTATATTTATATTGGTTATTGGTTAATGGTTCTTGGTTTATGGTTAATGGTTTATGGTTAGGTGACGGTTCGTGCTTTTCTTCACACGCTTCGTGCACGTTTCGTGACGGTTCGTTCTTGGATTTGCGTTTTTCTTCACGCTGCTTGGCGATTCGTGCATTGGTTTCAGCTTTGGCTTTATAATCCATGAGCTCATCACAAATGCGTTTTTGCACATATCGACCGTCATTTTGTAGTTCAAAAAACTTGGTTAATACGAATTTAACTGCTGCAATTTCCGCCTCGTCACGAGCCCATGCCCAGTCCAATGCTTCTTCTAAAGTCGGGAATGTTTCACGATCGTAAATCGCATCCATGAGTAAGGTATAAGCACCATGCTCAAGCATGGATAAGCGCCCTGCTTTTTTGGCATAATCACCTATGTTGCGTTTGTAGTAATGCATTAGACAGCACCTCGCTCAATCAACTGTCTTGCTAGATCAAATACTTTTTTTGCTGTACTAACATCTGGTGAGTAGATGTGGATTAATTCCAATTTTTCGTAATCAAAATCTTCAACTGTTAATCCCCAGAAAATATGATCGCGCAAACTCTCATAAGCTGACTTAGCATCCCATTCGCCATACTCATAACTCGCTCGATACCATATTTCCCAGGTTCCCTTTGGCACATCATCCCATTCGCTATCGGTATTTTTTGCAAACACCTTTTCTGGATAATTTAGGGGATCAAGCTTCATTAGAAGGGTTTTAGCCGTGTTGCTATTCTTTTTTATTTGACGTTTTTTCATGCCGCTGCTCCTTGCTCTAACCATTTCGCAATGCGCGTGATAAGTTTTTGAGTCAACTTAACTTGCGTAAAAACCTTTTCACCCGACTCAAATAATCGAGGTGCGGAAGTCACAACATGCACAAGCTTTTGATCAATAGACTTTTGATAGGCCTGAATTTTCGAAAAGTTGTCGCGATATACGACTTTGTGGTCCAGTAGGTATTGCGTTAATTGGTTTTGACCAACCTTGAGAACTTTAGCGGCCTCACGAATACCTAAAACATTGGTGCAGTCAGCAATGCGATCTAAGCCTTTTGCTTTTGGTTCGAGGATTGCGACTTGTCCCCGCAACTCAATATTTTCCTGCTCAGCTTGTAGGGCTAATTGGATTAGATCCATGCGGGATAATTCAGTTGGTTTTTGTGGTTGGTAAGCTTGAGCTTCAAGCTCCTGCCAACGATCAACAAGACGTGCAGTGAACTCTGGGCAGAGTTGAGCAACAACGATAATTGAATCGCGCTTGCCTTTTTCACCAGTAAAGACATAGACTTTTGGTATTACACCATTTGCTGATTTAATCCCGTCCTCAATTTGAGGGTGGGAAATAATGTTTGCATTAACTAGGTTTTCAATAGTGCGCTTCACGTTGTCGTGGCGCTTTTCAACTAACTCGGCAATTTCCAAGCTAGTCATTGATTGTTCAGAACTTCCGAACTGTGGTAAAATTGGCATGTTCATATTGACTAGACTCCTTATTGAACATCGAGCTCATCTGTTACAGCAGATGAGCTTTTTTGTGTTTCCCAGTTATTCCCTAACAATCCCAAGCGGGCCATTCGCTCAGCTGCTAATCTTTCTGTATACCCAGTACCAAGCAAGGCGGTATTCAAAATGTCAGATGCAGCTTTATCTATAGTTTCGTTACGAGACATGGCAAGTAATGCCAAACGGTCATGCGCTTCGGGTAAAACCCCTTTAGCTCGAACCTCTCTTTTTGGTAGAGACATAAGTCCTCCTGTTACAATTGATTTGATAAACCCCTTAATCCCCATGTTTAACTCGCCTTTTCCGTTCTTTGCTTGTCATTCATGCGGTACTGGCGAAGCTCAAGTGCATCCTGAATGTGCTGCGGAACTTTTCCACCCCACAAATAAACTGTTTGACGTGCGCCAGTTCTTAAGATTCCAATTTTTGCCAGTGCTTCAGCTAACTTCTGATCTGAATCGGCATTGAAGTGTTTCTTAAGAGAGACTACAGAAGAAAAATCCATAGTAAAAAACCCTTAACTAAAATGTTAAATATAATTTACCACACGTAAAATACATTTACAACGCCACTTGTTAAAATGTTTTTACATTGAGATGAGGGAATACCTTGTGAGTATTGGTCAGAGAATTTCAAAATTGATGTTTGATATGGATGTGAGTAATGCAAAGCTTGCTCGCATGATTGGGGTGTCACGCCCAACCATAGGGAATTGGATAGAAGGCAAGTCAGCTCCAACTGGCGAAAATCTTACAAATCTAGCTAACGCACTCAAGGTAGACCCCAACTGGTTGATGTCAGGAAAAGAATCGCAGGTGCGACTGGATAACAATGTGGATCTTTCCCAGAAAATACCTTTTGATGGTCGTCCGGTGCCTGTGATTTCATGGGTGGCAGCAGGCTCACTTTCTTCTATTGAGACTGTGTTAAGAGACGCTGAAATTGATGAATGGCTCCCACCAAATAAAGACTGCGGAAAAAGTGGTTACGGCTTAAAAGTAACTGGAATGTCAATGTCGCCTTTCTTTCTTCCAGATGACCGTATTTATGTGAATCCTGAAGTGCAAACTTTTGATTTACAAACTGGTGATCTAGTCATTATTGCGTGCTTTGGAGAAACTGAAGCTACCTTTAAAAAATTAATTATTGAAGGTGAAAACAAGTACTTACAGCCATTAAACCCAAATTGGCCAGAGCAAATTATTAAACTCAGTGAAGACTGCCGATTAGTTGGAAAAGTTGTTGGTTTGTATCGAAAGATTTAAAGGGATTTATTGTGTCTATAGATAGATTATTTCAAAACCAAATTTTAAACATAGCAGCAAAGTGCTATCCATTTGATGTAAATCATGAATTGGATGAGTTATTTAAAAATGTTGAAGAGCGAAAGATTGCTGCAAATCTTTGGTATTTAGCTGAACACAAACTGATAAAAGATAAGCCAGTTGAAGTATCCCTTGATGGGTTTATTAGTTTAGGAAATATTGGCATAACCCACCGAGGTTTAGATTTTTTAGCAGATGATGGTGGGTTAAGTGCGATACTTAATGTGGTTACAGTTAAATTTGAAGCTGATACACTAAAGTCTCTAATTGCCATAAAAATTAATCAGTCTGATTTAACCCCAGAGAATAAGAAATCAATGATTGATGCACTCGAAGAGCTTCCTGCTGAGTCCATAAAACACCTGACCATGAAATTACTGGATGAGTGTGTTGATAATCTGCCGGCAGCAATTCTTCTAATTGGAACGTGGTTGAGCTCTTTCTAACAAACTTGAGCAGCATATTTCCCCCATTAAGAAGAAATATATCTGTGTCCACATTCATCTCAGCGTAAATGCCAGGATGCTCACCGTTTAAATGAAAACACAGTCCTTTTAATTGATTCATAAAAAAAACCACCCTACCGCGAACCCAATGCAGCTTAACCCATCCCTGTGATGGGTTTTCTTTTGTCTATTAAAGCACAGCAAATAAATAATGTTAAATTTATTTTACTTAATCGCTTTACAACTTGTTAAATCTATTTTACTATTGACCTCGTAAACATAAAAAAGCCCCGAACAATCTTGGCGGATGCGGGGCGTGAACTACGGGGTTTATTATGGATAGTAACAAGAAACAAATCAAGTTTGCTGGTGGCGCTATTGCACTTGCAGCATTCATTGTCGGTGCATTTTCAATATCACCTGCCTCCACTACCGCACCGATTGATGACAATCAAGTTGTCGTTACAGGCGAAGTAAAGCTTAAGCAAAAACTTAAATTTTGTGCTGAACAATGCCCTGCGCTAATCACTATCGGTGATTACGAAGTATTTGTTGAATATGGGCTTGATGGTGAGTCAATTCGCTATATGGAACCAATGAGCGTTTCCAAAGACGGCATTGAAGTAAATGCATACATCGATCAGGTGGATATTCAAAATATTAACGCTGCGATTTTGCGAGGTGATCAATGAACATCAAAGCTAACACTTTAATCCTTGCTCCTGTATTCCCTGATTTTGAAGTGGCTGAAGACATTGCTATTCAAGATGGCAAGGTTGAATTCACGCTTCAGTATCGCTTCGATTTTATCACTGATGCGTCTATTGAATGCAGCATGCCACTACTTGAATGCACACAAGGTTTTGCAGTTGGTGATTCAGATCCACAGAACTGCCATGAAATTGATATCCCTGCTTTTAAGGCAATTGAAAACACACTGGTAACTGTAATGAAAGCCGATGCCGTAGCAACCAAAGAAGGCAATGAATTTGTCTTACTTCCTGAGCAGTTACGTGACTTGAATGTGTTGATTGTGGATTGGTGTGAAGAGCAGTTTTTGAAGGAATCTGAACAGCAAGCTACTTACGTTGCGGAAGATATTGCAGAGGAGATTTACGGATGAATGCACCAGTGAAAACAGAAAATCAGGTTGCAGAACATGATCCAAAGTCAATAAAGGCTTATGTTTCAGATTCTAAAATCCGTCAAAAATTTGAAGAAGTTCTTGGAAAGAAAACTCAAGGTTTTCTTGCATCGGTGATGCAGGTTGCTAACCAACCACAACTCAAAGGCGCAGTCCCGGCAACTGTGGTTAATGCAGCAATGATGGCAGCAACGCTTGATTTACCAATCAATAATAACCTTGGCTTTGCATACATTGTGCCGTACAAGCGCAAATTTAAAGATGCTCAAGGTAAATGGTCAGAGTCTTTAGAGGCTCAATTTCAGATGGGATACAAAGGCTTCATTCAATTGGCACAGCGTTCAGGTCAGTTTGCACGTATTGCTGCAACACCAGTATTTGAGGGTCAGTTGATTTCAGCAAATCCTCTGCTTGGCTATGAGTTCGACTGGACAGTTCCAAATCAGGGTGAAGCTATTGGCTATGTGGCTTTCTTTAAGCTACTGAATGGCTTTACTGCTGAGCTTTATATGAGTGCTGCTGATGTAAAGAAACATGCAGGGAAATACAGTCAGTCATTCAAATACGGCTCTGGTGTTTGGAAAGATAATTTTGAAGCTATGGCGCTTAAGACAGTGACAAAACTTTTGCTTTCAAAACAAGCACCTCTTTCAATTGAAATGCAAACAGCACAACTTGCAGATCAGGCAATTGTTCGTGATGTTGAAACTAATGATTTTGATTACATCGATCACAATGAAAGTGTTGGTGCGATTGAGTCAAAAGTCACTGTTCCAGATGCTGAGTTCCCTGTGCTTCTTGAGCAAATTAAAGCAGGTGCGTTTGAGAAAGATTATGTGCTGAGTGAGTACGCGCTCACAGATGCTCAAAAAGTAGCGGTGGAGGCTCAGTAATGAAACTATTCCGCTGTTCATCTCTACATAAACTTATTGGTGATGCTCAAAGCATTGCCAGTGAGTTGCGAAATGATGAAATTAACACTCTCATTCGTAAGAAAAAGCGCACCGAAGAGGAAAATGCTTTAGTTCAAAAACTCAAAGATGCATCACTTTCTGATACTGCGAAAAATGCGATTCGCGATGTTGTGAAAGAGGATTTATATACATTCCACTCATTCAAAGGGAATCAATTCACAGCTAAAGGCAACTTGCTAGAAGATTTAGCAATCGAAATGTCAGGCAAGATGCGCTTCAAAAAGTTTAAAAAGCATGAAGGTCGTGTGAATACAGATTTGATCACTGGTGAGTGCGACATTCTTGATTTAGATCGCAAGCTCATTATCGACACAAAATGTACTTGGGACATTGGCACGCATCCTTTTTTTATTGATGAGGCCATGGAGAAAGTTAAAAAGGCAGGCTATGACATTCAGATGCAAGCCTATATGTGGCTTTACGAATGTGAAGTGGCGAACATTGATTTTTGGCTATTCCCTTGCCCCATCGAACTCACAAAGGATTGGGATGATCGGGAGCAATTGATTGATCTTGTTGAAAAGATTGATATTCGTGAGCGCCTTACAACTGTGGTGATTGAGCGTGATGAGACAATCATTCAGAAGATCAAAGACAAAATCCCACACTGCCAAGCGTACTACGAAAAGTTATTTACTGAACGTAGCAAAGGGAGGATTGCAGCATGAAATTCTTAAAAATTGGCAACACGATTCTTAATGTTTCACAAATTGAATGCGTCACTGAAAACCTTGTCACTGTTGGCTATGTTGACAATGATAATTCGCCTTTTGGCAAGGCGATCAAAGAGGTAAAAGGCATTCAGGTTTATATGATCGATGCATCCAGTCAGGGTGGCTGCTTTGTCTTTGAAAGCGAAACCATTGAATCGTTCTATGAAAAATTGGTGGCAGCATGAAACTACCAAACAGCATTTCACCCACCTTTATCGAATGGCTAGATCGTGGCGGTCACAAAATTGAACTCAAGAAAAACGCCATGATTGTAAAAAAGCAATTTAGCGATGGTGTGAAACGCAGCGTGATTCCTTTCGAGCGTCACGAAATTAAAGAGTTTTATGAATTGGACGAATACCTATCCCAGCGTTATGAGCTTTTTCTAAAGCAGTATTTCAACAATGGGAAAGGTTTTATTCAGGATTTGCATTTAGCTATGGCGAGCAAGTATCGCAAGGCTGTGATGATGAATAATTTGGCGAAGGTGGTGTGATGAGTACATTAAAAGATTTAAACAAGCATCTGTTTGATCAGTTGGGTCGTTTAGCTAAGGCTGACAAAGATGAGCTTGAAACTGAGGTAAAACGCGCTCAAACAATTCAAGGCATTAGTGCTGAGATTATCAAGGCACACGCCACTCAGTTGGATGCGGTTAGGTTGGTCGCTCAGCACAAAGGCTTAAATCAGGATCAGCAAGCACCACGCATTGCGCTTGGCGATATGAATGTCGAGGTTTAAATGAAAGTTAAATACACACCTGAAATGGATGCCTTTTTGATTAAGCACACAATCATGCCTCGCAAGGAATTAACCGAGCTTTTTAATGCTGAGTTTAGTGTGAGTGTCAATGTGGATCAGATTAAGGCTCACTGCCTCAGGATTGGTGCTAAAACTGGCCGTACTGGTCGCTTGGAAAAGGGCCATGTTACTTGGAATAAAGGCATGAAAGGCTATAAACCAAGTCCAGAAACATTGTGGAAAAAAGGCAATATTCCTCACACTTCAGCACCAGTTGGTTATGAGTACATCACTAAAGATGGCTACATCGAGCGCAAGTTTGAGGGTGAGCGTCAAATGAAGCTAAAGCATAAGTACCTGTGGGAGAAGGCTAATGGCCCTATCCCTAGTGGTCACGCATTAATCTTTAAAAACGGCATTAAAACCGATTGTCGCTTGGATAACTTGATGTTGGTGAGCCGTGCGGAATTGCTTGCAATGAACCGTAAATTTAAAGAATTGCAGCGACCTGAAACAAAGGAAACCGTTGCGCTTTTAGCAAAGCTTTATGTGCAAAGTCAGAATATTGAAAAGGTGGCGTGATGGATATTCAAAATAATGCGATTGTAATTGATGCTGATACTGAAGCCTTGGACAGTCAGATTACTCAAATCTCAAATGATTTTGCTGAAACTTATTATCTTGATAATGAACAGCAAGAAGAATTAGAAATGCTTGTTGCTAAAGCCATGAAACTTGGTGAGCTATATGAGCGTCAAAAGTGGCAAGCCAAAGCCCAAGCGGTGCCTGAAGGGTTTGTTTTGGTTCCAAGACAACCCAATGAGAAGACACTTATAAAAATGTCATGGTCGGTGGTACTAGGTGAAGATCAACACGGCAACTCTGTTTACTTATCAATTGATGAGGCAAAACAAGCGTATGAGGCAGTGATCAAAGCACAGGAGCAAGGCCAATGAATGGTATCCAGGCGGTTATTGCCGTAAACGAAGGAAAAAGCGTTCAGTACTACGATCATGAGGATGATGCATGGTTAAGTTTCGATAAAAAAACAGGATTTCGGGTGGGTTGTTTGCTCGGTGAGCCCAATCACCAAGGCCAAGTTGCAAAGTTTAGAATTAAACCATCGTTTATTTTGCTTAATGGCATAAAGGTTCCAGCACCATTACAGGAAGAACCCACCAGTCCAATTAACTATTGGTGGTTTAACCCCAAAAAACCAAATGGCATTGCTACGGGAAAATGGCTTGATGATGATGAAGATCATGCAATCTTTAATAATATTGGTATTTACCTAGAGGAAGAGGATGTTGTTCAGGTTCGGGATGCTTATAGAGAGGTATTAAAGGAGCCAGCCAATGACTGAAATTCAATTAACAAAACCCCAATTCGCTCAGCTCCAAATTGACAACTTAACGTCAAAAGATATGCCCTACTTTGAAAATTGGGATGCGCAGGAAGTTGGACTGTTTAATGCGATTGTTAATGCAGTCGATTACGACAATGAGTTTACTTTCAATATGCGTGGTTGGTCACGTCAGCGTGTGGTAAATGGCACAGGCGGAATGATCGAAGTTAATGAAATGAATGCGGATGAGCTATACCACTTGTTTAGTTGTTATTTGAGTGGGTTTTCGAGTGGCGTGGTAAAGGCTTTGGGAGAGGTGTCGTGAGAAGTCCTGATCAAATTGGAATTACTTGGGAAGAAAATCAACTCTTGATGCAGCAGCTCAGAGAAAAGGCGGCTTTAGAACACCGCCTCCAGCATAATATTTTTGAGGTTGGGGATAAGGTTGTTTCAACGCTTGATGGTGATGAAGATTGGAAAAATGCTGTTTGCGAAATATTAGCGTTTCACAAGAAAATGGCAATAACTACAGGTTTTAGTTGCGCTATTCATCACTATGATTACAGACACGCCACAGATGAAGAAATCAAAGCAGGTAAAAGATTGGAGGTGAAGTGATGGGAGCATTGCAGTTTTCAACTTATGACTACTTGTTTTTAAAGCATCGCTCTGTTGTGGTGAAGTTGCTTGATATTGCGGATGAATACTATCCATCCCTAAAAAAAGCGACTGTGCATCAGATGGCGACCGAAAACAAGTTCCCCTTTCCAGTGTTTAAGCTGGATCAGAAAAGCCGTACAGCGCCATATTTCGTAAACTTGCGGGATTTGGCAGATGCGCTAGATAAAGAGCATCGAAGCGCATCAAAAGACTTTGCTACATTTCACCAATGATCTGTAGCAGGTCATCTAGCTGTAAAATGTTCACCCTCTTTTTTACCGACACATATCGCTCAAGGCTGCTCCATGTGTCATGCAATGTGACTTGCTGTATTTGCGGAATAGTTAATCCATTCTCAGCAAGTCGTGTTGCCCCCTCGTGTCTTAAATCATGAAACCTAAAGTCGCTCATGCCTAAAATGTGGCAGGACTGATTAAACTCGGATGCTATAGCAATGGCAGACAGCGGTACAAGTAAATCACTATCACCACCCATCTTCAGCATTCTTGATCTTGTATCATCCTGCATTAGAAGCTCAATGATTTTTTGGCAGCCTAAAAGCACATTAAAATACTTGTGATTTCCTTTTGAGCCATTGGGGTTTTTTAGATCCCGAACCATCCATGATTGATGTTTTTTATCATAATCGCTTAACCGTATTCGGGTTATCTCTGCTTGTCGCCTGCATGAAAAAATGGCGAATAGAACAATTAAGTGCATTGGGTAAGCAGTCCGCCCACGATTCCATTTATCAAGATAATGCAGCAACAGGTTTTTTAATTCGGCATTTGATAGCAACCTATCTCGCCTGTCTGACTTCTTGATCTGTCGTGTCTTCCTGAGTTGTAGGCAGGCGTTGTTAAATTCATTCAAATTGACATTGATACGCCACATCACAGAAGCATGAGTCAAGATGGACTTAATATTTTGGAGTTCATTTAAGATGGTTGATGGCAAGACTGGGTCAAGGCCCAACTTGCTATAGCCTTTCTTCCGCAGAGCCACATGCTCGGAAACATGGGTGGCATTAATTTGTTCTAAATACACCTTGGCAATAGGTAGTTTCGCAATTAGATCAAGCGACCTGTTTTTAGTACGACCAAACTCACCACCAACTTCTTCTTTATATTTTGCAATAGCAGCAGCAATCGTCATTGACTTATTATTGATACCAAGCAAAATATCAGGATTATCTGCTATTTCTTGCTCACGCTTGTTGAGCCAGTTTGATGCAGTGCGCATGGTGCCAAAGGTTTTACTTTCCTTGTACTCAGGCAAACCAGTGCGTTTAATGCGTATTTCAGCACGATAACGGATAGCACCGCTGACGCTTTTGCGCTGTGTGATTGTTCCCATTTTTACGCCATTTAATGTTTTTCTCAGATGGCGTAAATTATGGCGTAATTCGATAATCTTTAATACTTGTTAATCTGTATTAATCGTTATTAATCGGCAAGCGGCTTATTTAATTAAAGTACTGTAATTTATAATAAAATATATAAGATATTGATATTTAAAACATATTTAGCATTTATATTAATGTGATGCAAGATTGGATTAATGAGCATGCATGGGGTTCAACTTGGCAGCGTGAAGGCGTTTTTCCCCGTAAATATCGCTCACTGATTACCATTGCATTTTTAACTGCACAAAAAAGTCCAACAGAACTCAAGGGTCATGTCCGAGGTGCTTTAAATAATGGGGCGACTGTAGAAGAAATTCAGGAAGTGTTACTTCATAGTTTGCCATATTGTGGCGCACCGGCGACTCAAGAAGCATTTCGTGCGGCACTTGAAGTCATTAATGACTATCAAAAATCTGAATAAGTTACTGCGTTATAAAACGGCTTTAGAAAACTACGATTATTGTGGTTTTCTAAAGGGTTTCATCTTGTTTTTAACTTACGACCTTAAATGCAGTGAATCCCGAATCAAATCCAGTAGACATTAAAATTATAGAAGAATTCATTCACTTCAAATCGAACTTGATATCCCAATTCTGTAAGCTCAGCAGATAAACTTCGAATCTCTTCTAAAGCTAAATGCTTGGGTAAAACCGTAAATACGGCAGTATTCCCCTGTTTAGCATTTTCCTCAATCAGCAAAGCCAAACGTGCCTTATATAAGGCGATATCTAAATTGGCTTGAGTGGATAAAACTTTGGCATGTTCCGCGGGTAAAAAGCTCATATTCTTATACGCTTATCTGATTATTATTGCTTATAAATTAAGCCAAATTCAGCAAAGTGTTCAATGCATTTTTGTAATTGATATTTCAATTACAAAGCGCATTGTTTGGCCCAAACGATGCACTTAAAAGCGATGTGCAAAAAAGGAACTCAAAAAAAATCCCTCATGAAGAGGGATTTTCTATGCTAGCGGGGTAATGGAATATATTGCGAGTCACTGTTTTGAGTTTGCGGTTTACGCTCTCCCACTTGTACAGGTAATGTCATCGCCTTTCCGTCTCGCTCAATGTCAATTTGCATAGTGCTCAATGGCGCTTGCTGTGCAACGTAATTGATTAAATGCGAAGTCGAGGTAATTAGCTCATTATTCACTTTCATGATTTTATCACCACGTTTTAAACCTGCTTGTGCTGCAGGTCCATTGCGAATGACATCTGCGACAATCACGCCATTCACCCGTGGATCTAAAATATTTTCTTGTTTAATTGGAAGTAAACTAATACCTAACCAACCACGTACCACTCGCCCATCTTTTAAAATAGCGTTCAGCACTTGTTGGCACACTTTTGCAGGAATGGCAAAACCAATCCCCAAAGAGCCACCTGACTGCGAGAAGATCGCGGTATTTACACCAATTAAGTTCCCTGCAACATCAATTAAAGCACCACCAGAGTTGCCGGGGTTGATCGCAGCATCTGTTTGAATAAAGTCTTCGTAGGTATTGATCCCCAAATCTGAACGACCTGTAGCCGAAATAATCCCTTGCGTAACCGTCTGACCTACGCCAAAAGGGTTACCAATCGCTAGGACAACATCACCGACTTCATTGCCACTTAGCTTAAACGGCAAAACCGGTAATTGACTCATTTCAATCTTAATCACAGCTAGGTCTGTATCTGGGTCTGTGCCTACAACTTTCGCTTCAGCACGGCGACCATCATGTAAAGCCACAACGATCTGATCGGCCTGCGCAATCACATGGTTATTCGTCAAAATATAGCCATCTGGACGAACAATCACACCTGAACCTAAACTATTTTCGTTTTGATTGGTTTGATCTGGAAGTTGATTACCAAAAAACTCACGGTAAACCGGATCATTTAATAAAGGATGATCCAATTGTTTCACTTTTTGCGTAGTGAAAATATTGACAACCGCTGGCGCAGCAACTTTTACCGCAGCACTATACGAAACTACACCGCCTGTACGCGACGTATCAATGAGGGGCTCAACCTTTTCTGCAGGCATTTTAACCCCATCTGGGGCAATGGGTGCTTTAGGTTTTTGAACCTGTTGCCATGTAAAGAAACCGATGATCACAAGTATTAATAATACCCAAGGTAACCATGTAAAGGTCCGACGCACGTCTATATCCTCTAAATTTTATAATTCATTGATGGCTAAATAATTTATATCGTATTGTAATGTAATCTTTTCAACAAAATTAAAAATAAATACAGAGATTTGTGATTCTTTAGTTACAATTTAAACAATCGTAAATTTTGATGCATCTCTTTGAGATTTTGGACAGTATATGGCTCAGTTAAGTGAAATTATTCAGTGGTGTGACAGCACACTCAAAACACATGAATTTAAGGACTATGCTCCCAATGGCTTGCAAATTGAAGGCTCAGCAGAAGTGCATAAAATTTTATGTGCAGTTACCGCATCACAAACAGCGATTGAAGCCGCGATAGCAGCAAAAGCTGATTTGCTATTGGTACACCATGGTTATTTTTGGAAAGGTGAAGCTTACCCAATCACAGGTATGCGTGGCAAACGCATCAAAACCCTGATCAAAAACGATATTTCACTCGTTGGTTATCACTTACCTTTAGATAGTCACCCTACTTTAGGTAATAATGCAGCGATAGCAGATTTGCTCGAATTAAAGAATATTGAAGCCTTAGATCCTACTGAGCGCAATCCTATTGGCAATGTTGGTTATTTAAAACAAGCAATGACTCCAACAGCGTTTAAAGACTTCGTTTCTGAAAAATTAGGATTTGATGTCATTCACTTGCCGGCAGATAAACCATCGATTCAAAAAATTGGTTTGTGTACGGGTGGCGCACAAGACTTTATTGGCAAAGCCGCTGCATTAGATTGTGATGCGTACATTTCAGGTGAAGTGAGTGAACGTACTTTTTACGAAGCTGAAGAATTAAATGTGCATTATTATGCATGTGGACATCATGCAACTGAAAGATATGGTGTACAACGACTCGCAAAAGCTATTTCAGAACAGTTCAATATTGAGTATAGTTATTTCGAATTAAACAACCCGATTTAATTTAAATCGTCCTGGTCTTTGGCTCAGTCCTTATACGTATATTTTCAGGCTTTATTCTGTATTGTTATTTATAAGCAATGCGCATTTTACTGCAAGAATCTATTACAATAACGGCACTTAATGTCAAAACCCAGCAAAATGCAAGGAATTGAAAACATGACAACGATTACTTTACCAGCGTTACCTTACGGTTACGAAGATCTTGCTCCTCATATCAGCAAAGAAACTTTAGAATACCATCACGACAAACACCACAATACTTATGTGGTTAACCTAAACAAAGCAATTGAAGGTACTGACCTTGCTGGCAAAACTTTAGAAGAAATCATCACTGCTGTTAAAGGCGATGCTTCTAAAGCTGGTATCTTCAACAATGCAGCTCAAGTATGGAACCACACATTCTATTGGAACTGTATGGCTAAAAACGGTGGCGGTAAAGCTACTGGCGCTTTAGCAGCTAAAATCGACGAAGCTTTCGGTTCTTACGAAAAATTCGCTGAAGAATTTGCAAATGCTGCTGCAACTCAGTTCGGTTCAGGTTGGGCTTGGTTAGTTGCTGACGAAGTAAACGGCAACCTTTCTATCCTTAAAACTTCAAATGCTGACACTCCACTTGCTCACGGTAAAGTTGCTGTGTTGACTATCGACGTTTGGGAACACGCTTACTACATCGATTTCCGTAACGCTCGTCCTAAATACATCTCTACTTTCTTAGAAAGCCTAGTGAACTGGGACTATGCAAACGCTAAATATGCAGGTCAAGCTGCTGGCGTTGAAAAATAAGTTTTAAAACTTATTCAAAAGTCAAAAAAATCACCCTTTTAGGGTGATTTTTTATGGGTTCTATAATTCTAAATTTATAAAAAGTTATTAGAACTTCTGTTTCTTTTTTTAGTTTCAGTGAAGCTAAAAAAATCTATGCAACATGGACTATTTTTCCCATGTTGCATGATAAACATTTAAAAAATTTAAAATCCGTAGTTATGGCCTTTCCCAACACAAGATTCTGAAATTTATTAAAATTAAGGTGTTTTCAAATACTATGTATTAAATTAATTGTAGGAGAATTACCATAGTTATATTTTTGAGAGTATAACTACGCAATTATTACCTTAAGAGATCATTTACGCCTAAATGACCAAACTTGCCATTTATTAGACGACCATCATCTAACTGCACGTTTTTAAATTCTATAGTTCCCTCTGAATCATTGACAGTTACACCACTACAATGATTATTCGTCAATTTACAGTTCCATTTCAGATAGATATTCACATTTAATTGACCCTTCTGTGGTCTTTGATAAGCTACATTTACATTTTTAGTTATAGTATCGTATTTCACTGTGAACTCTAGATCAGATTGCTTATCTCGACTCATAAAACGATAATATTTACTTTCATTCTCTGCATATGCAACTGCTGAAACAGTTTCATCAATTTTAAAAACTTCATCTCCTGCAATGACTTGACCATAAGGAATTTTTTTCACAAAACCTCCAGATACTTCTAAGTCTGGAGACGCAGTATATTCAACAGGGTTAGTAAATAAGTTATTGATGAATTTAAAGGTCGTTATACCATTTTCATAATCTGTATTTAATGTAAAATCTCGATTGAAGTAACCTTTATATATGTACACATCTTTAGGTTGCTCATTACTGAAATAATTCCCCTCTGTTAAGATAAATCTATCATGATCAATATCCAAAGGATTATTAAAATTAAAATAATATTCTTTTATCGGTCGTAAAACTTAAAACAGAACTAGTTTTCCAATCCAAAAACTTTTCTATTGTTGCAGGTTTACCATTAACAATTAAGTCTGATTTCGCAGGATATTCATTAAATCTTTTGCTATCCCATACTGGCCAATCAGAATTTACTTCAAACTTAACAGAGCCTTTAATTTTAGCTGTAGATGCAAAGCCAATATTATTTAAACGTCCTGTTATAGAACCATTTGCATCTATAATAAAATAAGTTTTGCCATTACTCTGCTTTTCAATTTTATAAGAAAATGTATCACTGCATGAATTTTGACATTGAACCCGCAGATACCCGTTAGCATTTTCCGAATAGCTAAAAACTCCAACTTTATCGTCATTAGGATAAAAATAAAGACCCGCCAAATTATTAATATGGGCAGACAAATCATTGCTTGGTGTAAGAATTTCTAGATTCCACATATTATTGTTAGTAGCAGATGCTTCAATCACACTATCTGTGTGAAATGGTGAAAACTTGATAGTTGAGTGATTAGCAATGCCAGAATTTTCAATTTCAAAATAGCCATGTGTCAAATCTGGACTTAGTACAGAAGTTTCTTCAATAGGCTTAGGCACAGATGTTTCTGATGACGTTGGACTACTTTCTCCTCCCCCTCCACCGCATGCGACTAATAAAATAGATAAGAGAGTTGAAGTTAATAATTTTCTTCCAATGTGAAGCATATAAATTCCTATTTAAAAATAAATTTTTAAATTTTATAAAATATTGAATTTAGAATACTTTTTTAAATATTCAATAACATTTCATGAAACTTTGTTTTGTTCTTATACAGGAAGCTAAGCCATTTGTGTACTTAGAAGATTTATTTATCTAAAAATTATTAAAAAAATCTGCTAATTAATTAAAACAACTGGAATTTACTGACTAATTATTAACTATTTCAATATAATAAAGGTCATCCGAAATGACGGTACATAGTGCTCTCAGCATGTTCAGAACTAGAATAGCGATCTAACGCAACCTTACCCACCATTCCATCCATCACTCTATTAACTATAATTGTTAAAGTATTCCGATAGGGTTTAACGCAACAAAAGCTTAAAATAATCAATAAATAAGCAAGAAACTCATCTTTGGATAATAAAAAAACATTTAAGCGCTTTATCTTTTATTTTTACTTGACCGCTTTAGCTTTCATCCCTAAAATGCGCATCAGATTCTCCAATAGCTCAGTCGGTAGAGCGACGGACTGTTAATCCGCAGGTCCCTGGTTCGAGCCCAGGTTGGAGAGCCATCTATTCTTCCATAGCTCAGTCGGTAGAGCGACGGACTGTTAATCCGCAGGTCCCTGGTTCGAGCCCAGGTGGAAGAGCCAGATTCTAAAAAGCCCACTCATTGCGAAGTGGGTTTTTTATTGCCTGATATTTAACAAAGCATACCTACTTTTTTGTTTTTGCTTTCCTAATAAGTATCCGTATATGTACCAAGTTGTCTGATTCGGCTATTTTTAAAACACTTAATTTGATTTTTCTGTATTTTATTTAAATCAGGCTTGACCACCCTCCCATACATCTTTAGAATCCACTTCAGATTCTCCAATAGCTCAGTCGGTAGAGCGACGGACTGTTAATCCGCAGGTCCCTGGTTCGAGCCCAGGTTGGAGAGCCAAATTCTAAAAGCCCACGCATTATGTCGTGGGCTTTTTTTATGCTCTGACTTTTGTTTTAAGATAAGTATAACTTGCTCTATGACCTAAGCTATTCACTTAGCTCTCCGACCACATTAGAAAGAATAGTCAGAGCTTAAGTTTTAAAAACGCTTTATATTAAAGGTGTTTATATTTAATACATTCAGCCTAAATTTCCTTATTTTTTGCAATTCTGACTTGACCTCACTGCATTTGCCCCATAGAATGCGTGCAGATTCTCCAATAGCTCAGTCGGTAGAGCGACGGACTGTTAATCCGCAGGTCCCTGGTTCGAGCCCAGGTTGGAGAGCCAAATTCTAAAAAGCCCACGCATCATGACGTGGGCTTTTTTCATATATGTAGTTTATTCCGTGCCAGATCTAAGTCAGTTCATATTTTTTATTATTGGTTGCTTGGCAACTTTTGCCCTTGTCTGCTTAGTCTTTCCCAGACTGTTTAGAAGCAAACAAAAGTTTTTCCCACGTCGTGTAATCACTGCCTTTGAAAGTAAGATGTTTCATCGATTAAATGAAGCATTTCCGGACTACCACATTTTAGCCCAAGTGGCGTTTAGCGCACTGATCACCACTCAAAATTACAAAATCAGAAATAGATTTAATCGAAAAGTCACTGATTTTGTCATACTTGACCAAACTTATAATGTGCTTGTGATTATCGAACTGGATGACCCCAGTCATATAGGCAAAGAGCAAGAAGATGCTGAACGTGATGCAATGCTTGAAGAAGCTGGCTACCGTGTAATCCGCTACACCAGTATTCCAACAGTTCACACGCTCAGGCATGATGTAAATAAATAGTTGTTAAATACGTAAAGTACAATCAAACATTGGGTGAATGCGCATTGCATTCACATCCATAACGTAAGCAGAATTTTATTGAGCATTTGACTCTTGAGCTGCCAGCACTTCTGATACTGCTTGGTCAGCCTCAGCAGCCAAAGCCTCATCTTGTGCTTCTTTTGCTTTAATACGCTCAATCATTTCAGCTTGTTGTTGCTTATATTTTTCTTGGTTTTTGGCATCACTATTGACTGCAAGAAAAGCCATACTGACCAAAAATATAGGAATCAATAGCCCAAGTGCCATCAAAATGATCATCTTTTTGGTATTGGGTTTTGGCTTTACTTCAGACATAACGATTCTTTCATTTACATAAATAATTCGACGCCCAATATAGCAAAAAACAAAATTCGCTCAAGTCTTCATAACATTCTTTGCTCGAACTAACTGTACCCCCTCATTTTCACGGATTGAATGATTAATAATCCAATATGCAAAAAAAGGAGACATGCTCCTTTTTTTATTATTGAAAAAACTTAGCTTGAAGCAGCTACCCCCTTACAATGTGGACTTTGGCTTGCATCTTTTTGCTCATTGGTTAAGACAATACCTGTACCTGCAGACATTTTAGCTTGAATAAATTCGACCGCTTGCGCATTTCTACAGATAATTGCCTGTGTATGACTTGCATTTGGCACAACGTCTAATTGATAACCTTCAGCATAATTTGCATCTGGGAAATACTTCTTCGCTTGTGTTTTCATATTTGCAAATAGCGCTTGCGTAACCACAGGAATAACTGCCTGATCATTTGCACCTTGAATAATATACACAGGCGCTTTAATTACTTTGGCAGCAGTAGCATTTGTCGCTGGCTGATTGTCAATTAAAAATTTCTGAACAACTGGGTCATTATCAATTTTATTCAAATCAATTCCGTACTGTGAAACCGTATGCGTTGGATCCTTTAAGAATTCAATCACAGCTGCTTTAAACTGTTCTTGCAAACCATTTGCGCCATTTGGGTCGGCATAACTTAAACATGCACCGTCATCCCCTGTACGTCCATAGGCTTTTTCTGCAATAACACCGGCATCAGCAGTAAAAATATTTTTTAAATCATAATTTGGCTCATAGGCTTTAATACCTGAACTGGTCAATGCAGCATATGCCAAAAGCTCAGCATAGCCATCTGCAATTTGATCAATTAACGCCTGTGCTTGAACCTCCGAAAGCTGCCCCATACTAAGTGCATAACGCACTTGTGCCAACTGTTCATCCAATCTATTCAATCCATGGGGTTTAGGTTGACCATTTGCATCAACATTTAGTTTTGGATCTAAATAGATCTTAATAATCGTGCCTAAACTCGACGCAGGTGCGGCTGCTACTGCACCTTTATAGTTAGTATCGGTATTCGCAAATTCCGCCGTGCCTAAGGATGCATGACCACCTTGCGATTGACCAATCGACATCCACTGACCATTGAGTTGCTTACCATAATGTTCTTTTGCCGCTTTAACTGCAGTAAGCGCCGAATTTGCCGCACTCGATAAATTAAGGTATGGATGAACCCCCTTGGTTCCTAAACCCTCATAGTCTGGTGCCACAATTACATAACCTGCCGCCATAAGCGTGTTAGCTAGAATTTTAAAGCGTGGATGAATTGCATTTTTACTTGGCGCACATTCATCTCCAGCTCCGACTGTTCCATGCTCCCATACCACAACACGATAACCATCTTTAGGTTGAGTAGCTTTTGGAAACAACACTAAAGCCGTTGCTGTTGCTACTTTCCCCTGCACATTGGTCATGTTATACGTCATGACTTTTATGGACGATGTATTGTCTACAGTTTCTAAAGCATAATTTGCTTCAGACACAAATGTTGATTTTTGATTCGAAGATGATGAGTCATTATCATCATCATTACACGCGGTTAAAGACAGCATAGAAACTGCAACTGTCAGAGCTAATGCTATTTTTGAACGTTTCATAAAATATCCTTTTTAATCATTATTCTTTAAACATGAAACTACATGCCTTTTTATTAAGGCATAAAAAAAAGCACCCGAATAGGATGCTTTAGTTCATTTTAAACAGTTTCAGATCAATGACATTAAAGTTTAAGGGCCATGAAAATCCCTATAAAAATCATAAACCCTACCCAACGGTTATGGCGAAACGCCCAAAAACATAACTGCGGATCACGGTCTTTAGTTTTAGTCCACTGGTAAATAAAATCGGCAGCCACAGCCAACAACGCGAGCAAACCGAATGGCATCAAGAGATCTTCTAAATACAGCGCTGCACCAATCAATACAATACTCAGTGCCTGCAATAATGAAATAATTTCAATATCGTATTTACCAAATAAAATCGCAGTCGATTTCACGCCAATTTTCAAATCATATTCACGGTCAGTAATGGCATATTGTGTATCATACGCAACCGTCCACGCCAAATTACCAAAGTACAATAACCAACACGTTAAATCAGGTGTTTGCCCCACAGCGGTATAGGCCATAGGAATCGACCATGAAAATGCCGCGCCTAAAAATACTTGTGGCAGATGCGTGTAGCGTTTCATAAAGGGATAAATGAACGCTAAAAACAATGCACCAAAGGACCAATAAAAAGTTTCTATCGGTAAAAAGAACAACATACATGCGCTAGCAAGCACCAAGATCAAGAACACATATATGGCTTCTTTAGCACTAATCACCCCAGTGGCTAAAGGACGATGTTTGGTTCTTTCCACAGCACCATCGACTTTACGGTCAGCAAAGTCATTAATCGCACAACCTGCTGCACGCATAAATATCGTGCCCAAAATCATGGGAATCAAAATACTGAATTGCGGTGTTCCTTGATTGGCAATCCACAGTGCCCACATGGTTGGCCAAAAAACCAGTTCCGTGCCAATTGGCTTATCGAAGCGACATAAATAGTAATAAGCTTCTAAACGCTGCTGCCAAGTAATCTGTTGCACCACGGCCATGACTGTCCTTCATCTGGTAATGTTATTTCTGCAAATATTGCTCAAAACTCGCTAAAAAAGTTTCCTGAACTATAAATTTACAACCATGCCAAGTATAACAGCTCTGACGTGTCCAACCATCGTCTAGCCACAATACACGCCGCTCACACTTCGGATTGGTCCGTTGAAATAAAAAATGTCCGATGGGTTTTTTACCAATATGCTGAAAAATCCGCGCACGTCCTTGTATGCTAAGGATTGGAAATATACTTTTTGCCTTGACCCACGGCTCAGCTTCACAGCCATATAAATAACTTTCACGTACCCAAGCTGTGTGCTGTATTGGCATTTGTAGCCACCGTGCATCTTGAAGCGTCATACGTTGAAATTGCTCAATACTCGGCTCAACTTTAAATACACCTTGGGCAAAATCTGTTAATTGTTGGGTTAATGAACCCGAAGCATACAACCATGTTCTTAATTCAGGAGACATTCTTTTATCCCGCATTTCGCATGCTTGACGCTGCATATTTCATTTCCCTTTAACCATTTGCTGAGTATAGCGAATCCTTAGTGTAACCAACTCAACATCGTTTTTCATGACCAATAGCTTGTTTTCAGTAAAATGAGCAAAACTAAAACAGCTTAAGCACTTCATTACATATGTAATCAACACAAACCTCACTTACCCAGTATGATGTCGTGGATAACCACCAAATTACACAAGCATAATGTTTCCATATAAGCCGCTATATGTTTTTATTTTTTTCGTTTTACTTTGTGCCAATATCACGGCTCAAGCAAAATCTATTGCGCTCAGTTTTGATGATGGATTAAATCCAGCGTTTAACGCACAAGCGGAACAAATCAATGCCCAAATTTTAAAACATCTGCATGATCAACAAATCAAAACTATTGTCTTCCCTAGCCTGATTAAAATTGGCGATTATCAAGGTAAACAACTGATTCAAGCGTGGGGACAATCTGGCCATCTGATTGGCAATCATAGTGCACTGCACCAAAATCTAAATAAAGAAAATGTCACATTAAAAGATTATCTGCACAGCATTGAACAGGCGGATACAGTGCTAAAAACGCTGCCAAATTACACACGTATTTACCGGTATCCTTTTTTAAAAGAAGGTAATAGCACTAAAAAACGTGATGCTGTCTATCAGTGGTTAGAGCAGCATCAATACCGCATTGGCGGTGTGAGTATAGATGCCAGTGATTGGTTTTATAACCGAAAATATCTCGACTATTCCAAACAGCAAGATCAGGACAAATTAGAACATCTGAAACAAGCATATATTGCTCACCTGCTTCACCGAGCAGATTATTATGACCAACTTGCCCAGCTCACCATAAATCGTTCACCACAGCATGTTTTACTTTTACATGTGAATGATATTAATGCCGCTTTTTTAAAGGATGTCATTACTACTTTTCAGCAGCATGGCTGGACTTTTATTTCAGCAGCAGACGCCCTGCAAGATCCCTTATATACGCAGCACAGCCAAAACATCCCTGCGGGTGAAAGTGTAATTTGGTCTATTGCCAAAACCAAAGGATTAGAAAACTTACGCTACCCCGCCGAAGATGCGCCTTATGAAATCGATAATCTAAAACAGCATGGTTTGCAATAACGTTTGGCAAATTTCTAGATATTCAATAAAAAATGACCTGCAATATTGCAGGTCATTTTTTCAGTTCAATTTTTTAGTGTTGAATTAAAAGTTATCTGTCTTGGCAATGGCTTCAAACTTGCCTTGCGGTGTTTTAATCAGAACTAGTCCTTCGGTTGTAATATAAAAACTTTCAGGGTATTCAAACTCCAATGCCAGCTCTGGGTTTTTCAGTTCGACAAATTGAGCCTGTTTATAACCTTCAACGGTCCGCCCAACTTCCAAATAAGTCACTTCTGAGAAGTTGAGTTTAAATCCCTTTGCCTGATCTGCTGGATCAATCCAAGGGAAAAAACCGGTATGTTTTTTACGTGGTTTTGCCATGTTTAGATATTTATTCAACTCTTTGCTTTATATTAACCCATCTCATAAAAAAACCCGCACAAGGCGGGTCTTTTTACAGTGTAATTCTGTATAGAATTACAAGCTGTAGTACATGTCGAATTCAACTGGGTGAGTTGTCGTGTTAAGACGACGAACTTCTTCAGTTTTAAGTTCGATGTAGGCATCAAGCATTTCTTTAGTGAACACGCCACCTTTAAGAAGGTAATCATGGTCAGCTGCAAGAGCTTCAAGCGCCATATCTAAGCTATGAGCCACTGTAGGGATTTTAGCTTCTTCTTCAGGAGGAAGGTCGTACAAGTTCTTGTCAGCAGCTTCACCTGGGTGGATCTTGTTTTGAATACCGTCAAGACCAGCCATAAGAAGTGCAGCGAAACCTAAGTACGGGTTCATCATTGGATCTGGGAAACGTGCTTCAATACGTTTGCCTTTAGGGCTAGAAACGTAAGGAATACGGATAGAAGCTGAACGGTTACGTGCTGAGTAAGCAAGCATAATCGGTGCTTCGAAATGTGGTACTAAACGTTTGTACGAGTTAGTTGATGGGTTTGTGATTGCGTTCAATGAACGAGCGTGTTTGATCACACCGCCAATGAAGTACAACGCCATTTCTGAAAGACCAGCGTATTCATCACCAGCAAACAAGTTCTTGCCGTCTTTAGAGATTGACATGTGAACGTGCATACCAGAACCGTTATCGCCAACCATTGGTTTAGGCATAAATGTAGCAGTTTTAGCATATTGGTGAGCAACGTTCCAAACAGCATATTTGAACTGTTGAACTTCGTCCGCTTTGCGAACCATAGTGTTGAAGCTTACACCGATTTCAAGCTGGCAAGATGCAACTTCGTGGTGATGTACTTCTACACGACCTGGGCCCATGATGTCTTCAATTTTTGCACACATATCTGCACGCATATCTTGTGAAGAATCTACAGGAGGAACTGGGAAGTAACCACCTTTCACACGTGGACGGTGACCAGAGTTACCCGCTTCGTAATCTTTACCAGTAGACCAAGCAGCTTCTTCAGCGATTAATGTGTGGCGCGCGCCAGACATATCGATGTCCCATTTTACTTCGTCAAATACGAAGAATTCTGGTTCTGGACCAAAATAAGCAGTATCACCGATACCAGTTGATTTTAGGTATTCTTCCGCACGGCGAGCAATAGAGCGTGGGTCACGTTCATAACCTTGACCAGTTGAAGGTTCGATAACATCACAAGTCACAACAACTGTAGCTTCTGCAAAGAACGGGTCGATAAAACAAGTTTCTGCATCTGGACGTAAGATCATGTCAGATGCTTCAATGCCTTTCCAACCAGCAATTGAAGAACCATCAAACATTTTGCCATCTTCAAACGTATCTTCGTCGATTGAATCTGCTGGGTAAGTTACGTGTTGTTCTTTACCCTTAGTATCAGTAAAGCGAAAATCGACCCATTTTGCGCCACTTTCTTGGATGAGTTGAAGGACCTTGTTCGCCATGCTCATTTTGCTCCGATGATTTTTTTGTGCACACTGAAGTGCGTGTTAGTAGTTGGTAGTTATTAAGCAATTACCGTACCAACTTTTAAAAGCCAAGCTAAAATATTGAATTCCTTATCAGAATAGAAGATTTTAGCTCCTAGCTTTTCGACTATTATACTGTGTGTAACAGTAAATGCACCATATTCAGCCACTCTTCATCACTTTTGTTTAAAAACTTCTCGCAGGTGTATCAAAATAGTGCAACTTGGTTTTGCACCAAAATGATTAATCGCTTTCAACGATAAAATCATTGAGATTTTATCAAAGCTTTAAGGTCGAATTTAAATACGATAGAAACTAATGGCTTAGCTAGTTATAAATGGAAAAATACTGACGTAATAACTGAATTAATGATCGATATCTAGGTTTTTTGAGCCCGTAAAGTACCCATTTTTTGACGTTAATTTAACCATTTTGTTTTAATTTTAATCAATTTACCTTAACATTAATTGTGCTCCATTTTGGTGATTTTGCTTCAAAACGGTTCATATTTTTCCATCTAGAGCCTGAATTGCTATTTTTAACGACATCAAGCAGATCTTTTTAAAATATCAATTGAACATATTTTACCCACTTAAATTCAGCCTAATGTCTTGTTCAAATTAAATCCCAAATTTATAAGTCGAAAATTTATTGAAATGATTTCAGTTGCGATGAACTTTGGCGAAATTGTTCAGCAGAAATTGAATAATATTTGCTATGATTGGCTGCATTCTAAATATTTCACTATTTTTCTATTTAAAATATCCACACGATATTTGGGTCAATATACAACTATTTAGAATCATTTCGGACTATTCAAAGCACATTTAAGTGCATAAATTTCAAAGGTTAATACGCTCATGCTTTTGATGATCGACAATTATGACTCTTTTACCTACAACATCGTCCAATATTTTGGCGAGTTAAATCAGGAAGTAAAAGTTGTACGTAACGATGCCGTGACATTGGAAGATATCGAGCGATGGCAACCGAAGTATTTAGTCATTGGTCCTGGCCCTTGTTCGCCAAGTGAAGCAGGCATTTCAATTCCTGCGATTCAACACTTTGCGGGGAAAATTCCTTTACTGGGTGTGTGTTTAGGCCACCAAGCCATAGGACAAGCTTTTGGCGGCGATATTATTCGCGCTAAAAAAGTGATGCACGGTCGTTTATCTGACATGTATCACAGCGATCAAGGTATTTTCAGCAACCTCCCTTCTCCATTTTCCGCAACGCGTTATCACTCTTTGGTGATTGATCAAGCGACTTTGTCTGAATGTTTAGAAGTGACCTGCTGGACCAATGAAGAAGATGGCACGATGGAAGAAATCATGGGCGTTAAACATAAGACATTGCCTGTCGAAGGCGTGCAGTTTCACCCTGAATCAATTCTTAGTGAACATGGCCATCAAATCTTTAAAAACTTCTTAGAAATTTACGCTTAATCGAGTGCAAAAAATATTATGAATATTCAACAAGCTTTAAATAACATCACTAAAAATATTGAACTCACTCAACCTCAAATGGAAGAAGTGATGCGAACCATCATGCAAGGTGAAGCGACCGATGCTCAAATTGGCGCACTGATGATGGGCTTACGCCAAAAAGGTGAAAGTATTGATGAAATTACTGCCGCAGCACGTGTAATGCGTGAGTTTGCGATCAAAATTGATGTCAGTGATTTACCACATTTGGTGGATATCGTTGGTACAGGTGGTGATGGTCAAAACTTATTTAACGTCTCTACTGCGTCTAGTTTTGTTATTGCAGCAGCAGGTGCAACTATTGCTAAACATGGCGGTCGTGGTGTTTCATCAAAATCAGGCTCTTCTGATCTTTTAGAACAAGCTGGAATCAACCTTGACCTTAACATGCAGCAAACTGAACGTTGTATTCGTGAAATGGGCGTTGGTTTCCTCTTTGCCCCTAATCATCATAAAGCCATGAAATATGCTGCTGGTCCACGTAAAGAATTGGGCTTCCGTAGTATTTTCAACCTACTTGGCCCGCTTACGAATCCGGCCGGCGTAAAACGTTTTGTGATTGGTGTTTTCTCTACAGAATTATGTCGTCCTATGGCTGAAGTTTTAAAACAGCTTGGTGCAGAACATGTCTTGGTGGTGCATTCTAAAGATGGTTTAGATGAAATTAGCCTTGCATCAAGTACTTATGTTGCAGAACTCAAAGATGGCGAAGTCACTGAATGGGAAATTCAACCGGAAGCTGTAGATATCGAATCGCAAACCTTAACAGGTCTATCTGTAGATAGTGCTGCGGAAAGTCTAAAATTAATTAAAGATGCTTTAGGTAAAAACAAATCTGCGCTCGGTGATAAAGCCGCGAATATGATTGCCCTAAATGCAGGCGCAGGCATTTATGTTTCAGGCTTAACCAAAAGCTATAAACAAGGTGTTGCATTAGCACATGACATTATCTATGGCGGTCAAGCCTTAGAAAAAATGGGCATTTTGTCTGAATTTACGAAAACTTTAAAAGAATACGAAGCTTAAGATTAGGACACAGATCATGGTAGATATCGCCAATACAATTTTGGGTAAAATTGTTGAACGTAAAAAAGAAGAATTTGCAGCCCGTCTTAAACAACGTAGCTATAAAGATGTCGAAGAGCTAGCTCAAGCAGCTACACCCATTCGAGGTTTTGCACAAAACCTCGGCTCTAAACGTCCGGGGGTGATTGCTGAAATTAAAAAAGCATCACCATCGAAAGGCATCATTCGTGAAAACTTTAACCCTGCTGAAATTGCGCAGCAATATCAAGATGCTGGTGCGGCATGTTTGTCTGTTTTAACTGATGTCGACTTTTTCCAAGGTGCCGATGAAAACATTCAGATTGCACGTACGAACTGTGACTTACCTGCGCTGCGAAAAGATTTTTTAATTGACCCTTATGGTGTAATTGAAGCACGTGCATTACATGCTGACTGTATTTTATTAATCGTGGCTTGTTTGTCTGATCAACAACTCGAAGAAATGTCGAAAACTGCTTTTGAGCACAATCTCGACGTATTGGTTGAAGTACATGACGAAGAAGAACTTGAGCGTGCAATGCGTCTTTCTGACAACTGTCTACTTGGCGTCAATAATCGTAATTTAAAAACCTTTGAAGTTGACCTCAATACATCATTACGTTTGAAGAAGTTACTTGAGCCTTCTCGCCTGCTAGTGACAGAAAGCGGCATTGCAACACCTGCTGATGTCGCGATGATGCAAGAACATGACATTCATGCCTTCTTGGTCGGTGAAAGTTTTATGAAGCAGCCACGCCCTGATCAGGCATTCAAGGAGCTGTTTGGTGTGCCTGATAAAATATAAATGAAATATGTAGGGTGAGTTCGCTCACCCTTTTTCTCCTTTGCATCTATATTAAAAAAATTACACATCCTTTTTATATTTTTTATTCAATTGAGAATTAAAAATAATGAAGTCGATTATTTCTTCTACTCTTCTATTCATTTCATTAATCTTGGTTTCACTACACCAGATAAGTTGGGCAAAAAATATAACTCTTTATACTGGCTCACCGTATCATATTGACCAAAATCATATCCTCTACTTTAATATTTCCACTATGCCCGAAGGCATCATTGCTGCGCAGATTGACCTAAATCAAATTTTTCCAAATATAAATACTAACGTGCTAAAGGGCAAAAATTATGATTTCAATAAGAATCAAATTGAAATCATTAGTTATCAAGGCTTACCAATAGTCATTAATTACTCAATCAATACTAAAAACAAGAATATTGAAAATTCAACCTATTTTTCTATTTCTAAAGGACATAAAAATTCTTTATCAAAACCAATCAATATTAAATCTCACCCTATTTCTATGGAAAAATTAAATCATTTTGAACAGATTTTTTATAAAGATACCCCTCATTTATTGAAAAAGAATTTAGCTGATGAGCCATATTTAATAAATATATTCATGTTCCATGCAGCAATAAATGATTTTGATGATATGAATGATTTTTTCCAAAATGCGATAAAGAACCTGACACAGAAAAATGATATTGATAATTATGAAAAAGCCAAAAATTTGTATCTTGAATATTTAAATTTTGGTGAAAACAATGAATTTTATGATACCACCTTAATTATGGCGGCTATCGAGCACACAGATATTTCTTTCATCAAAAAAATGAAGCTGAGAAAAATAAATGAACTTGTAGTAGATGAAATTGAACCACAAACATATTATTTCACTAGATGCTCCCCATTAGGTAAAGCTATCCGCCTAAATCAATATCAGATAATTTCTTATTTACTTGAAAAAGGCGCTTCAACCGAAATCGTGTGTATTTCTAAATTTAATGAAGAACAATCAGCATTAGCTCTTGCAGAACAATATAAAAATAAAAAAGTTATTAAATTAATTAATTCAACTTTGAAGCCCAAATAGGACTTGTAATGAATTAAGAGATCTTCTTTATATAAAGTCTTTCCAGTTCAAATCAGTGCCATTTAAGGCTATAATTGCACTAAATTTTTGTATATTTCCCGTTTTTTCATTATGAGCAAACACGATTCTTCGCTTTCAAAAGATCAGTACAACCTACTGAAATCTTTTAAAAAGCAAATTACGAATCCACATTCCTCAACGATTGCTAAACAGCCTGAGCCAACGCCAAAGACTGTTGAACAAGAGCAGGAAGAAGACTTCGCGCTTTTCCAAAAGCAAATGCAAGGTGTTCAAAAAATGAATGCAGGAAATATTGCAAAAATGGAAAAAGTGGGTCGTAAAAAACCTGATGCGCAAACGTTGGCTAAACGTGCTGCTGCAATTGGTCCTATGGAAACAGATGATGCATTACTTTCTGATACGCAAGCGATGCTCAACCCTGTTGCCAGTCAAGCTGCTTTAAGCTATCGCATTGCAACCTTACAACATAAAGTTTTTGAAGATTTGAAAGCTGGTAATCTACGTTGGTTTGAAGCTGTCGACTTACACGGTTGCACTGTTGAAGAAGCCCGTTCTGCCGTGCTGCAAATTATTCAAATGGCGAAAGATGACAATCAAAACGTCATTAAAATTGTGCATGGCAAAGGTCCAGAAGCAATTTTAAAAACTTATGTAAATAGTTGGTTACGTCAACATCGTGATGTATTGGCATTTGTGAGCGCCCCAGAAAAACAAGGCGGCACAGGTGCTGTACTAGTTCTGCTTAAACGTGCAGAAAAGAACCCACAGTTTAAACAATAATCGGATTTAACTCCAAAAGAAGGCATTGTAATAGTTTTCTGCTACAATGCCGTCCTTGTTCAATCTCTCAGTGTAAGTGAACACGTCTTATGTCTATGCAGCAATCCTACGCAAATATCCTAACTGCCGTTGGTGAAGATCTGAATCGCCCAGGTCTTAAAGATACGCCTATGCGTGCTGCTAAAGCTTTTTCATATCTTACTTCTGGTTATAGCCAGACACTTGAAGAAGTGACCAACAATGCGGTTTTCCCATCCGATAACCGTGAAATGGTCTTAGTTAAGAATATTGAATTCTATTCATTGTGTGAGCACCATTTATTGCCTTTTTATGGTCGTGTACATATTGCTTATCTCCCAGAAGGCAATGTTTTAGGTTTATCAAAATTCGCACGTATTACAGAAATGTTTGCCCGTCGCTTACAAATTCAGGAAAACCTCACTCAGCAGATCGCTGAAGCTGTGGCTGAAGTGACTGGTGCACGTGGTGTTGCTGTGGTGATTGATTCAGCTCACATGTGTATGATGATGCGTGGTGTAGGTAAACAAGAGTCTACAACCCGTACCGTTTCTTTTGTCGGTGACTTTAAAACCAATAAAGAAGAACGTCGTGAATTTTTAAGTGCAGTTCCAGAAAGCTATTAATAGAACATTCAGCGTTAGCTCTTAAAAAAAGCCTCAAACTCTTGAGGCTTTTTCTATTTATGTTTTAATGTCGCAAATCGTTTGCTTTGATAGCAAAGCACTATTTTCAGGATGAATCATGTCAGATGTATATATTGCCGGTCAGGGTTTAGCGCAAGCCAAACACAGCATAGACTTCCCTCGCCCAGACCGTTTGGTTCAGGGCAATCCTAAACGTGAAACTGCAAGCCTGTATGTACACCCCAATATGGACTGCGGGATTTGGCAATGTGAAGTTGGCGCATGGAATATTGTCTTTGCACCGAACAAACAAGAGTTTTTTACTATCCTTGAAGGATTAGTACGTATTCATGATCAACAAGGCGGATATATCGAGATTTCCGCTGGCCAAGCGGGCATTATTCCCCCATCGTTTCAGGGCAAGTTTGAAGTTGTCGAAGCCGTCAAAAAATACTATGTGGTTGTAGAAGTTTAATCGCCCAAAATATTTATTTTGAAAAAATATCTTTTAAAAATATTGTTTGTAACCGTGCTGTAAGACTTGTAACTCAAAACTACAGCATAAAATTGATATCAATTACTTAATGTATTTCTGTTCATAAATTAAACATTTCATAACATGATTTCACCCCCCATATTCAAGATTAGTCCGTACATTGAAAACAAGATGAATCCTTTAGATTCATTGCTATTTTCTTTTTTTTTACTAACTAAGGGTGATCACTATGGTAGCCGCAAAAAAGACAACTGAAAAAGATGAGAAAAAGACAGCGAAAACTACGGCAAAAACTGCAAAAAAGAATGAGGATAAAGTAAAAAAATCAGCTAAAGCATCGAGTAAAGATTCAAACAAAGCAACAAAGAAAACTGCTGAAAAAAAATCTAAGGACAGCACTTCTAAAAAAGAAGCTGCAACTAAAGATGAAAAAGTAAAAGCTAAAAAATCTGCGTCAACTAAAAGTTCGCCGAAATCTAAAGCTGACAAAAAAGAGGCCCCTAAAAAAGCCAGCACATCAAAAACAAGCACTAAGGTTAAAGAGGAAAAGCCAAAAGCTGAGAAGAAAACAACCAAAAAATCTTCAACAGCAAAGAAAACGGATGCTAAGGCAAGCAAGTCTAAGGGAGAAAAACCCAAGACGACCAAAGCCAAATCCACCAGCAAAAAGACAAAATAAAAAGTAGCCCCAACTGGGGCTACTTTTTTAGCTTAAGCTTGAAATAGAGTAAGGTTGTAATGGAGTGAATATGAATAATAAATCCATCCCCACACCTAAGCGTGTATCACGCGTTCATTCCAATAGTTTTGATTACAGTTTAGATTTTAAAAAGATAAATTTTCGCGAACACCCTGAACTTTATAGAATTGGACGTGGTGAACAAGGTGTATTACTCGTAGAGCCTTATAAATCTGAAATTTTGCCTTATTGGCGATTTGCTAATGAAGAAAAAGCCATCGAAAGCAGTACCAAAATTTGGCAACTTTTTGAAGAGTATTTAGACGCTGAAGATTTTGTCGGTGCAGATATGGCACGTAAATTTTTGCAGATGGGTTTTACACGTGCACGTCGCTATGCCAACCATAAAGGTGGTAAAAAATATGAGGGTCCAGTCCCTAATGATAAAAAAGGATTAAGTGGTGCACATGGACGCGAAAAGCTTCCAAGACAAAAAGAGGATCCCGTCAAAGCAGCTGCTGCACGAGTATTTAAACAAAAATGGGATGAAGCTAAAGTTCATCCCAAGTATGTAGAGCAAAAAGCAAAATTTTTAGATTTTCTACAAAGCAAAATTAAGTGAATATCCATTTAGGATGAAGATGATCTTGTCTGCTGATCAGTTTTAGCAACGTAAATACGATTACGACCAGTATTCTTGGCAGCATAGAGTGCTATATCGGCAGCATCTAGTAAACGTTGATAGTCAGGATGACCATTATACTGCACACAACCAACGCTAACGGTTAAACTAAATTGTTGACCTTGTACTGTTCGGATCACTCCGTTTTCAATATATTGGCGAATATTTTCTGCAACTTTCATCGCACGGTTTACATTGGTGTCCACCAAGAGTAACAAGAACTCTTCGCCACCAATACGGAATGCATAATCGCTACCTTGGCTGTAACGCTGCAAAGCTTCGGCAATAAATTTCAGTGCAAGATCACCTGCCGCATGACCAAACTTATCATTGATCATTTTAAAGTAATCCGCGTCAAAGGCTAGCAAAGACAAAGGCGTTTCATTTTGACGTGCAAAAGTAATTTCACGTGAAATAATAGTACTAAGATAACGACGGTTTAGGAGTTGCGTCAAAGAATCATTGCCTGACTCAATATATTCAGCCACCTGAAATAATTGATCGACTAAATGCTGAATTTCACGATTTAAGTCTCGAATCTGTTGAATCAAATGTTGCAGTTGATCTTTATCCATTATTTGTGTGGTTTGCTGCGTTAGCTCATCCACTTGATAAATTCGATCAATAATTAATTGAACCTGATCTGAACCCGAAAAAGCATATGCCGCTTTATGAATAAACCACAATCCAAATTCTGATTTTGAAAGTAAGGAATGATAAAAACTGACATTTCCCGAAAAGATTTTAAACATCAATTCATTTTCCCAATTGAGCAATGAACCCCGTTGTTTATCTTTATGCACTGCCACATCTTGCATCGCAGAAAATAAGCGATAATTGTGTTTTGTTTCTTGTTTTTTTTCCGTATTGATCTCATAAGAGATGCACATAATTTCTGTGCTAAATCCGATAATTTGTACAATATAACTGCACATATGGAGAATATTTTGCGTATGGTTTAGCTCTAAAATTTCAAATATTTTACGTTCTATTTCACGTACACCACGCATGATAAACCATGAAGGTATGCCGACACGCGCATGCACTATTCCAACTTTTTGCTGTCTTTTGACAGAGCTTTCGTATTCACCATTGAGCGCGACATTAAATGTTTCTAATAACCATTTTCTTAAGGTATCGATGAGTCTTTTTTGAATGATATCGTCTTTAAAAAACTCAGCCGATTCTGGCTCTCTCGACATTTGTTCATAAAAAACAGTAACTAAATGCTCAACATGCTTCTGGATAAATTGCAAAGCTGCAAGATGTTCATTTTCAGTATATTGATCACAAATATCTTTCCAAGTCTGACTTAGACCTGTAATACATTCTTGATTCATTCGGTGACACAAACCACAGCGATTACAAAGCTAGCAATCATACCTTGCTTTACTTACATAAAAAAACAAATTTATTTGATATTTCACATTTTATCTATCTTAAAAATTAATAGAAAAATACATAACTCAATTTCATTTTATTCCAATCTTGATCATCTTGTTGCTGGTATTCGTATCCTAGTCTTAAGGCATGTTGTTGGGTTACGATATATTGTAATTCAGCATCGAGTTTCAGATTCCATTGATGTGTATCTTCCCAATACGGAAGCTCTGCCTGAACCAAACTGTTGAGTTTTTCTGACCAAATATTTTGGCAACCCAGTGTCGGCCCAAGGCCCACTCGCCATCCCTGATCAAGTGACTTACCGCCCTGCACCTGCATTTGAGACTGCACATAACACAAATGTGTACGTTCCTGATTGGCCCAGCTATATCCAGATTGCGCTTTTAATTCAGCTACGCCATGTTGTTTCGTTTCGCTAAATTGACCTGCATCTACAGACACTTGCTGCCAACCAAAATTAAAACCCCAGCTTAGCGGTGTTTTAAATGGCGTGATCGGATTGTAGGAGTTGACCGATAAAAAATCAAAATGATTGAGTTTAAGTTGGTCGTCTCGATATTGGATCGAGCCATCCCAAAACATCAACTGCGTACCAATCCGAAAGCCACCTTGCGGATCGATCAAATCATGATAAGCCTGACGATGACCGAGTTCGATATATTTTTCACCTTGAACTTCGCCTACTGTAGCTGAAAAATTTCGCGCATGATGTCCATTGACTGGGTCTAGACTTGGCTGCTTAGGATCAGTCCGTTGTTTTGGTTGCGAAGATTGACTACGTAAGGCCAAGATTTGACGTAATTTAGGCTGTGTTTCTTCCGCACTCACCTTTCTCCCAATCAGTAATAAATACAGATGGTCATACGCCATTTCTAATATTTTCGCTTGCTCTACTTCATTAAACTGAGCGAGTGCTGTCGACATGTTCTCAGGTTCAATTTCAGCGAGCTTATGCGCTTCGCGTGCTAAACGATATCCATGTTGCTGCGCTTGTGACAAAAGCTGCGTTTCTAATGCAGGACGATAAAACGCTGCTTGAATCAGTTGTTCATCATTGATCGCTTTGATCGTCTCAACGGGAATGGAAGCGACTTTAAATTTCTGGGTTAAATTCAGTGTCGGGCGAACCAAATCCATTAAGCCCAATAATCGATATGCACAGTTATCGCTGGCAAAATAATAGGGAAAACTGACATTTTGCATTTCCCAAATATGTTTAACCAAATAACTGGTTTCTTGCTCGGTCAGTGCTAGCTCATATTCCCACAAATCACGACTTTCAAAATCACCATATTCTTTCACTTTACGGTAGTACGGCATCAATGAATATTCACCAGGATATTGCCCTGTTAAGCCTTTCCATGCATAAGACCAGTTATCTTCACCTGCAACTGTCGCTGCATAGTTAATGGCATAGGACACCAAATTTAGTTCTTTTTGATCTTTCGGATCGAGACGCAATAAGGTATGTCCAAACATAGAACTTGGATTACCCATAAAGTCTGTGGCGTAGATTAATGTTGCTTTATACGGCTTAATTTTTCCAAACCATTCATCAAACTCAGGGCAGCTCACCACAGGTAACTGCTCTGAACGGATGGATAACTCTTGCATCAGCCACTGACTACGCGCAGGGAAACGACAACGAAAGGCTTGATTAGGTTCGGCGGTTTGAAATAGTGCAGCGACATCTGCCTCTAATTCGGCTTGGGCATTTTGACGGCCATTTTCAGCTAGAAAGTAACCTGAAAAAGCAACTTCACTTTGTCCTTTATGATCTGTATATAAAAGTCGTTGCCAACTGATGTGTTCAGACAGTTTTTTTGATTGTGCAAGTTCAATATATCGCTGTAACTCTACGGTTTTAGAAGGAGTAGAATCTACAACTTGCTGAGCATATATGATACTCGGAATCATAAAAGTACAAAATAAAGCAATTGATTTCATTCAGTTATATTCAAATCCATTTTTATATATTTTAGATAATAAAAAACCCTGCCGAGAGACAGGGTTTTGAAAGCATCGATTAAACGTATGCTTTAAGTACTTCGTCTTTTGCCATTACACTTTGTAATGAAGCAAGTACTTGTAGAGAAGACTGGTTTTCAGCTGAATAGATTTCAGCAAAATTTGCTTTAGACACAGCAAAGAAACGTGCTTTATCTGTTGATTGGATGTTTAAAAGCTCAGCCAAAACATTCAGGCTCTCACCTTGACCAACCGCCATATCACGTGCAAGTGATTCAGCATTTTCATTGGTAAATGTTACCGCTTGAGCAGTCACTGTACCTGTACCGCTACAACCTAAAGTACCAAAGGTAATACCAAGTAACTGGTTAGTAAAAATACCGTTGGTAGTCGCAGCTAAAATTTTAGGAATTTTACCTGATTGACCAGCCCAAACTTGAGAACCAACACCACAACCTACGTCACGGTCAGCAAAAGCAGCTGTAGAACCTAGTGCAACGACTGCAACTAAAGCTAATTTTTTTAACATAGCACTTCTCCAGGGAATTTTATTCCATTGTTTTTAATTATTAAAACATGTGTAATTTTGATTACACACCTGTAGATTAACTTGATCTTTCAGATAAGGCAAAACATTTTCATCTAAAACTTTTGGCTAAAAATAATACGTTCTTATTCACTATTTTTTGAGCAACCAAGTACCATTTTCATCACGTTTTCCAAGGATTTTGAGCACTAAAACCAAACTGAGTAATAGCAACAAATACCAAGAACCGAGTTTCCCCCAACCGACCATATGCCATGCATCGACCTGACTTGGATATAACCAAATTTGATAGAAGGTACTGATATTTTCTGCGATCCAAATCAAAAATGCCAAAACCAGCAGCACCGGTAACATAGGCAACTGAATCACATGATTTTGTAATTGAAAACTGAGCTTGGTTTTCCAAAAGATTACCACACTCCAAGCAAACAAAAGCATACGAATATCTGGCACAAAAAATTTGGTCATAAAATTAAGATATGACAAAACGGCTAAGCACAGCATATTGCCAAAACGCGGTAAGTTACTGAACGACACTTGATATAGACGTAGTGAACGTGCAAAGAAACTCCCCACCGCCGAATACATAAAACCTGCAAATAATGGCACTGTCAGCAGTTTAAAAACCGCAGGCTGCGGATATTGCCATGAGGCAATATGTGGATGAGTCAGAAATATTTCCATCCCCATAGCCAGCAGATGAAACAGTGCTATGACTTTAGCTTCCGCCCAAGATTCGAGTTTTAAGTAAAGTAAACACACTTGAATGATCAGTGCATAAAACAATAAATAGTCATAACGGAAAAAGCCAAAATATTCCTGACTTCCCATTGCTGCAGTTAATGCAAAAGCGATCAGCAGTAATATCCCAAATAAGGCAGCCGCAGCTGCCTTATAAGAGAACTCAAAACATGATTTTATCATCTTGACCACGGTTGAATCCTAAACCAATTTCCCTAAAGCCTTATAAATACTTGGCACTATATTCGTGTACCGTATCAATAAAAGCTTTTGGATTGGCTGGATCTACCCACTGGGTAATACCATGACCTAAGTTCGCCACATAACCAGTTTTTTCACCGTTGGCATATGCGTCATCTAAAATAGCACGCGTCGCTTTCGCGATTGCTTCAGGCGAACCATATAATGTTGCTGGGTCTAAGTTACCTTGCAAAGCTGCACGGCCTGCGACTGTTTGACGTGCTACATTTAATGGCGTAGTCCAATCTAAACCAAAAGCATCTGCACCCGTTGCAATCATTGGCTCTAACCATTGACCACCACCTTTGGTAAACAAAATCACAGGGACTTTGCGTCCATCTTTTTCACGCTGTAAACCTGCCACGATTTTTTGCATGTAGTTCAGTGAAAATTCAATGTATTCACGGTGTGCTAATGCCCCACCCCAACTATCAAAGATTTGTACGGCTTGCGCACCTGCATCAATCTGCGCATTGAGATATTCAGTCACCGCCACAGCCAAACGGTCTAATAAGGCATGCAGCACTTCAGGTTGTGCATACATCATTTGTTTTGTAAAACGGAAATCTTTGCTTGAACCGCCTTCCACCATATAGGTTGCCAGTGTCCAAGGACTGCCTGAGAAGCCAATCAAAGGAACTTGTCCGCCCAAAGCTGAACGAATTGTAGTCACGGCATTCATGACATAATCTAAGTCAGATTTGGCATTAAATTTAGGTAAATTCAGTACATCTTGTTCGGTACGTACGGTTTTATGAAACTTCGGACCTTCACCTGCTTCAAAATACAGTCCCAAACCCAACGCATCAGGTACAGTCAAAATGTCTGAAAATAAAATAGCTGCGTCTAAGTCATAACGACGCAAAGGTTGTAAAGTAACTTCACAAGCAAATTCTGTATTTTTACAAAGGGATAGGAAATCACCTGCTTTGGCACGTGTTTCACGATACTCTGGTAAATAACGGCCAGCCTGACGCATCATCCAAACCGGAGTTGCATCTACCGGTTCACGTAATAAGGCACGCAAGAAACGATCATTTTTTAAGGTCGTCATTCACTTTCCCAACTTAATTCGATATTGGCATCATCATATCAAAAAGGTTGTAAATATAATAACTTCTCATGCATTTAAAAACCGATCATGTTGAGTGCCAAAAATGATATTTACACAAAACAACTACTGCATCTCCACTTTTTTTCTGTAATACTTAGCCAGTTTTTAATACACAGTAAATGAATAATTCTTAAGGTTGAATTACATGTTCGTTCGCACCATGCTCGCACTGAGCCTAAGTTGCATATTTGCTGGTACAGCTATTGCCGCATCTACTGCTGAACAACCATTAACGCCAAAAAAAGTGACTAATGTTGCAGTTCAGGATCCCATTGATCCGTTAGCGACTGAAGCTTCATCTGCAACTAGCCAGATTAGCGCTCAAGAACAAGAAGATCTGAACCAAGCATCGCAAACTTTAGACAGCCTGCAACAATCAGAAGATGTTAAAGCCGACATCGGTGCTGCACCTGCTACAGCGACTGTTACAACTCCAACATCAACTTCGCCTGCTGCCAAAGTTGCTTGGGGTTTAAATGACCTAAATAATGCTCAGTGGTATGACAACATTGGTAAAGGTCAATTCCCTGTTTATGCACGTGCGCATGTCATGCTCAATAATGCACATGCTTCACCGGGTGCAATTGATGGGACCAGTGGTAAAAATACCCTAAAGGCGATCGCTTCATTCCAACAAATGAATGGGTTGAAACCCACAGGGACTTTAACCAAAGAAACTTGGGATGCACTGATTGCGAAACAAGGTTCTAAACCTGCATTCATTGAATACACATTGACTGATGCAGACTTGAAAGGTCCTTATGCAGCATCAATTCCACACGACTATGCATTACAAGCAAAAATGAAAGGCTTGTACTACACACGTGTAACTGAAATGTTGGGTGAAAAATTCCACATGGACGAAGACTTTTTGAAAAAGTTGAATCCAAAAGCGACATTTAAAAAAGCTGGTGAAAAAATCTTAGTAGCGAATATTCGTAACGAAGTTCCTGAAGATATTCACCTGATCGTTGCACATAAAGGCGCGAAACAACTTTACTTGTTTAATAGCCGCAACCAAATGATCGGTTCATTCCCGGCAACGATTGGTAGTTCAGATACACCATCACCTACAGGTACATATAAAGTAACAGGTGTTGCACCAAACCCTTGGTACAGCTACTCACCTTCTAACTTTGTTCAAGGCAACAACAGAAAACCATTGTCTTTACCACCTGGTCCAAATGGTCCTGTTGGTAATATCTGGATTGGTTTGAGCAAAAAATCATTTGGTATACACGGTACTCCGAACCCATCTGCAATCTCTAAAACTGCGTCACACGGTTGTATTCGTTTGACCAACTGGGATGCAAATGACTTAGGTAAGAAAGTGAAATCTGGTGTGACTGTTAAATTCTTAGAATAATTTTAGTCATATTTAAAAAAGCCTGCTTCTTGCAGGCTTTTTTATAGTTGCGCCTTTATGCATAACAAAAGACTCAATCTTGGCTGAGCGTTGCAAAAATAGGATGAATTGTCGCTAAAAAACTATATATCCCTATTTAGTTCAATCCTAAAATAGGCATATGTTCAATAATTAAGATAAGGATGAATGCCATGAATGCTTTTTTACATCCAAGTGAAAACCGTGGTCACGTAAAAATGGGCTGGCTTGAGTCTAAACACAGCTTTTCTTTTGGTAACTGGTATGACCCGAAATACATGGGCGTTAGTGCGCTTCGTGTAATTAATGATGACTTAATTGCAGCCCATGAAGGTTTTGGTCAACACCCACATGACAACATGGAAATTTTGACCTGTGTGTTAAAAGGCACCATTACGCATAAAGACAGCATGGGCAACCATGGTGGCATTTCTGCGGGTGAATGGCAGCTCATGAGCGCAGGTACAGGTGTGCGTCATAGCGAAATGAACCAAGGTGATGAAGATGTGCATTTACTACAAATTTGGATCGTTCCAAATGAACGTGATGCTGAACCGACCTATCAACAAATTAAATGTGATCCACGCGATCAACCCAATCAATGGCATTTAATTGTCGGTCCAAATGACAATGCAGCTATGCATATTCGCCAGCAAGCGGAAGTTAAATCTGCATTTTTGACGAAAGGTCAATCTTTAGATATCCATGTAACGCAGCATATCAACTATATCCATGTTATTTCAGGTTCAGTGCAAATTGCTGAACATAAAGTTGAAGCTGGTGGTGCAATTGCGTTCTTAGAAGATAGCCAAATTGAAGCACTTGAAGATGCTCAAGTGATTTGGTTTGATTTACCCGAAGTAAAATAATTAAAAGCCCTCAAATGTGGGGGCTTTTTTTATGCAGCTTGGCTAAGGCGTTCACTGCGTTTATATAACCACATCAACACTAAAGACGGAATAATAAATCCAGCAGCAAGCATGGCTATATGTTTTATTGGAAATGTGCATGGTGACATTTGTAGTGCCAGTAAAGCGAAGAAACTGAGCTGCCAAGTTATGTTTTCACCTTTTTGAGCATGCTTTTTATATTCATAAGCCAATATATGGCAGCAAATCCAATGTCAAAGACCTAAGATCAAGTACCCCATTCCCCCATAAGTCTAAACCAAAGACAATTTTGCAAAAATATAAGTTCATATCTGCATAATACTGAAGGATATCGTCGATAAATGCAGAAAACATGACAAGACTCTAATTGTCGCAATATGCTTATCTTTAGCCCCAAATATGTATTTTAAAGAATAAAGCAAATTACCTCCCTCACGAGAGAGTGATCCAAATCTATAAAAGTTAAATTAAAATATAAGTATGGAAATGTTTGAAGATTTGAATTTACTTGTAAAAGGCGAAATTACCCGTTTACCTTATAAAAATTAATAACACAAAATGCCATTAAATCATCTGACCTTGCGTACCAAAGCCTGAATAAAGTTTTTGCTATAGCCATGCTCTGCAATAGCAGCAAGCCATTATCGAGGAGATTTTGACAATTTTCTAAATTTTGATCTGCTTAGGACATGGTTTAACTAAGATAAACTGAGAGTTAAATGAACAGATGCTCAGTTAATTCATAAACGATTTTTTTTATTTTTAGTAAATCTTAAATTTAATACGCCATAGCCCTGATTTAATTTAAAACAAAGACATAAAATATGAAGATTAAATACATCTGAATGCATCTTAAGTATTCCAATAAAAAAACCTCGATCAAAACCATTTTGCTTTAACAGAGGTTTTAGCTTGTTGGATATCGATCAGAAGTTAAAGCCAATATTTAAATTGACGCGATACAGCCATTTATCGCTATTTTCAGATGTTGCTGAAGTAAAGCCTGTGCCATTGGTTGCCCCACCAATAATATTGGCATTTTTGCCCCAAGTATAATCTGCCCACACCATAAATGGTGTAGCGATAAACATTGCACCTGTGGTATTCATTTGCGAAGCTGACCAGTCACTGCGTTCTTTGTCTAAATAACTGTAGTCATTGTAAAAACGAATGGCTTTGAGTTTACCCATATTTTGAACAGGTAATGTATATGCCAAATTGAGGCTTGAAACTGTACCTTCAGAGGCAATGAAATAGGCTGGTGTTAAACCATTTGCGCCCATCAAGGTCATGTCATTACTTACACCTTCAGGGTTTTCAGCATCATATTGATAATGAATCACCGAAGACTGTAAATTCCAACGTTGGTAGTTGCTGTTGGTATGAATCCCAGCGGCATAATAACTACCTTCATCGCGGGTCGTTTTGTTATGCAATTGTGCGGCAGATCCAGATATACCGACCTCGTGTTTCCCGATTTGATCATTACCGAATTTACGTACAATACGAGTATTCAGCTGATTGTGCTTTTCGTTTTGATAAGCAGCTTGAAAGGGTAAATGATTCTCTGAAAGATCATCATAAGTTGCAGATTCAGGTGAATAGCGTAAATTGGTTTCCAACATACGTGGGTAGTAACCAACTTTCACATCCCATTCAGGATTGTTGTAATTCCAGTTAATCCCCGGCGCGATGTTGTTGCCATAGCCCAAGAAGAACGGGGTATGATAGGTCCAACCATTTTGCGGATATGGATAAAGCGCAAATGGCTTATAGACAAAACCTGCTTCGATGCTGTTGTTTTTGTCTAGGTTATAACCCACATAGGCTTTTTCAATTGAGGTTTTTTCCTGATCTTGAATTAAATAGCTCGCATTCAAATAGGCATCACCTGATTTGCCTTTTAGGTCGATACGGAAAATATCAAAATCCAGTTTGCCTATGCCGCGTTTATCACTTGGCTCCCACTGTTCATAACGATGATTAAAACGTAAAGCTCCACCCAATTTAAACGATTGTGTGCCATCGTCGCTTTTCCACTCTAATGGATCCTCTTTGGCTTGAACGCTAGCGGCAGCTGCGCTCAAAGACAGCATCATCGCTGTTATCAATATGGTTTTATTCATCTCAAGCACCTGTCCTTATTTTGTTTTACATGCAAAACTTTGTTTATTTCCATATTTAACTAAAAAAAATTTATTTAGCAGTCACTGCGAACTTCATTTGCAATTAAGCAATGTCTTGCAGCGGTGCTTGGAAGTTTCGAACTTCCGAAATTAAATTTTCAAAAGAAAAGACTTCTTTCAATTGCTCTTCCGTCATCAATCCCTGAGACAGCACCACTTCTTGAATGGTTTTGTTTTCAGCAATACATTGTTTACCAATGGCATCACAGCGGTCATGTCCAAGAATTGGATCAAGCAAAGTCACAATGCCAACACTACGCATGACCATGTCATAGGCTTGTTGTTCATTGACTTGAATGCCTGCAAAACATTTTTCATCCAAACTGCTGATGCCATGTTGAAGCAATTCAATCGATTCATTCAGTGACAACGCAATCACAGGTTCCATCACGTTCAACTGTAATTGTCCTGCTTCAGCTGCCATGCTGATGGTTAAATCATTACCCATGACTTTAAAGGCAATTTGATTAACCACTTCAGGAATCACTGGGTTCACTTTGGCGGGCATAATGGATGAACCTGCTTGCAATTCTGGTAAGCGAATTTCGGCCAGCCCAGTACGTGGACCTGAGCTGAGTAAACGCAAGTCGTTACAGATTTTTGATAGTTTGCATGCCAGACGTTTTAGGGTACTTGAAATCAGAATGAATACGCCGCAGTCACTGGTGGCTTCAACATAGTCTTCGGCGCCTTTGACTGGTAATCCAGTGAGTTCAGCTAAACGTGCCGTAATATGCTGCGCATAACCTTCAGGTGTATTCACCCCTGTACCAATTGCCGTTGCACCTAAGTTGATTTCCAATAAAAATTCACGCATTTTCTTAATCAAACGCATATCTTCATTCAGTAAAGTGGCAAAGGCTTGAAACTCTTGTCCCATGGTCATCGGAACCGCATCTTGCAACTGTGTACGGCCCATTTTCAACACATGTTTAAAATCAGCTACCTTCGCACGAATGGTTTGAATCAATTTATCCAGTGCTAAAAGCAGGTCTTCTATACGGTGATATAAACTGATCCGTAGTGCTGTTGGATAAACATCGTTGGTCGATTGGGATTTGTTGACGTGGTCATTCGGATGCAGAATCGAGTAACTCACCTTTTGCTCCCCCAAGTATTCCAAACCAATATTGGCAATGACTTCATTACAGTTCATATTGACCGATGTACCTGCCCCACCTTGGTAACAGTCAATTGGAAATGACGCTGCCCATTGCTGTGGCTGTTCAATCAATTGATCAGCTGCATATTCAATGGCTTTAAGCTGTTGCTCACTGATTTTTTTATAATTAAAATTACTTTGTGCAGCTGCTTTTTTGACAAAGCCTAAAGCACGAATAAAATGCAGTGACTGTCCAACCGTTAAATGGGAAATTTTAAAATTTTCTAATGCACGTTGGGTATGAATGCCGTAATACGCACTAAATGGCACTTCTTTAGCACCCAGTAAATCATGCTCAATCCTTGTTTGCATATCCACTCACCTTGTTTTGCTCTACCTTTGTCTGCTGAACTCAGGTTTTATGTCCTTTGACTTTACATGTCGTCTGACTGTAACTCAGGTGCAATTCCCCTTCGGGGAAATTACACCGTTCAATTTCATTCACTTTTGTTTGATCAAAAGGGTTTTAGACTTTACTGATCCAATTCGGATGGATTAGTACAATTTCTTCTGTGGTGGACCCGCAAATTTCAATGGACCAATTGCGTTCATATCAAGCTCAATAACCGCTGGACCATTCAAATCAATGGCTTCTTTGATTGCAGTTTTAAACTCTTCCGCGCTCGCTACTTTCCAGCTCTTCACACCCATTGAATCACCAAGCAATTTGTAGTCTGGCGTATGCAGTTCGTTATAGTATTGACGACCGCCAAAGTAGTTATTTTGAATGCCACGCATGACGCCATAACCACCATCATTCATAATTATCAGCACCATATCGGTGTTTTCTTGCGCCATCGTCGCAATTTCACCAATACCCAGCATCAAGCCACCATCACCTACTAAGCCCACAACTTTTTTGTCTGGGTTAGCAATCGATGAACCAATGGCATGTGCAAGACCCAAGCCGATTGCACCAGCCAATGAGTGGATGTTTTTGTTCGGTGTTTGTACTGGGAACAAACGGCTGCCCCAAGTACTGCCTGACATGGTGATGTCACGAACAAAAATACCGTCTTCTGGTAATGCTGCACGTAAGTGATCACAAATTAATGCGTATTGATCCATTTGCGTACGTAGTGCATCTACCGCATGTTCACGCGCAGCCTTAACATCTGCATCATATGCAGCATCAATTTTGCTTAGGCCATTCAATGCGCTAATGACACGTGCAAAAGTATCTTTGGTATCTGCACATACAAATTGTGAAATCTTGTAGTTACGTTGCTGTGCAACTGGATTTGCATCAATTTGGATGATGTTTTCAGGGAATTCAACTGAGTAAGTCTTGGTTTCATTACTGCGTAAACGTGAGCCTGCAACAATCAATAAGTCCGCCTCTTTCATCAGTTTTTCAACGGCTGCAGAGTTATGGAATGCACGTAAGCTACGTGGATGATCATCTGCCAATACACCGCGTGCATGCGTAGATGAAACAACTGGAATACCTAAGTCAGCCAGCGCTTTCACTTCTGCAACTGCATTTAACGTACCGCCACCAATCCACAGTAATGGACGTTTCGCCTTTTTCAATGCATCTGCAATCATGTTAATTTCAGCATTTTCCGCTTGCGGCAGTTGCATGGCTTTTACTGGGCCAAGATTGGCTGGCAAATCAATTTCAGCCGCTTGCACATCAATTGGAATTTCTACACTGACTGGCCCCATAGGTACAGTCGTCGCAACGCGAATCGCTTCACGAATAACACCAACAGCATTGTCTGGGCTGGTAATACGAAAAGCCGCTTTGCTTGATGCTTTTAAGAAAGTCAGTTGATCTTTAGTTTCATGAATAAAGCTTGCATCGCGATCTAAATATTCACGTTCCACTTGACCTGTTAAATGCAACACTGGACTGCCTGCATTCATTGCTTCAATGAGTGAACCCACAGCATTACCTGCACCAGCACCAGTACTGGTCAAAGCTACACCTAAACCTTTAAAGCGTGCATGTGCGTCTGCCATAGTGACAGAACCTGCTTCACCACGCGCTGCGACAAAGCGCATTTTTTCACGGCGGCCTACGGCATCTGCAATAGGCAAGTTGTGAATAGAAATCACGCCATACATGCTGTCTACATTATGCTGTTCTAAAACTCGAGCGATTGCTTCGCCTACATTTACACGTTCAGTCATTGTTCTTTCCTTAAATTCTTGAATTTTTGATTACTAATTTTTTGAGTCTGCTAGTCCGACCATGGATTGGCTTGCTCGTTTAAACCTAGATAAATACTTTTTTGCTGCATATAAGACAGGATACCGAGACGGCCTTTTTCACGGCCAATTCCACTGTCTTTAAAACCACCAAAAGGTGCGCTGATGGAGAATTTTTTATAGGTGTTAATCCACACCGTACCGACTTCCAGCAAACGGGCAATTTTCCATGCTTTACGGTAGCTTTCTGTCCAAATCCCTGCCGCTAAACCAAAACAGCTATCGTTGGCTTGCTCGAATAAATCTTTTTCATTGTCGTATGGCATAACGACCAACACAGGGCCAAAAATTTCTTCTTGGCAGGTTTGCGCGCTGTTGCTCAAACCCGTGATGATCGTCGGTTTGTAGAAACTGCCTTTGGCAAATTCACCTTCAGTGATCGCTTCACCACCCGTAACAACCGTACCGCCTTCAGCTTTGGCTAATTCCACATACCGATGCACAGATTCCAAATGCTTTTGGTTAATAAGTGAACCCATATGTACATTTGGCTGTTCAGGATGGCCCACGCGTAAACCTTCAGTGATTTCCACTAATCGCTTTAAAAATTCGTCATAAATGGAAGCGTGAATAAACAAACGCGAACCCGCAATACACGCCTGACCTGCTGAACTGAAAATACCGTAAGCAATACCTTTGGCTGCAATTTCAATATCTGCATCTGGCAGTACAATTGTTGGCGATTTTCCGCCTAACTCTAAAGACGTGGTAATCAGCTTTTCAGCAGCAATATGCGCCAAGTGACGGCCAGTAGATGTACCGCCCGTAAAAGAAATTTTGCGTACTAAAGGATGTTGGGCAATAGCATCACCAATCACTGAGCCGCGTCCAACCAACACACTCAAAATGCCTTTTGGTAAGCCTGCTTCTTCAAAGATTTTTGCCAACTCCAAAGCAATTAATGATGTCGCTTCAGCTGGTTTTAAAATCACCGCGTTACCTGCTGCAATAGCGGGTGCCAATTTTTGCACTTCACTGGCAATTGGCGAATTCCAAGGGGTAATCGCTGCCACTACACCCACAGGCTCATGCACGCTCATGGTCAAAAAGTCAGATGCACGCTGCGTGGTCAATTCTTCATTAAATGTTTCGCAGGCTGCGGCATTAAAGCGCGCCGTTGCTGCTGCACTCATGACCAAAGCACGTGTTTCAGCTAAAGGTTTACCATTGTCACGCGTTTGCAATTTAGATAATTCATCTGCGCGGGCTTCAATAATATCGGCGACACGGTACAAAATTTTTGCGCGCTCATGCGGCAAAGAATTGCGCCACGCTGGCTTACGCCAAGCTTGATCAGCCTTTGTAATCGCTTCTTCAACATCGTCCAACGTTGCGGTAGAAATTTCCGCATTGACTGAATTGTCTGCTGGAAAAACACTTTGAATCACGTTGCCGCGGCCTAAACGCCATTCACCTGCAATATAAATTTCTTTAACCATGGCACTCACCAAATTCCTTTTAAATCTGAATCGCATCTACGCTGTTGCGGCATGCACGGATCACGCTCAATGCTGCCAATGTTGATGTTTTGGGATTGCTCTCCAAAGGCACACCAATCATTTCAATACTCATTTGACCAAACCGCCCTTGGGCAATAATGGTATGTTTGTTTTGGTTAATATGTGGATCGACCGTTAGCTCAACCATGGTTTCATCCATGCCGATACCCGCCAATGCAATGGTGGCAGCCACGTTGGCATTGGCTGGAAAATGCAATGCCGCTTCACGCGCAGTACCGGTATAAAAAACGGTGGCTTCAGTCACTTGATCTAAATCAATGAGCTTTTCTGCATAACTGCCACGCCAACTGTTTGGACTTTTGCAGCCTTTATAAGTGACCTTTTCCAATCCACCTTCTTTGGCCGCTGAAATGCCGTCAATTCCTGCAATCGCACCTGCCAGTAAATGAATGTGTGCACCCGAATGTTCAGCGGTATTTTGCAACTCTTCAAAGAAAGCGCTGTCAGCCAAAGTGCCCACGGAGATCAGGCCAATGTTCCAGCCTTTTGCTAAAACTTTCGTGGCATGTTCTTTCACCGCAGCTTGGCCTGCCACTTCAATCACATAGTCGGGCGTGCCATCACAATCGTCGATATCGGAAATGACCTGCACATCTGCGGCAAGCGCGTCCTGTACACTGGCAATACTGCGCTCTGGTACCACCACCCATTTCAATTTAAGGTCTTTGGGCAAATGGCTGCGAACCTCATTGGCCATTGCGCCAAAACCAATCATCATCAGCTGTTTCATATGCCCACCTTATAAATGCTTGTTAAAGCCGCCAGAAACATCGATTGCGGAACCTGTGGTATATGACGCCATTGGCGATGCCAAGAAAACCAAAGCGCGCGCGGGCTCTTCAGGTTTGCCTAATCTCTCCATTGGAATACCTCGTTTTTTAGCGATATTGCCAATCCATTCTTCCCACGTTTGATTTTGATCAGAACGGGCTGCAAAACGGCGTTTCCACTGTGCAGATTCCACCATGCCCAATAGGATTGAGTTGACACGAATACCGTATTGAGAAAATTCATGCGCCAATGAATGGGTTAAATTCAACAATGCTGCACGTGCAGATGAGGTCGCTATCATGTGCGGTTCAGGCTGCAACGCTAGTAATGAATTGACATTGGTAATCGATGCACACTCTGACTGCTGCAATGCCGGCAAAAATGCGCGGATAGGATGCAGCACACTGAAATATTTCAATTCAACTTCTTTCAGCCAATCTTCATCCGCAGTATTTTCGAAATTTGAAACACGACCTTGGCCTGCGTTATTAATTAAAATATCCACGCCACCAAATTCTTTTTGAACTTGATCTGCAAATTTTTTCACATCAACTTTATCTAAAACGTTGCAAGTTGAGGTAAAGACTTTGGCATTTGGGTACCGTGATAAAACCTGTGCTTTTGACTCATTCAAACGCTGTTCGTCACGACCACACCAAGCAACTTGTGCGCCTTCGGCTACCAAAAGCTCAACCGTTGCCAAGCCAATACCAGACGAGCCACCGGTGACTACTGCTTTTTTGCCTTCTAATTGGAAGCTCATTTTCCTATCTCACATCCGTGCGTCATGTAGCGACAATAAAATTTGGTTAAATTGCGCTGCTTGATCCAAATAACTCAAGTGGCCTGCAGCGGCAATTTCGTAGCATGGATTCAACTGAAACTGATCCGCCAATGCTTGAATATCCTGTGGAGGCGTTATGCCATCCGCCATGCCTTTAATCACATGAATATTGTACTGTTCTGGGTTTAAATAACTTTGAATCGCGTCATAGGCCAAAAGATACGATGCATCAGTAAAGCCTTCTAATTGAATGTTTTGCATCACTGTTTCAATCAGCGCTAATGCCTCTGCTGAAGCATTAGCAACCAAATGCGGCCCACGTGATTGCGCCATGCCTGATGCGCCTAAGGTCTGCAGCATTTTTGGACGCTTTTCAAAGACATCCTGCTGCTTTTGTGCATCACTACCTTTATAACCCTGCGCTGCATTGGCAAGGACCACTGCATCTACCATGTCTGGATAGCGTGCATTAAAGGCTGCTGCCTGCATTGCACCTAAAGAATGACCGACCAAAATCATTTTGTTTTGATCCGGAGCTGATCCTAAGTTCAGGCCTAATGCAGTCAACATGCCTTTTAAACGCTGTGCATAATCTTCTGCATTCGGCTGTTCTGGAGCTAAAGGATCTGACTGGCCATAACCCGGTGCATCCCATGCAATCACATGAAAATGATGACTCAAATCTTGCAACTGTTTGACCCATGAACCTGAACCCGAACTGATGCCATGCAGCAAGACCAGAACTTTGCCTGCGCCTGCCTCACGGTAAGATTGCTGTACACCGTCAAACTGAACGGTTTTTAATTCAAACTGTGCCAATTGCTCAACTAAAGTCATCTCTTTTCTTCCTAAAATTAACGCTTGATTTGAGACAGAGGGTGTTCAGGCGGATAGTTCGGAATCGTCGGCTTGCCAGTACCTAGCATTACGCACATTAGGGCATCTTCACTTCCTGGGTTAAATAAGCCGCGGTAAATCCCCGGTGGAATTGAAATCAAGTCACGTTCTTTTAAGCGGGTTGAAAACTTCTCGCCTTCATGTTCGATAAAAAGATCAATTTCACCACGCAGCATAAAGAATACTTCTTCTACATCGTGATGAATATGCAACGGACCTTCGCACTGCGGTGGCAAGACCATAGTTGAAAAGGTAAAGTTTTCTGCAGGCACCGTATTTCCATCATTTGCTACACCTGTTGCACCTGTCCCCATATAACGCATTTGCGCACGACGGTATTTCGGGTCGTAATCTGCTTGAAATTTGAGTGCATCATAATCGTATTGACGCGTTTCAAAGCGAGCGATGCGTCCGCCAATCCATTCTTCTAATGTTTGACCTTCAGGCTGTTTCCAAGATTCAAATTGCTGTACAGACATGATTCTCTCCTTATTTCAGCTCACTGCGATTTCATAAAAGTGGAGCTGGATCTGATCTAAATTGTTCTTACCGTCAGCACCAGTTGCTTTAAGCGTCATGACGGTCATGTATATCGGTTAAATAAAAGTAAAGGCTAATTTCTTGGCTTTAACTTTGGCTCAAGCCTTAATAACGTTTCAGCAATGGCGCGAGGAAGAAGGAACCGATCACGGCGACTGCTGCCAAGAAGGTAATGCCAATATTGAAACTACCGGTTTGCATTACGATCGCTCCAATTAATACTGGTGCCGCTGCACTGGCAAAGTTACCAAGACCATTGAAAATACCGCCTGCTGTTGCGCCTACATCTGCTGTAGTAATACGTGCTAACAGTGCAAATACTGCTGCTACACCGAAGCCCCATGCCATAGCACTTAGAGACATCGCTAGAATCACCATCACAGGATCAGTTGCAATCACCATGGCATACATGAATATCCCTGCAATCAGTAAGCCACCGCTCACTTGAATCGCACGTTTGCCCATTTTGTCCGAAAGGAATGCACCAGCGACTTCACCCACTAACATCGCAATGAATGGAAGACTTGAGTAGGCACCGAATTCTTTTAAGTTAAAGCCTTTGTCTTGAATTAAGTACGAAGGCACCCAGCTGTTTAAACCCCAGAGGTAAGTCATCAATGCAATGTTAAAGATGCACAGTAACCAGAATGAACCGTTGCTTAGCAAAGTCTTGGTATGCGCCACATGGGTACGGAAATTTACGCGTTTACCAACACCTTCCAAATCCACTGTGCGTTTCAACTGTAGGTTACGTAGGCCATACACAATCAGTATCAATACAATGAAGGTCAATGCCCCCATAACAAAGAACGTGGTGTGCCAGTCATAGTGCGCCAAAACAAATGCAGTAATCGGAAAGCCTAGGAATGCGCCAATGGGAGTTCCGAGGAGGAACATTGTCGAAGCACGCGCTTGCTGACGGTCGGTATAGGTTTGCTTCACAATGGTATAAGCCAAAGCAAACAATGGGCCTTCTGCTAAACCGAGCAGAACGCGCAGCGTCATCATCGTAGAATAATCTGTGGTGAAACCCATCAAAAACATCAATAGGCCCCAAGAGGTCACACTCCAAAACAGCATTTTTTTAGGACAGAAAATATCGCCTAAAAAGCTCAGGAACATTGACGAAAAACCGTAAGCCAGCAAAAAGCTCGTCATCAGCCAGCCTAGTTTTGCCTTGTCCTGTGCAATGCCCATCGCATTTTGGAAGGTTGCATCTGAAAACAAGACTGCAATACTGATTTTGTCAAAGAAAGCCAGTACCACGCAGATCATTAAAATGATCGCAGGGGTCCAATGCTTTAATCCTGTTTTTGCATCATTATCCATGGGTAAATCCTTTCATTCATGGGCTAATATTTTTTAAACGCTTATTTCAATTTCATTAAATTAAAGTCTGGATCTTGCAATTGAGCTGGATCCAATTCGCGCTGGCTGGCCATCCATCGTTTTGCCAGTTTGATTAATTTTGAATCATTCACTGCGATCATATTCAGCAGCTGTTGATTTGCATCTAAATAGAAAAAACTAATTTGCGTTTCTGTAGTTTTACGAATCACCACCTGATGAGTTTTTTCAGGCTGATAAGTCCCTAAAATCTGAATGTTGCATTGATACTGATCTGACCATAACCACGGAATATCCTGATAGGCTGTCATCTCACCCAACATTGATTTTGCTGCAGAAATAGCCTGATTTTGCGCATTCGCCCAAGACTGAATGCAGTAACCGAGTGATGGATGAATCGCAACATCACCTGCAGCATAGATGTCTACATCTGAGGTTTGTCCATATTCATTGACCACAATGCCGTCTTTCACATCGAGCTCGGCGAGTGCAGCCAGTTCTTTTGCAATTTCTGCACCTGCACCGACCACCACACAATCAAACTGTTTTAATTTAATGTCTGCATCAAACACTTCAACATGATGATCTGCTGTTTCGATCAGATGCAATTTGGTCGCATTTAAATGAATCGCTGTACCATTGCTTTCATGCAAGTGCTTGAGAAAATCAGAGACTTCTGGGCTGACACTGCGTGCGCAAAGGCGTGAACCGTATTCAAAAATTTCGACCTGCTTGCCCTGCTTACGCGCAGTCGCAGCAATTTCTAGACCAATCCAGCCACCGCCAATCACGGCAATATGTTCTGCAGCTTTAAATTTTTCTGTCAGCTTTTGGCAGTCTTGAATATCACGCATGGTGTATACATTCTGCATGCTCGACCAAGCTGAAACAGGAATACGCGCTCGGCTTCCTGTCGCAATCAGCAATTTGTCATAAGGCAAAACTTTGCCGCTTTCCAAATGCACGGTTTTATCCGCTTTATCTAGTTTGACCGCATGATCTGGCTTGTGCCAAGTCACTGAAAAATCATTCACCTGCTCCTGAGAAAACAGATTCAAGCTTTCTACTTCTGCTTCTTGTGACAGCACTTGCTTTGACAATGGTGGACGTTCATAGAACACCTGCTCTTCATTTGAAACTACGTGAATTTCACCGTCAAAGCCTTGACCACGTAAAGTATGTACTGCCCATCCTGCAGCTTGGCCTGCACCGACAATCACTATTCTGTTCATGCTGATCTCCTTATCACCATTTACCTTAGGCAGGCTTTACTTGACGGCGGGTTTCATGGTCCAAACCACCTTCAATTGCCCATTCGGTAAATAATTCCAAGCTGTGCTCTTCTACACGCGGCTGCCATGCTTCAGTTAGGTAATCATCATTGGTATAGTACTCAAAAGCACCGCCCAATGGTGAGTTCACATACCAAAAGTAAGCCGATGATATTGGGTGACGCCCCGGACCAATAAAGGTTGACCAGTCTTGACGATTCATACTTAAACCGCCGCCAATGACTTCATGAATATCACGGACCACAAATGCGACATGGTTCAAGCCCGCTGGTTTATTCGGCACGGACAATAAGAACAAATCATGATGGAAACCTTCGCCGCGGCAGCGTAAGAATGCACCGCGCTTACGGTAAGCATCGGATAAATGGAAGCCAACTTTCTCAATATAAAATGCTTGTGTCGTTTCCAAATCTGGTGTGAAAAACACCACATGACCAATGGCTACCGGTTCTGCTTTTTCATACACAGGACTAGCTGCATTCACACGCTGTATATTGCCAAATTGGTTAATGCCTTCTGTTTTTGCTTCTGGCAATGCATGCGTTATGCTTTTTTCAAACACAATGGTCATGCCGTTAGGATCGCGGCACTGCACATGCGATGCTGAACTTGCAAAACCCGGCTCATTGGCTAAATTTGCTTTTAAACTGTCAAAATCTTGATCATTTTCAACACCCCATGTTACTTCACGTAGTGTTGAACCGGCTTCAATGGCTGGCGGTAAACGTGCATCAGAGGTATCAAAAAGATACAGTTTGCTGCCATTTTGCGTTTGATATAAATCTGTACCATCAATATCTGTTGCCACCGACTTTAAGCCAAAATCAGCTAAAAATGTCTTTGCCTCTTGGCGGTTTTCGACACCAAATTTAAGGACTTCAATTCCTGTAATCATGTCTTGCTCCTTAATTAAATACGAAACCGCCATTCACAGGAATATTCTGTCCGGTCACAAAAGATGATAAATCTGAAAGCAGATAAATCGCTGTGCCGTTCACATCCTGCGGAAGTTGTTGACGCTGTATTGCTCTTCCATTCACATACAAATCATGGCGTGATTGCGGGACATATTCTGTGGCTTCGACCAGTGTTAAACCTGGGCTGATGGTATTCACACAGATATTATCTGCGCCTAACTCACTTGCCATTGAACGGGTCATCGAAATAATGGCGCCTTTACTTGCAACATAAGCCATCAGTTTTGGTGCGCCCCACAGCGCTGTATCGGAAGCAATATTGATAATTTTGCCCTGCCCTGACGCTTTTAAATGTGGTACGCAAGCTTGAGAAACCAACCAAGTGCCTTTAACATTGACAGTCATCACACGGTCCCAAAGCGCTTCGTCATAGCTCATCATATCTACACCGCCCACCCCGGTCGCCAAAGCAGCACAGTTGATCAAGCCATCCAATCCACCTAAAACACCTACGGCAATTTGTACGGCATTTTGAATCGAATTTTTATCGCTCAAATCAATCATGACAGATGAGACTTTTAAGCCATTTTTCGCCAAGCTTTGCGCTTCATCATGCACTTGATCTGCCAAGATATCAGCCATCACCACCGCAGCGCCTGCTTCAGCAGCCGCTTGGGCGAAATCAAGTCCTAGGCCGCGCGCAGCTCCGGTGACCAAGATGCGCTTGCCGGCTAAAATCTGCACATTAGCCATTTGACGCTTCCTTCATTTCAATGCGATTTTCATCTTTCACTTCACGCAGCGCTAAGATTTTTTTGATTTGCTTTTCCGCCTCTTTTTTCATCAGGCGGCGTAAGCGAGATAAGCCTACATCGTGCTGATAAAGGAATTCGTGTTGACGTGCATTGGGCGCCATGTTTTCTAAGATAATGCGGTCTTGTTCCAGTACATCCCAGTGCAATTGCTCAAGATGGTTACGGTACAAGAAGCGCCATACATTACGCTGCCAGCCAGAGACTTTACGGCAGCGCCAGAAAAATACGCGCGTGTTGTCGGCATCAATTGGAGTTGCAAAACCGACAATCCAAAACTCACCACCCGGACCAAAAGACTTACGGTAAGGAATTGATAAACGCAACCATGCTGCACCCGTTTGACCATATTCAACCCAGTCAAAGTTCACACCAGTTTGGCCTTCTTTTTCAAAGACAAAACCATCTTGGGTTGCGCGGTGCTTCATTTCTGCTGTACGTTCACCTTCCGCCATCGAGTGCGATGTGCAATGAAGGTATGTGCCGTGCATCGGGTCCATCACGTTATCAATGGCATATTGATGATTCACTTTCCAATCCGCCATACATAAGAATGAGCTCCACTCATCACTTGATAGCTGATCGGGCAAATTAAGTTCCGCAGGCGCTTCTGCAGCATCAAGACCAAACCAAATAAAGATTGCATCATTCATTTCTTTGACTTGATATGATTTTACGCAGTCGCTGCCTTTGAGCGGGCAATCATGGACTGCTGGCACATCTTCCACCACGCCGTCATGACGCACTTCTACACCGTGATACCAGCAAGCGACGCGGTTACCCAGATTCCAACCTAGCGATAAACGTGCGCCGCGATGCGGACAGCGATCTTCTAGTGCATGTACAGCGCCTTGCTCATCGCGCCAGACCACAATATTTTCGCCTAAACGGGTAATCCCAACTGGATTTGAGCCCACTTCCCAACTTGCCAAGACTGGATACCATTGATCACGCAGGCCAAGATCCAAATATTGTTCTAAATTAATTTCTGCAGTCATGATGAAATCCTTTTCTTAATAGCCTAGACGCTGCATTTCTTTCGAGAAGCTCTCAGTGGTCCAAACCTCTCCTGCTACTGTTCTAAACCCTTGCTGATTCAGTGCATCGGTTAATGCATCCAGTTCTGTCACATCGTTATTGAAGGCTTGAATTAAATGCTGCACAAAATCCAATTCATATTGGCTCGGCGCGCGGCTGCGGTTTTGCCAAACCAAATGTTCAACCTGACCCGGAATTTGAATATTGTTAATGCCTGCGTCATTCGAAGGCGTTGCGTTAATCCATTTAGCTAGCTTTTCGTTAAATGCTTTCATGTGAATATTTCCTTTTCTTCCTTCAGCCTTAGAGTTGAATTTGAACTTCACCGTTTTCAACGCGTACTGGGTAAGTACATAAATCTCTGCAACCAGGGCCACTTTCCAAAGCCCCTGTTTCCAAGTTGAAAATCGCTTCATGCAGCGGGCACTCAACTGTCAGTCCTTCAATGAAGCCTTCTGTCAGTAACGCAAATGCATGTGGGCAGACATTTTCAACCGCGAAATAATTTTCTTCGATAAGAAAGACACCGATCTTTTTGTCTTCGACTTCAACCGCTTTTGGCTCTTCATCAGCGACTTCATTCACTTTGCAAACAGATATCCAGTTCATATGCTCATCTTCCATGTTTTATATGCAAAACAATATTTAATATTTGAAACATTGAGAATAGGATAATGCGTGAGCAATTTAATTGTCAATTTTTATAAACTTATATATTTCATCAAGATAGTTAAAAAACACATTTTGCAATGTTTTATTTACAAATAAATGTTTTATATATAAACATTGCGATCTGATTTTTAGGCCGCTAAAATAGCCCCAATAGGTTATTTATTTTTATATAAACTTGATCAAAGATGAGCTTGGCAAATGAATTCAATTAATAACGATGCCTCTTTAGAGAAAGAAACTGAATCTTCCAATGACGAGCGCTATTTAGTCCCAGGCTTAATTCGTGGCTTGGCCATTTTAAAATTATTCGATCAACATCATCAGGAAATGACCATTTCTGAAATCGCGGAAAAAATTGATGTAAACCGTTCCAGTGCTTTTCGTTTAATTCACACCTTGGAGCACTGCGGCTACCTGCGAAAAATGTCGCAAAAAACCTATGCGCTCAACAGCAATGTGATGGAACTGGGCTTTAACAGCTTATCTAAATCATCACTGACTGATTTGGCTGCGCCGATCATGCGCGAACTGCGTGACCGAATTAAAATTGCGGTGCATTTATCGGTCTTAGAAGGCACAGATATTGTTTTCGTCAGCAATGTTCAGTCCAATGGTCCATTTACCAGTACCGTGCATATCGGCACACGCTGGCCTGCACATGCAACGGTGATTGGTCAATTGATTTTGTCGCAACTTTCGGAAGCTGAAGTCATCAAGCGTTATGAAAATATTCAAGATTGGAAAATATTTTCGGAACGTACACCGCGTAATATTGAGGCTTTATTAGAACGACTGCGTGAAGTACGCAATCAGCCATTTATGGTGAGCTGGGGACATTTCAATACAGATATGGCCGCTTGTGCTGCGCCTATATATAGTCAGGCAAGTGGGAAAATGAGCGCTATTTTGTCGGTCAGTTGCCCTTTGAGCACCTATACAGAAGCTCAATTCCGTGGAGAAGTTGCCAATACCGTCATAGAATGTGCCGATAAAATTTCAAAATTTATTTACGTCTAAATAGATGGAATCACTTTAAACATCTCGAAATCAAGCATTTTGAGATGTTTTTAAATGACGCTCAGTAGCTCAACATTTAGATAAAATTCATCAATCAATGGTGACTTTATATTGTTGTATTGCCGATACAGTCTACAGTTTCTGTCTTAAGTTTCCACGCGATAAAAATGATTTTGCATAAAGACGCCAAACATAGAAGCAAATAATTGCCGATCTTGTTCAGCTTGAAAAATGCCCCCGAAATAGTCCCGATCTGTGGTTAAAATTAAATCTAAGAATGTTGCCTGCTTGGGAACGGCACCCTTTCTTTGGCAATATGCAAAATATGCACTGACATCTTCAAATAAAATCCACCACTCATGTGGACTTCCAATCTGAACGCCACCTAATGAATGCTCTAGATCAAACATCGCATTAAGCAGATATTGAAAATTTTGCTTTGAACTTTGAAATTGAAATCTCGGATAATCTGTTGTTAGATTTAAATCGATCAAATGTAAATGGACGCTCCGAGCACGCTCTAATCTACTTTTAACTTTTAAATATTGTTGATAACGACGTCGATCTTTTGCTGTGACCAAAGTTAAGCGAGACAAATCCATATTGTCGTGTAAATCACTGAGTTTTACTTCACACGCAATTGCATTTTTAGCAGTACGCTGCGCAGCTTGAAATCGGTTCTCACCGGCTGTTTTAGTCAGTGCTAGTATCGCGTCGATAATATGGGCTTGAAAACCCATAGCACGAAGCTCATCCGTCGTTGTCGCAGTATCTTCTAAAATGTCATGTAATACAGCGACGATTTTAGCATCGGGATGTTGCACATTTTGCATCACACGAAGTGGATGCTGAATATAAGCTTGACCCGCTTTATCGACTTGTTCGAAATGGCGTTCAGTCGCCAATGAAATCGCGTTTTCTAAAGTTGAAATAAAGAATCTCCCCTTCGTGGTCTTTTTTATTTTTCTCCATCATATTAACCAATGAATACATCTATTTATAGCTCTAAGTACGCCCCTAACGACACAGATTGACTCGTAAAATACATATCTACGGTGAATTATTGTGAGCTAGATCTTTTGCAAATAGTTCTATGCCATTCGCGCCAACATTTCCAAAGTAATTTTTTTCACCTCTTCTTTACTTTGCTGAATATGGCTGCGCATTTTCTCTAATGCCGCTGTCACATTATGCCCAAGGATCAATTGTAAAATCTGTTGATGCTCTGCATAAGTGGCTTCAATTCGATAATCTTTAGAAAAATCTAAACGGCGAATAATACGGATTTTTTCACTGACGTCTCGATGCACCTTTGCCATTTCACTATTACCGATTGCTTCAAGCAATTGGCAGTGAAATGCTTCATCTTGCATCGATAAAGTTTTTAAATCATGCAAAAACTGCTCAGGCGGAATACACCACACATTTACTAAGTCCTGTAAAGCCTGTTTGAGCTGCTCTGATTCCATTTTACAGAGCTGCTCAATGGCATAGCATTCCAGCAAAATCCGTAAATCGTACAGTTCTTCGTAGGCTTTAAAATTGAGTGGCTTCACTTCCCAACCGCTGCGAAAATGCACCCTTACATAACCATCTTGCTGTAAACGGTATAAAGCCTGCCGTACGGGTGTACGGCTGACTTCATACAATTCTGCAATTTCAGATTCGGTAAAACGTGCACCAGGTTTGAGCTGAAAATCAAAGATATCGTTTTTTATTTTTTGGAAAACCAGCTCAGACAAGTTGTCTGAGCTTTTCCCAACAATAGCTGAGCTCATGTTTATTCCATATAAACTAGCGGTTCACCGCTATGTACCGTTTGTCCTGCACGGCAAATAATAGCTTTCACGATACCATCATCATCGGCATAGACTGGAAGCTCCATTTTCATCGCTTCAATAATGGCTACAGTCTCACCTTTCTTCACAGACTGTCCAGCTTCGACAAAAATTTTCCAAATGTTGCCGGTCATCGATGCATTTAAAGCTGCATACTGGCTATAGTCGGTATCATCTTGCAGGATTTCCATTTCCGCAGGTGCATCAAACTCATCTTTCCAGCGTTCAACTTCAGTTGTAAATGCCTGCTGCTGCTGTGCTTTAAATTCGGCAATACTGTCCTTCTCTGTTTCCAAAAAGGCTTGATAGGCTGCAAAATCAAATTCAGTTTCTTCAATTTTGATTTCCGCCACACCATTGGCAAAGTCGGCACGGAATTGATCCAGTTCAGCTTCAGTTACTTCATAATATTTAATTTGATCAAAGAAGCGTAAGAACCATTGCTGATCGCCAAACTGTTTGTTCTTTTTAAACTTATTCCAAATAGGCAGTGTACGGCCAATCAACTGATAACCGCCCGGTGAGTCCATGCCATAGATACACATGTACATACCGCCAATACCCACTGTGCCTTCTGCAGTAAAAGTACGTGCAGGGTTATATTTCGAGCTGAGCAAACGATGACGCGGATCAATTGGCACTGCACAAGGTGCAGTTAAATACACATCGCCCAAACCTAAAATTAAGTAATTTGCATCAAAAAGAATGTCTTTGACTTGCTCACGACTGTCTAAGCCATTAATGCGCTGAATGAAATCGACGTTATTTGGCAACCAAGGCGCTTTGGCACAGACACTTTCTTGATAACGTTCCACAGCACCTAAAGTGGCCGAGTCCTCAAATGCCATCGGCAAGTGAATAATACGGGATGGAATCTTGATTTGGCTCAAATCTCCCATCTCATTTTCGAGTCCTAATAAGAACTGGATTAAATTCGCTTGGCTGAAACGCAATCCATCATATTTAATTTGCAGTGAACGTACACCTGGTGAAAGCTCTAAGATTCCATCAATATTCGCTTCACGAATGAGCTGCATCAGTCTATAAACACGTAAGCGCAATGCAAGATCGAGGACATTTTCGCCATATTCCAACAAGATATAACTGTCACCTGCCTGACGATAGACCGCTTTTGGCGCATGTGCATCCGCTTCACGCACAGCCAATATCCCTTCAGGCTTGCATTCAAAATTGACCAACGCTGACTTTTCAGGTGCTTGAGCAAAGTTTTGGATATCGGCAATTTGCTGAACTTCCAATGCATTGGCTTGTTCAACACTCATCGGATAGAAACTAATACTGTCATCTGCCTTAAGTTGACCAATTTTCCAAAGTTCAGCTTTGGCAATCGTCACTGGGCAAACAAAGCCACCGAGGCTTGGGCCATCTTTAGCCAAAATCACAGGGAAATCACCGGTGAAGTTAATCGCCCCAATAGCATATTCACAGTCATGCACATTGGATGGATGCAAACCTGCTTCACCACCATTTTCACGTGCCCAGCTTGGGGTTGGGCCTGTTAAGCGAATGCCTAAACGGTTTGAGTTAAAGTGTACATTCCATGTTGAAGCAAAAAATTCTTCAATATATTCAGGTTTAAAGAAATCTGGTGCACCATGCGGACCATACAGCACGCCAATTTTCCATTCTTTGCCATAGCTTGGAATACGCTCTGCTGCCAAAGCTTGTGGTGCCGCTGTAGCAATTTCCAGTCCATCCAAAGGCAGGCTTGGATTAACCATTTTAATCATGTCACCTGCACGCAGTACTCGCCCTGCATGACCGCCAAAATTACCCAATGCAAAGGTTGAACGGCTGCCTAGATATTCAGGTACATTTAACCCATTGCGGATTGCAAGATAAGTACGGCAACCCGACTCAACTTGTCCAAGTACTAATGTTTGCCCTGCTTTGATGCTGATCGGCTGCCAAAAATCGACATTCACACCATCTAGAGTCGCGCTACATGGCGCACCTGCAATGGCTACAATGCTATCGGCATGAAATTTCAGGCTTGGTCCTTGTAAGGTAAACTCAAAACCTGCTGCCGATTTTGGATTACCGACAATTTGATTGGCCAACTGAAATGCATAATCATCCATCGGGCCTGATGGCGGTACGCCGATATCCCAATAGCCTACACGCCCCGGATAGTCTTGAATCGAACTTTGCGTGCCCGGTTGCAGCACTTCAATTACATTTGGCACGTATTTAAAATCATCCAGTAGACGTGTCCAGATTTGCATATTTTCAAAGCGTGCATCTGATACTACGGTATGTGCATAGTCTAAGTTGGTACTGATGCCATTCAGGCGGGTTTCAGCCAAGGCTGTTTTTAGCTTAGCAATCGCACTGTCTCGGTCTGCCGCATGCACAATAATTTTGGCAATCATCGGGTCAAAATATTGTGAAATTTCAGTGCCTGTAGATACCCAGGTATCTACACGAACGTCTTCAGGGAAATATACATCCGTGAGTACACCCGGACTTGGCTGGAAGTTTTTCACTGGATCTTCCGCATAGATTCGCACTTCAATGGCAGCGCCATTGGGCTGAATATTGCTGAGTTTTTCCCAATCTAAAGCATCACCTGCCGCCACTTTGAGCATGCATTCAATCAAATCTAAGCCAGTCACCATTTCAGTGACTGGATGTTCAACCTGCAAACGGGTATTCACTTCAAGGAAATACACTTCATCACGGGCAGCATCATAGATAAACTCAACTGTACCTGCACTGCGGTATTTCACCAATTGACCGAGCTCTACAGCAGCACGGTGCAATTTTTGACGGGTCGCTTCAGGTAAATGTGGTGCCGGTGTTTCCTCCACCACTTTTTGGTTACGGCGCTGCAATGAACAATCACGCTCACCAAAGGCAACGACTTGACCTAAACCATCACCAAAAATTTGTACTTCTACATGACGGGCTTTATCGACAAAACGTTCGAGAAACACGCCTGCATCTTTAAAGAACTGCTCGCCTAGACGCTTTACACTTTCATACGCATCTTTTAATGATTGCTCATCATCACAGCGGGTTAAACCAATCCCGCCACCGCCTGCGGTACTTTTCAGCATGACGGGATAGCCAATCTCTGCCGCAGATGCGAGTGCTTCATCTAAACTTGCCAATAAACCTGTGCCCGGTGTCATGGGCACATTGGCTGCCGCAGCCAATTCACGTGCACGATGCTTCAAACCAAACTCTAAAATTTGTTCAGCCGTTGGCCCCATAAAGGCGATACCATTTTCCTCACATGCACGGGCAAAATCAGCACTCTCAGACAAAAAACCATAACCTGGAAATATTGCTTCAGCGCCAGTTTGTTTGGCTGCTTGAATCAATTTTTCAATACTTAAATAAGTCTCTGCAGGTTTGATGCCCTCAAGTGAAACCGCCACATCTGCATCTAAGACATGTTGTGCATAACGGTCTGTCTCTGAATATACGGCAACCGACTGAACACCGAGTTTCTTTAATGTACGAATCGCACGAACAGCAATTTCACCACGGTTTGCAATTAAAACTGTTTTAAACATGATTATTTCCCCGAATTTTTTAATTTGATTTTGCTGTTGTTGCTTGCAGTGATTGGATATAGGCGCGCCAGCCGCCAAATTCACTGATATTTTTTGCACCGTTTAGGCCATAAGGTTCACAAATAAAGCCTTTCACCCAACGTCCATCGGCAAGCTCGATATTGCCCATACCCAGTGGTGTTGGAATTTCAGCAACAAATTCACCAAAGCGTGCTTTTGGAATATCCCAAAGCTCGACAATAATTTTTTGACCCGCTTCCTGACGCGCTAAACCTGGTTTTGGCGGTACTGTGCCCGGCAGTGCATAGAGGGCGTAATCGGCAGAAGTCGTTGTGGTTTCAACATGCACGGCTTGGCGTGTTGTCAGTTGGAAATTGAGTGGCATGCCTGTGAGATGTGCGCCTACGACTGCAACTCGAAAATGTTGTGCGGATGGTGCAGACATGACTGAATTTGCTTCAGGCAATGTTTTCGCTACTGCACCGAGTGGTAATTTCAAATGCTTTTGCCATTTTTCGGCAAAATCTGCTAAAGCCGTATCGTGCCAAGCCGGTGCAATGAATGTGATTCCAAAAGGCAGCCCGTCGGCACGAAAGCCTGCAGGTACAGCGATGGCACTAAGGTCTGCTAAATTGGTAAAGTTGGTATAGGTGCCAAAGTGGCTATTATTTTCAATTGGCGATTCAGCCATTTCTGCAAGCGTGTGTATGGTTGGCGAGCTTGGCACCACTAAGGCATCAAATTGCGCTAAGGTTTGCTGAATGTCTCGAGCCAATTCTTGCTTTAAATATTCGGCGTTATAAGCATCAACCGCAGTGTACTGCTGGCCTTTTTGAATAATTTCTAAAACTGTTGGATCAAAGTCGTGTACCGATGTTTCTAATAAGTCTGCAACTGCAGCAGTACGCTCTGCAACCCATGACCCTTGGTAAAGTTGGCTCGCCAATTGACTAAAAGCACTGAAATCAATTTCAGTCAGTTCTGCACCTAAGTTTTTTAATTCAATTAATGCTTGCTGAAATGCAACAACAGATTGAGCATCGCCAAAAAAATCTAATTGTTTTGGAATGGCTAAATTTAATTGTGCGCTGAACTTTGCAGGCGCTGTAGCAGGATTCACACGTGAATAACTGTCGGTTACATCAAAACCTTCCATAACTTCTGCCACTACAGTTGCATCAGCGACGATTAAGGCAAAAATTGAAATGCAATCGAGGCTCTTACAGGCAGGCAATAAGCCTGTATTTGAAAAGCGACCTTTGGTTGGCTTTAAACCAACAATATTATTAAATGCTGCGGGTATACGCCCTGAGCCTGCTGTATCTGTACCGAGCGCAATCGGGACTAAACCGCGCGCCACCACACTGCCTGAACCTGAACTTGAACCACCGCTTACAAAGTCAGAATTAAAAGTATTCGGCACTGCACCAAATGGCGAACGTGTACCCACTAAACCAGTAGCGAATTGATCTAAATTGGTTTTGCCTACAATAATCGCACCCGCTTGTTTTAAGCGTTGCACCACATAGGCATCTTCAGTTTTTATGTCCGTAAATAATTTAAACGCAGCCGTTGACGCAAAGCCCACCACATCAATATTGTCTTTCACTGCAATAGGCACACCAAATAAAGGTAAGGCCCCAGCATTTTCGATTTGTTTTAAAGCGTCAATCTGTGCAGTTAATTGTTCTATAGAGGCAATTGAAATCCATGCTGGATCTGCATGGTCAAATTGCTCAACCAAGGCATATAAGTCTTCCAATTGAATTGTGTTATTCGCGTAGCCCGCTTTCCATTCTGCTAAAGTCCAACCTAAAGTTTTTATTGGGTTCATTGATGTGCTCATTCTTGTATCCAAGTTTGAATACTGTATTGCACACATCATGCCAAAATTAATTTTTTATTATTTTTCAATATCTTATTATAAAAATACCAATCATTTCCCTATTTTATTTAGGCAATATAAAACGATAAGTGTTCTATTAAGTTTCCAAGCTCCACTATTTTGGTGCATGACTTTTATAATCGTGTTTTCAATTGATTCTTTTGATTTAGATGCAGATATAAATACAGTGAACTTGATATTGCCACTCTTAATAAGCTTTCAATTTAAATGTTTTGTATAACTTGGAATAAATAACCAGCGAAACATTTTAAATTTAATATTTTTGGAAACAGATACATCAATGATGGCGAAAGCAATAATAGTCTTAGAGATTGATAGAAGTGAATAGAAATATAAAAAAAGCAGTTGATTTGCAAAATTTAGTTGGAGAATAAAAACTAAAAAATGGTGCGCTCAGCGGGACTCGAACCCACGCCACAGGCTTCGGAGACCTGTACTCTATCCAGTTGAGCTATGAGCGCTTATTTTGGATTGCGCACATCATAACAAAAAAAACTGTAAGGTAAAGCAACTATATAGATGTTAGGTATTTTTCTGCTTAAGCTTTATACAACGTTCTATTTTTAAAATGCAGAATTCCATACGATTTACTTGGTTTATTTGCCCCGATATCGCACAATACTCACACTATTTATAGAGTGAATTATTTATGACTGATGCACTAACGTTAAAGCAGCTGTCAAAAACCTATAAAAATGGGTTTCAGGCGCTTAAAGGTATTGATTTAACAGTACCCGAAGGTGAATTTTATGCACTTTTAGGTCCCAATGGTGCAGGAAAATCTACCACGATTAGTATTATCAGTTCACTAACCCGTAAAACTTCAGGTACTGTCGAAATTTTTGGGCACAATTTAGATACCCATCCCTCGCATGCAAAGCAGTGTTTGGGCGTTGTCCCTCAAGAATTTAACTTTGGTCAATTTGAAAAAACATTTGATATTTTGGTGACTCAAGCTGGTTATTACGGTATTTCTAAAAAGATAGCAGAGAAACGTGCAGAGGAATATTTAGAAAAGCTTGGTCTTTGGGAAAAACGTAGCACCCAAGCACGCATGCTATCGGGCGGTATGAAACGCCGTTTAATGATCGCTCGTGCCATGATGCATGAACCTAAACTGCTGATTTTAGATGAGCCGACTGCTGGTGTTGATATTGAACTACGCCGTTCGATGTGGGATTTCCTCACAGAAATGAACGAAAAAGGTACGTCTATTATTTTAACGACACACTATTTAGAAGAAGCAGAAATGTTGTGCCGTCGAATCGCAATTATTGACCGTGGTGTGATTAAAGAAGACACCAGCATGAAAGGTTTTCTCAGTCAGTTAAATGAAGAAACCTTTATTTTCGATTTAGCCGAACCCATTGAACCGATCCATATTGAAATTATTGGTGTTCGTTTCAACTTAGTTGACCCCGTCACTTTAGAGGTCACTATGGATAAAGCCCATACCTTGAATGATTTATTCCAACTCATGGAATCTCAAGGTATTCAGGTTCGTAGTATGCGTAATAAATCTAACCGACTAGAAGAACTGTTTGTCCGTATGGTCGAAAAAAATCTTGAAGGTGCAGCACAATGAATTTTAACCAACTGTGTATCGCCCTCTACACCTTAGTGTATAAAGAAATTCGCCGTTTCATGCGTATTTGGCCGCAAACTCTTCTCCCACCTGCGATCACCATGAGTTTGTACTTTGTGATTTTCGGTAATTTAGTCGGTTCACGCATTGGGCAAATGGGCGGTTTTAGCTATATGCAGTTCATCGTGCCCGGCTTAATTATGATGGCGGTCATCACCAACAGCTATGCCAATGTGTCATCAAGTTTCTTTAGTGCAAAATTTCAAAAAAGCATCGAAGAATTAATCATGAGTCCAGTGCCGTTACACTTGGTGCTTTGGGGTTATGTGATCGGTGGTGTTTGCCGTGGTGTTTTAGTCGGCTTTATTGTCACTGTGATGAGCCTATTTTTTACTGAATTACACCTGACCAATATCTTCGTAACTATATATACAGTTCTCATTACTTCGCTGCTGTTTTCTCTTGGCGGATTTATTAATGCTGTTTATGCAAAATCTTTTGACGACATTTCGATTATCCCGACTTTCGTCCTGACTCCGCTGACTTATTTAGGCGGTGTTTTCTATGCCATCTCATCATTGAGTCCTTTTTGGCAAAATCTCTCTTTAATCAACCCTGTCGTGTATATGGTCAATGCATTCCGCTACGGTATTTTGGGCCATAGCGATGTGAATGTCGGCATTTCACTGACAGTAATTACTGCATGTTGCGTTGTACTTTATGGCGTGGCGTATCATTTACTTTCTCGTGGTTCAGGAATGCGTGAATAATGAGTGTAGAACAATCCCTTTTAGGTAAAGACACCAACTACCCAACAGAATATCAACCCGATATTCTGTTTCCGATTGCACGTGCCACTGCACGTGAACAATATGCCCATGTGGAAGGCATCCGCCAAGGTACAGACTGGTGGCATGTTTTTGAAATTTCTTGGTTAAATGCTTCTGGTGTGCCTCAAGTCGCTATTGGCCGTTTAACTTTGCCTGCAAGTTCAGACAACCTCATCGAATCCAAATCTTTAAAGCTCTACTTTAATAGTATGAACTTTACCAAATTTGATTCTCAGGCAGCGTTTAAAGCAACCGTTGAAAAAGACTTATCTGCTGCAGCCAATGCGGCTGTGACTATTGATCTATTTCATGTTGATGAAGTTGAAATTTCAAAACCGCAAGGCATCTGTATTGATGACTTAGAACCCACCCAGTTAGAAAATCATCCTAATGCAGCTTTACTCTCTTTAGATGAAGATGCAGCGCAAGAAGAAGTTGAAATTCAACTTTATTCACATTTATTAAGAAGTAACTGTCCAGTCACGGGTCAACCTGATTGGGGAACGGTATTTATACGGTATAAAGGTACTAAGCCTTGTTATCGTAGTATTCTGGCTTATATTATTTCTTACCGTCAGCATAATGGTTTCCACGAACAATGTGTGGAGCAAATGTTTGCCGATATTTGGCAACATTTAAAACCAAGTCAGCTGATGGTATATGCTGCCTATACACGCCGTGGTGGATTGGATATCAACCCTTGTCGTGTATCGGATTTAACATGGATGCCTCGCCCCATTCGATTGGCGCGACAATAAAAAAATTGAGGTTAGTGATGCCATTTTTTGGTTTTATTCCTTCTGAGGAACTTCTAAGCAGTATCCAAAATGGTCACGCGAAAAAAAATTCGAGTGAACCCCTTTATCCTTTACGTGATAAAACAGCTTTGCTGATTAATGAAGAAATCATTGGTGCAACTATATTAGCTCCTGTTCATCTGTTTCCTGCAAGCGATAAGCGCGACACAGCAGAAAAACTGGCTGGCTATGTCAAATCAACAGTCGCCGTATTGTTAAAGCAACTACTAGGTAAATCTCCGAATGATGTGGTGAAACAATCCATTGAATTTTCAGAACGAAGTTTATTTCAAGACGCGACTGGCACTTATCGTGTAGGTCTAAGTTTAGATGCAGGACTAGTCACTAACCTTAAAAATAGTTATGCCGAAATTAAATCGGGTGTAGATATCAATAAAGCTGCTTTTGGTGAACTGTATAAACAGTTTGCTGAAGCTGCAGTGTGTCATTTTATGAATGATTTTAATAAAACACTCGATTTAGGCATGATTAAACGTAAAGCAGCCGATATCGGTTCTTCTGCCGTGATTAAAGCTATTCATATTGCAATTGATAAGATTTTCCCAAATCTAACCAAAGAAGAGCTAGGTGCCCTTGCAGAAGCACATGATGCGATGTTTAACAAATAAATCTCGCTTTTCGTCAAAACCTAGCTTCAGCTAGGTTTTTTTATGGCTAAACGCATAAAATCGAATCCCGATACAATGACTATATAGTCATGCAAACACAGTTCTAGAATTAAACAGATTTTTATTAAAAGAAAGACAGTACATTGATATCCACAATTTTTAAAAATCTACAAAGAACAGGAAGAACCTGAATATAGATCATATTTTAATGTGAGCCGTCATTTTGGCTTAAATTTCAATGCGTCCATTTTAATATTCAATCTCTTTCTTTTTTATCATTCAGTCTATATTTCTACTATATATAGCGACGTTTTCAACAGCATTGAAGCGCTGGCGAACAAAAACTATGTAATGAATAAACCACTGCTTGCATATGGGTGTTTTAGACCGGTACCTTTTTAATCCTGTCCCTTTATTTTTAGATATAACATTGCAACTTTTGTAGCTTCTAAACAGTATTTCGCAACGCGATAAAGTTTACTCGTTCTGCGTTTTTATGACGCATGAGTTTTAGAGTCATCTTTATTTCAAATGATTTGTGAATATTTGCAAGTTATGTAAATGAATATGTCACTTTTCAATATGTTAACTGCGAAAAAACCCTTTGCTTTGTCTTTTTTTGTATATCTATTTATGAAAGCATGCACTGTCAGTGGTATCTTAGTTGCTATTGGTAACCTTTACCTTTAATTAGCTAAGAAACCAGAAGGTCATCACAATTTTCAGGACCTTTACCCCCTCGAAATTTTGTTCATACTCATCGCTAAAGCAACTGGAAATTTTTTATTTATGCTAAATCGAAATTTTTATAAAAAACTATCACATATTGCCATTATGGCCGGTTCACTTTCACTGACCAGTTTTTGTCAGGCCAACGACTTCCAATCTCATCCGGCATATGCAAGCTTTAAACAAAATGCAATGCAAACCTATGGTCTGAGTGAAAATCAAATTGATTGGGCAATGCAAGGTAGTAAAAACCTACCCAATATTATTAGCATTATGAATCGACCCGGCGAATCAAAGCCTTGGTATCAATATAAAACCAATTTTTTAGCTGAAAGTACAATTCAACGCGGCGTTCGCTTCAAAAATCAATATGCCGACACTTTAAATCGTGCAGAACAACAATTTGGTGTGCCTCAATCCGTGATTTTAGGCATTTTGGGTGTTGAAACAGGCTACGGCAGCAATAAAGGTAATTTTATTACCCGTGATGCTTTGGCGACCCTTGGTTTTGGCTATGAACGCCGTGCGCAATATTTCCAAGATGAACTTGCTGCACTGATTGCTTGGTCATATAAAGATGGTGTTCCAACCAACTCTGTCGTCGGTTCATATGCAGGTGCTGTGGGTTATCCTCAATTTATGCCAAGTAACATTCCAAAATTTGGTGTGGACTACGATGGCAATGGTCATGTTGACCTGCGTAATTCGGCTGTCGATGCCATTGGTTCAATTGCAAATTATCTAGCAAATTATGGTTGGCAGCGTAATCAACCGATTGCTTTTGCTGCTCGCTATAGCGGAAACAACCCAGATGCTATTATTGCAAAGGATTTAAACCAGCCAACACCCTATGGTGTACTCAAGGCTCAAGGTGTAACCCCTATGAATCCATTGGTAAAAATCGATGATCTCGATTTAGTCAATGTCATCCAATTGCAAGATAGTTATGGACCAATTTATTACATCACTTATCCAAATTTTCAGGTCATTACAACCTATAACAAAAGCCGTATGTATGCGACTGCACTATGGCTTTTAGGCACTGAAGTTACCAGTCGATAAGACTGGTTTTTTCTTATAAAGCAAAAAAGTCAACAAATATTTTCACCAAAATGAGCATTTATTCGACATTTTACACACCTTGTTACATTATTGATTATTTATTAACCAAATATTGTTAATTTTTTAGACATTTTCAAAGTATTTTAATTAAACACTAGACAGCCTATTAATGGCATGAATATTATCCATCTCGTTAAATATAGTTGCAAAAGTGAAATATCAGACGTGTTTACCTGGATATCAGCGACTTAGTTGAACCAGTAAATATGCCATTGGGAGATAAACAATGCAGTCATCAATTATTAAATATGCCTTAGCGGTTGCCACGGCAGTTGCGCTAAGTCAGTCACAAGCTGAGATGGTTCAGTCATCATCATTCAATCATGATAATGACAACTCTCGTCTTGCAGCTCGTGTATTGAATAAAGAAGCTCAAAGCTTCAATTCAAACTTTACGAATTTAAGTAGCCTTTCAATCACTGAGCGTTCTGGCGATAAAATTCGTCGTCAAACAATCGCTGCTAAAATCGAAATTCCTGAAGATGAGCCTTCAGTGATTGAAAAGTTAAATACTGTTGCATCGAATACTGTTCGTAAGTTCACTCAAACAGGTACTGCTTCTTGGTACGGTCGTCAATTCCACGGTCGTAAAACAGCAAGCGGTGAAACGTTTGACATGAACGCACTTACAGCAGCACATCGTAGCCTGCCACTTAATTGCTTTATTCGTGTTACGAATCGCAATAATGGTAAAAGCGTCGTGGTGAAAGTAAATGACCGTGGTCCATTCCATGGTAACCGTGTTCTTGATTTATCTTATGGTGCTGCTAAGCAATTGGGCATTACCAGTGCGGGTACTGCAAATGTGAGCATTGAGCGCGTAGACGGTCCAAATTCTTAATTCTCCAATGAAGTGACTGCATTTAACAGACCACGCCTAGCGTGGTTTTTTTATTTGTAGCCTCTTAGCCTTTCAAATCATCAGTAATCCTGATTTTGACCCTTCCTCCATTCTTGTTTATATTGGAGTCCTTCCCCATGATTAAGGACTATCATGAAAACAATCAACGAATGGTTTGATGAATACAGCGAAAGTCATCAAAATAAAACCAATAAAATGATTCACTGGATTTGCGTACCCACGATTTATTTTTCAATCGTTGGCATATTGGCGCATTTTAGCGCGCTACTTACTGCTGTCTTACTTGCTTTAGCATTTATCTTTTACGCACGTTTAGACATTGTGCTTGCTGTTGCAATGGCCGCGTTAACGTTAATCATGGCATGGCTAATTTGGGTGTTACCAGTTGGATATGGCTTTTATATCGCGCTCTTTATATTCGCATGGATTGGTCAATTTTATGGCCATAAAATTGAAGGTAAAAAGCCCTCTTTTTTCAAAGATCTCCAATTCCTCCTCATTGGCCCTATTTGGTGCTTAGATACATTTGCAGGCAAAGTACTTAGCAATTGGAAAACACGCTATAAATCGCAAATAAAGAGCATTTAGAGCACGATTAATTTCATAGATCTCTTTTTCACTTATTCCACATCGGTTTTCTTCATATTCGATGCTTAAAACCCTATTGTTTATAGGTGTATTTATCTCTGGTATTTCCAATCATTTTTTCTATTTATACGACCAAAAAGCCAGTGTTTAAACACTGGCTTTTACTCAATATGATTAATCCAATTTTATGTTGATAGCTTCATCTGAATCATGATCATTTAAATGACTAAAGTTAAAAATGACTACGTGATTTTTATTGATAGGTTTTACCTTGATGCTTTAACCAACCATCCTGATGACGTCCATTCGGATCGTGATGTGTCCAATGCATCACACCACCCTTATCTGAATATTCGTATTCACCGTAAAATTGAACTGTATCGCCTTTTTGCAAATCATCAATTCGTGGAGCAAGATCGATATTATGCGCGACCAAAAGCGTTTGACCATTATTTAAGGTCAAAATGAACTTTTGATGGCGACTACCTTCATTATCATCTCGAAGTACCGCTTTCACTCGACCTGTACCCTCAACCTGAACATTACTGAGTTTATTTTTAAATGCATGCGCAATAACATCTTCAGCACTCTGCCCTTTTTGTTGAGCATCTACAGGTTGTACTGATTCTATTTGTGGCTGTGCGTTTTGTTCCGCTGTCGTCTGAACTGGTGCAGATTTTTGTTGTTGTAAATCGATTCCGAAATAAGTGGCTGTAAGCGCAACAATAATTCCGCCGATGGTTAAATTTGTTTTGTTTGCCATAAGATAGTTTAAATCGAAATTTTCAACTCATTATAGTCATTAATATGGATAAAAATAGAATCTATGCACAAGAATGCACACAATATAAAGTTTAAATAGCTTTGAAATCAGTAAAGCTACAGCCATAAAAAAAGCCCTCTAAAACGAGGGCTTTTTTTCTACAAATAATCAGTGATTATTTTGCAGCAGCTTGAGCAGCAGCAACTTCTTCAGCGAAAGAAAGTTCAGCTTTTTTCTCAATACCTTCACCAACTTCGAAACGTACGAAGTTAGCAACAGTAGTACCAGTTGCTTTAAGAACTTCTGCAACTTTCTTATCGTTGTCGATAACGTACATTTGGTTCTCAAGAACAACTTCGTTCAAGTATTTCTGAACTGAACCAGTTACCATTTTTTCAACGATGTTTGCTGGTTTACCAGATTCAATTGCTTTCGCTTCAGCAATTTCTTTTTCTTTAGCGATAAGTTCAGCAGAAACGCCAGCTTCGTTTACAGCAACTGGGTTGAATGCAGCGATGTGCATAGCCAAACCTTTACCAGTTTCAGCATCACCAGCGTATGCAACTACAACACCGATTTTTAAACCATGTTTGTAAACTGCAAGGTTGTCGCCTTCAACGATTTGAGCACGACGTACTTGGATGTTTTCACCGATTTTTTGAACAAGCGCGATACGAGCTTCTTCAACAGTAGTACCATCTTCAAGTTTCAATTCAGCAATTTGAGCAACATCAGTTACACCAGCAGCAAGCGCAGCAGCAGCAACTTTAGCAGAGAAACCAGCAAAGTTTTCGTCTTTAGCAACGAAGTCAGTTTGACAGTTCACTTCTAAAAGGATTGCTTTGTTGCCTTCTTGAGCGATAGTGATCGCGCCGTCAGCAGCAATGTTACCCGCTTTTTTAGCAGCTTTAGCTTGACCAGATTTACGAAGGTTGTCGATCGCTAATTCGATGTCACCGCCCGCTTCTGTTAATGCTTTTTTACATTCCATCATTGCAAGACCAGTACGATCGCGCAATTCTTTAACCATGCTTGCTGTAACTGCAGTCATGTTAATCTCCTAAATACGGTAGAAAATGAATTCTTTTTTAGAACAGAAACGGCCCAGAGCTGTCTCTTGGGCCGTCTGCATACATGACGCTTACTTTGCCACCATCACGTGTCGCAAAAATGACAAGCTTACGTCAAACGCATTAAGCCTCAGAAGCAGGAGCTTCTTCGCCTTTAGCTTGTGCATTTGCTTGTGATTGAGCATATTCTTTACCAGCAAGAATCGCATCAGCCATAGCAGAAGCGTAAAGAGTAACTGCACGGATCGCATCGTCGTTACCAGGGATAACGTAGTCTACGTTGTCTGGGTTAGAGTTTGTATCAACGATACCGATAACAGGAATACCAAGGTTTTTAGCTTCTTTAATTGCAATTGCTTCGTGATCAACATCGATTACGAATAATGCGTCAGGTAAACCACCCATGTTTTTAACGCCGCCAAGAGCGCGTTCAAGTTTTTCCATCTCACGAGTACGTTCTAAAGCTTCACGTTTAGTAAGTTTAGCGAAAGTACCGTCAGTAGATTGAGTTTGAAGGTCTTTTAGACGGTTGATTGACTGGCGAAGAGTTTTCCAGTTAGTCAACATACCACCCAACCAGCGGTGATCAACATATGGTTGACCTGCACGTTGAGCTTGTTCACGAATGATTGCAGAAGCTGCACGTTTTGTACCAACGAACAAAACTTTGTTCTTTTTGCTAGCCAAGTTGTTAGCAAAGTTCAAAGCATCATTTAACGCAGGAACAGTGTGCTCAAGGTTGATGATGTGAATTTTGTTGCGCGCGCCGAAGATGTATTCGCGCATTTTTGGATTCCAAAAACGTGTTTGGTGACCGAAGTGTGCGCCTGCTTGAAGAAGGTCGCGCATGCTTACGTTGTAATCTGCCATTTTCTTTACCTTAAAGTTTGGGTTAGGCCTCCATATACCCGCATTCTCCACCTAAAAAGGCACCCAGAGAAATGTGTCGATATATGTGCGGATTTTATTGCCCCATCGCACAAAGCTCGTGAAAGATATTCACGAAAAAGCATTTGATAAAATGGGCGGCTATTTATACCATAGTCACATACAAATTTCCAAAAGTTTTTAGAGATCATGAACAGTACTTACGAAGCTCCACGTCGATTAATTAAAACGCCTGACGAAATTGAAAAAATGCGCGTCGCGGGTCGACTGGCGGCAGAAGTTTTGGATATGATCAAACCGCATATTGTTCCAGGTGTGACTACCCTCGAACTTGATACGATTTGTCATGACTATATTGTCAATAAACAAGAAGCTATTCCTGCATGTCTAGGTTATGGCGCTGCGCCAGGTCGTCCAGCATTTCAGCACGTAATCTGTACTTCAGTGAACCATGTGGTGTGTCACGGTATTCCATCTGAAAGCAAAAAGTTAAAAAAAGGTGACATTTTAAACATCGATGTCACTGTGATTAAAGATGGTTACCACGGTGATACCAACATGATGTATATCGTGGGTGGTGAAACATCTATTTTAGCGAACCGTTTATGCAAAGTTGCCCAAGAAGCCATGTACCGTGGTATGGCGGTGGTAAAACCAGGCGCAACCATGGGTGATATCGGCTATGCTATTCAACAATATGTTGAATCAGAACGTTTTGGTGTTGTACGTGAATATTGTGGTCATGGTATTGGTACCGTTTTCCATGACGAACCACAAGTTTTACACTATGGTCAACCAAATACAGGCATGATCTTAGAAGAAGGTATGACATTCACAATTGAACCAATGGTGAATGGTGGCGACTGGAAAACCAAACTTCTTGGCGATAAATGGACTGTCGTGACTAAAGATCATAGCTTGTCTGCACAGTACGAACACACGCTACTTGTAACAAAAAATGGTGTAGAAGTGCTAACTGCTCGCCCTGAAGAAGATTTATCGCGTTTTGTTCAATAAGCAAAGTATTTGAAGTATAAAATTTAATTAAAAAAGGTCACACATATTGTGGCCTTTTTTATGCCCTTTTTTTATCCGTGACTTTAAGATTTTTCCATAAAATTTGATTAAAACTTAAGTAACTCAATGTAAATTTTCTCAATTATAGGGTTAGGATGGAATATCACACTTTTTTGCACATTGTTGATTTTGCCACTCCCCATTACTGTGCATTTAAGCTAAGATAGTGTGCTTTTTATTTTTTAATCCCTATAAGAAGGAATACTGCCGTGGACGTACGTCTGTCTGATCGTGTAAATAGCATCAAACCGTCCCCTACACTTGCTGTTACTAACAAAGCTGCTGAATTGAAAGCTGCTGGTAAAAACGTAATTGGTTTAGGCGCAGGTGAACCGGATTTCGATACCCCACAACACATCAAAGATGCTGCAATTGCTGCTATCAACAATGGCTTCACTAAATATACAGCTGTTGACGGTACTCCAGGTCTTAAAAAAGCAATTATTGCTAAATTAAAACGCGACAATAACCTTGATTACGCTGCAAACCAAATTTTGGTTTCTTGTGGTGGTAAACAATCTTTCTTTAACTTGGCACTTGCTTTGTTAAACAAAGGTGACGAAGTAATTATCCCTGCTCCTTACTGGGTAAGCTACCCAGACATGGTGATCATTGCTGAAGGTACTCCTGTAATCGTGAAATGTGGTGAAGACCAACGTTTCAAAATTACGCCTGCTCAATTAGAAGCTGCAATCACTGACAAAACTCGTTTAGTGGTTCTAAACAGCCCTTCTAACCCAACAGGTATGATCTACACTAAAGAAGAATTGCTTGCTTTAGCTGACGTACTACGTAAATACCCAGAAGTTTTAGTTGCTTCTGATGACATGTACGAACCAATCCGTTGGGACGACGAATTCTACAACATCGCAACAGTTGCACCAGACCTTTACGACCGTGTAATCGTTCTTAACGGTGTATCTAAAGCTTATGCAATGACTGGCTGGCGTATTGGCTACGCAGCGGGCCCTGCTAAACTGATCGGTGCGATGAAAAAAATCCAATCTCAATCAACTTCAAACCCAACTTCTATTTCACAAGTTGCTGCTGAAGCTGCATTGAATGGCCCTCAAGACGTTCTTGAGCCAATGATTGAAGCATTCAAACGCCGTCACGACTTAGTTGTGAAAGGTTTGAACGACATCAACGGTATCACTTGCCTTCCTGCTGACGGTGCATTCTATGCATACGCAAACATCCGTCCTTTAATTCGTGCCAAAGGTTTAAAATCTTGCACAGAATTCTCTGCATGGTTGTTGGAAGAAACTGGTGTTGCAGTAGTTCCTGGCGATGCGTTCGGTCTTGGTGGCTACATGCGTATTTCTTATGCAACTGCAGACGAAGTACTTGTAGATGCGCTTGCACGTATTAAGAAAGCTGCTGATTCAATCGAAGGCGTAGATGCTGCGATTGCTTCAATTGCTGCTGAAAAATAATCTGCTTTTAAAAAGCTAGATTTAAAAAACCCGCGAATATCGCGGGTTTTTTATACTCTTCAAAAGAATAAATTAATACTCTTCACTTCAACATGCTTTTGATCAATTTTTTTCGCGGTTCAAACTAAATAACAAAGCTCATCCAGCCCATTTGACTTCCTTCAAATCGACTTAAATATTAAAAAGCCAAACGATAAAACCTAAAACTAACCTTCATATTCAAATCTTTGGTTTGCATTCTTTTTACGTTTTCAGCTATGTTATTTAAATAAGTTCCATTTTAGAACCCAAAATAACCACAAAACTAACCTATCCAGAGATATACCAATGAACATCAAAGAAATGACTGGATTCGAAATTTTAAAGGCAATGATGCAAGGCCAAATTCCACCTGCAAGCATTAGTGAAATTATTCCAATGCAACCCAAAAAGATTGAGCAAGGTAATGTAGAGTTTGTTGTAAAAGCCGATCAGCGCCATTTAAATCCACTTGGTGGTGTGCATGGTGGCTTTGCAGCAACAGTCTTAGATACAGTTACAGGGTGTGTCGTACACTCGGCATTAGAAGCTGGTATAGGCTATGGCACCATTGATCTCAATATAAAAATGTGTAGACCTATCCCTAAAAATCAAGATTTAACCGCAATAGGCCATTTAATTAATATCAGCAAAAATTTAGCAATTTCAGAAGGCAGAATTATGGATAACAATGGAAAGATATATGCTCATGCAACAGCGACATGCATGATTATACGTCCTTAATATTTTTATTTTTCTGCTCGCAATTCAATGCGAGCAGATGATGATTCAAACTTAAATTGCTGAATGTAAGGCGCGAATTAATTGGCCTTCGCTTAGATCAATGCGATTACTGCCCTTTTGAAAGCAGTAATATTTTAAAGCACTATCTAACTCAACACGAAGTTCTTGTTGTTCTGAAATAGACCATACTTTAGAACGATTTGAGCCTGATAACGCATTACCGGCCAATTGGTATAAATACAAATCTTGCTTGCGTTGCAAAGGCACACGACGGCCATCATCTTGATGTTCAAAACGTAAATGACATGGCGTGTTGATCAACCATTTTTCACTAAACCACAGTTGTAATAAATCACCCAATGCCAAGTCACGTCGACCCAAAGGCCAAACGTCAACGTACGCACCTTCCACAGGTGTTTGATATTGCTCTTGATTACTAATAATGGAAAGATAGTTTTCTTGGTAAAAAGAAAAATTTGAAAAAATCTGAGAAATAGTCAGCGTATTCATTCGCTTTCTCCTGTTTAGCCATTTTAGTGCTGGCAAGTTGGGTTTAAATCCACACTGTTTAAACATATGTTTAAACGCTCTTTTGTTGTATTCAGACTATCAATTGAATTTTTTCTTTGCAAGCCTAAGATTCATTTTTTCTAAAAAATCCTTCTTTTTGTTCAAATAAAAAACATCTATCACGCATTTCTCCTCATATTGGTATTTTTAGCTTGACCCTCTTCAAAATCTGCTTATAATCGCATTCAGATTCTCCAATAGCTCAGTCGGTAGAGCGACGGACTGTTAATCCGCAGGTCCCTGGTTCGAGCCCAGGTTGGAGAGCCAAATTCTAAAGCCCATTTATTTAAATGGGCTTTTTTAATGCCTATGATTTACATATAATCTATAAGTCATTGTCATTAAAATAAAAAAAATGTTCATTCAAGTTGATGCTGAATCAAATAAAACTGCCTTAAAACACTATCTCACTGCATTCATTTTTCTTTTAATTTTTATCAGCCCATTTGCAATTTATTTGGTGAGCTGCACACCCGAAAGTGAAATTGAGCAACATTTCAAAACGCCACCCAATTTATATAATAGTGAAACCAACACCCTTCTTGACAGCAGCCTACAATGGTTGATTCCAACTCAGCAGATTCAAAATCACAATACTATTCAGGAAATATCTGAATCTGTATTGAACGAGATGACAGAAGGACAATATTGGGCGAGCACACCGATTACACTGCAAAACCAATCTGATCAACTGTATGTTCATATTGATTTTGCAGGTCAGCAACAAATACGAAAAGATCTTGAAATTTCAGTACTTCCGTTATGCATTGTTAACGAGAAAGAAACGCCATGTATGAAAGCTGGGTTAAATGCAAGTGGACAACTTTTTAACATCTCAACTCAAAAAAATACGCAATATCGCACATTGGAGACCAATAAATCCTGGATGTTTTATGGCCATGAATTCCAAGAAAATTATATTATCCCACCACAAGCCACTCTCAAATTTTTAGTTAAAGCCAACACCCCTGAACACTTAACCCTTCAATGGCTTAGGCTAAGCATCAGTACTAGCCCCATTGTCGAGAAACAGCAAAATTTTATGTTCATGACGCAAAACAGTATGAAAATAAAATATGCACTTGCTCTATTACCACTCTTCATTTTAGCTTTGATGCACATTTTTCAAGGGTTTGAAAGCCTGCGTAATTTATCTATCGGCGCACTTGCAGCACTTTTATTTGCTATCAACACCATCATTTGGGATATCCACTATATGGTCATTGGTTGCCTGATTTTATGTTTTGCAAGTATCTGTTATTGTTTTGAGAGCCGATATTATCGATTGCTCTATTTAACGGGTTATTTACTGATTGCAGGCTATTCGCAGCAATATTATGGTGGTTTTAATAAACACTTTTTCACTCAAACCAGTTTAATTTTATTGATAGGTTTATCGATGTTTTATCTTGAACCAAAAGATAGCTAAATCATTTTGATAAAAAAAGCTCTGCAAATCGCAGAGCTTTTTCTCATTTAACTACCCTTCGCTTTAGATCACATTAAAACTCAAAGTATATTTATATCGTTTTAATGCGTCTCCCTTCATTTCAAAAGGCTGCTGATAGTCAATTTTCAGTAAATACTGACCACGATCTGCTAGATTAAAATTTAAGTTTCCATCTTGATCAGTTTTAAGCGTTTTATAAACCTTTCCTTCACGGCTGTAATCCGTCGTTTGCTGCAAAATTTCAATCTGCAAACCCGCAACCGCTTTTTTCTGATCTAGCACTTTCAGTTGTACTGGCTCATTTTGCATAATGGCATTCGGATGAGTTTTAAATTGCACATCAAAACCATCATGTAAATGATTCACCACTTGTGTAGACGTTACACGACGTGATACAAAAGTTTCAATGATTTCTTGGGTTTGAATGCTTTTGATTTGCGACTTTTTAGACAACTCCGCTGTGTAAATAACATTTGCATTCACAGTTTTTTGAATATCACGCGCACCATTGATTAACGCTTTCCACTGCTTTTGATCATAAGCAAAACGCGCTGTATTTCCCTGTTTTTCACCGCGAATACGATACGTGCCATCCTGCTTATTTTCTAAACTATAGCTGCTGACTGTTTGCGTTTTTGCCCAATCGGCATCCATTAAATGTAGCTTATCACCTGACGGTGTATGCACATGGAAATTAAAGTTTTTAATAGCTATTTCAGAGACAAACGGATTGTCATAAAAACCAGAAAGAATGGCACTGTGATTATTAAAAGTTTGATAGTTTAGAGGCGCAACATAAGGATAATGCGCTTGAGCCTGACCAACCGCACACAAAGCGATACAGAGTACAGTGAATTGTAATTTCATATTGAATAAGTGAGCTTAAATTGTTTGATTCATAGAGATCGTTTCATTTTAGATTCACCCAAGACAAATGTAAATAATTCTTATTATCGTTTATTTTAAGTGCATAAAAAATCCCCCATTTTGGAGGATTATTTTATCAAGCGGCTTTGACTGGCACACCACTATGAAAGCGGAATAAATCATCTGGGCTGCTAATCAGATTTTTTTCAACTTCACGAATATGCTCAATACGCATCTGAATATCTTCTTTCGGGTTCTTCAGCTTATTGGTCGTCGCCACATCCATGGCCAATGCTAAATAGTCCTCATAATGGCGTGATTCAGACTTTAGCAAATAGCGGTAGTACCGCCCCAACTCTTCATCCACATGTGGTGCAAGCGCATAGAAACGCTCACATGACCGTGCTTCAACAAATGCGCCAATCACCAAGATATCAATTAACGCTTCTGGCTCGTAAGTCCGCACTTCTTTACGTAGACCACCTGCATACCGACCAGCACTGATTGCAGTCCATTCCTGACCACGTTTTGCCATCAGTTCCAGCACTTGCTCATAGTGCAGCATTTCTTCACGTACTAGCTGTGCCAGTTTGATTTGTAAATCCGAGAAAAAACTATAACGAAACATCAAATTCATTGCTGTACTTGCTGCTTTCTTTTCACAATTGGCATGATCCTGCATCAGGATATCCAAATTATTTAAAGCTTCATCTAGCCATGCTTTTGGTGTTTCACACCCCAAGAAGCCAATGACTGGCTTCATTAGGGCATCGTAATCAATATTTGACATATACTTTACTTAAAAATTAACGTGCGGCTTTAATCGCAGCTTTCATTTGTTTTACAGACTGTGCCAATCCAATAAATACAGCATCAGCAATAATCGAGTGACCAATATTCAATTCATGAATTTGAGCAATGCGCGCAATCGGAGTGACATTGTCAAGATTTAAGCCATGACCAGCATTCACAATCAATCCTTTAGATGCCGCATATTCAGCACCTCGAATAATACGTTCCAGCTCTGCTTTCTGCGCTTCAGGTGTTTCAGCATCTGCATATGCACCTGTATGCAACTCAATCGTAGGCGCACCACAGGCAATCGCTGCATCAATTTGAGCAAAGTCAGCATCAATAAATAATGAAACTTCGCAACCAATCGCCGCGAGTGCTTGAGTCGCGTTTTTTACATCTTCAAAATGCCCAACCACATCTAGACCACCTTCAGTCGTGACTTCTTCACGCTTTTCAGGAACAAAGCATACATGATGCGGCTGAATCTCTTTGGCAAATTCAACCATTTCATTGGTCACTGCCATTTCAAGGTTCATATGGGTTTTTAATACAGAACGCATACGACGTACATCATCATCTTTAATATGGCGACGATCTTCACGTAAATGCAGCGTAATCCCTTCCGCCCCCGCTTGCTCACAAATGATTGCGGCATTCACAGGATCTGGATAAGTTGTCCCACGTGCATTTCGTAGTGTTGCCACATGGTCAATATTTACACCAAGCAAAGCTGCCATAATTCTTTCCTAATGACGTTGAGTTTGAGAATTCTGTATCCACAATTGACGACTTTTTAATGGACGATCGCCAAGCAAGGAAGTAATCATTTGTCGGTACAACTTAGACAGTAATTGTAACTGTTCAGAATTAAATTCCCCACCTTTTTCATAATCACACATACTTAAAATATGTTGACCTGACAATGTTGCGCGTGAGGCTTTAATGACAGGTTGAAAACCTTCGTTTAAATGAAATTGATAATTTTCATGAGGCTGAATTTGCTGTTGATTTGCATCAGTTGAAAAATCCAACGCAAAACCCAACTCTTCAAGCAGCACATGCTCAAATTGTCTAAGGATTTGCCGTAAGAATAGATCAGGGTTGGCCTGGACAGACATGCATTGAAGTTGTTCCAAGGTGTGTGCATATTGAGCAAATGTCTCATGCATCTCAACCTCTAACGGACATAGCCTCAATAAGACTTCATTTAGATAAAATCCTGAAAAAAAAGCATCACCAAAAAAGAAAATCGGTTGATTGACAATTTCAAGTTTACTGAAATTTTTAAGCTCAGACTTGCCGGATGCTTGCAAGCAAATCGGTTGATACTGGGGAGGTGGCGTTTGCCTGAGAATACCATCAATTCGACCATGCTCCTGAGTAAACAAGTGCACAATATGACTTTTTTCACGATATTTACGATGGTGAATTAAATAACCATGCAGTATCTCATTACGCATGATTTGAAATATTAATCCTTGTCTTTCTTTTTCTTGTCGTCTTCATCTTCATCCCCATCTGGAATGACTGCACCCACAACTGCAGCAGTACCTTTAACCACGCCTTTTGTGGTTTTATAAGCCACTTTGACAGGAACAGTAACGATTTTATGAATACACCCTTGTAGAAACAAAACACATGCCACTACAACTAATACTTTCATCATTACTCTTCCCTCAAAGTTTGTTATTTAACGATTAGATATCGCTATAACCTAAGCTTTTCAATGCACGCTCATCATCAGACCAACCGCCTTTGACTTTCACCCAAAGCGTCAACATGATCTTTTGCTCGAACATTTTTTCCATATCTACACGTGCATCCATACCGATTTTCTTCAGTTTGGCACCCTTCTCACCAATAACAATGGCTTTTTGGCCAGAGCGATCGACAAAAATCGTCGCATCAATATAGGTACACGCCGCTTTAGGACGACCAGTTTTTGGATTAACTGTTGCTTCTTCTGTTTTAAACGACTCAATTTGAACCGTTAAATCATAAGGAAGCTCTTCCCCCAATTGACGCATGATTTTTTCACGGATAATTTCAGAGGCAAGGAAACGCTCTGAACGATCAGTCAATTGCTCAAGTGAATACAGTGGTGGTTGAAATGGTAAATATTTCTCAATCGTGCTGCGCAAATGATCTAAATTTGCACCACGTAATGCTGATACAGGAACAATTTCTGCAAAATTCATTAATTTTGCACGCTCTTGTATCAATGGTAATGCATGGTTTTTATTCTCTAGTGTATCAATTTTATTGATCACAAGAATCACTGGCATATCGGCATTTTTTAGCTTTTCTAACACTAAATCATCATTCTGTGTCCATTTGTCTGCATCAATCACAAACAAAACTAAGTTCACATCACGAAGTGCAGAATGTGCCGCACGGTTCATCATTTTATTGATGGCACGGACTTCTTTTTTGTGCATCCCCGGGGTATCTACGAATACCGCTTGAGATTTTTCGCGTGAGTCAATACCCACAATTTTATGACGTGTGGTCTGTGGTTTACGAGAGGTAATGGAAAGTTTTTGACCCAAAATATGGTTCATCAACGTTGATTTACCCACGTTTGGACGACCAACAATCGCCACAAACCCACTTTTAAAATCGGCTGGAATTTCAGTGCCTTGTGCACTAAAAAACTGACTAATTAAATCGTTACTGTCGCCTTGCGACTCGTGATCAGCATCTACGTGATCGGAATGAGTAGTCATTAAGACTTTTTCTCCAAAATTTCTAAGATTTCTGCCGCTACTGCCTGTTCAGCAAAGCGACGGCTTGAACCTTCACCGTATTTAACAGGGAGCCCTTCAACTGTACATTCAACTTTAAAATGTTGGTTCGGAGCATCACCCTGAATATCTACAACCTCGTAAACCGGGAGAGGTTTTTTACGTGCTTGTAAATACTCTTGCAAACGTGATTTAGGATCTTTCAGTTGATCAGTTGGTTCAATATGATCTAAATATGGCACATACCATTTAAGAACAATCGGTTCCAGAATTTTTAAATCCTGACAATCGACATAGATTGCACCAATGATCGATTCAACAGTATCCGCAAGTATAGACTCACGATGATGACCGCCAGATTTCAACTCACCGGTACTCAAGATTAATTCTTGACTGAGTTTTAAGTCATTGGCAATTTTTCCTAGCGCTTCCTGACGAACCAGTGTCGCACGCATACGCGTTAGACGCCCTTCATTTTCATGCGGGTAGGCATGGTACAGATAATTGGCAATTATCATACCCAATAATGAATCGCCCAGATATTCTAGGCGTTCATAATTGTATTTATGGCTCACCGATCGGTGGGTCAAGGCCAGTTGCAACAATTCAGGTTGTTTAAACTGATAACCGATACGACTTGCTAAACGAGCTTCATTTAGCTTGGACTGAGCTTTGATCAAAACTTTTCTCGAACTTCAACACAATATCAATATTCAATAAGAAAGGTTTTCTTATTTCATAATCCGTTTTTACTTCAAGCCCCTTTTCATTAGAGACTTGAGCAATATCTTTAAAACTAACATCGCGAATACTGTTCATTGAAAATCTTTTATCCATTTCTTGAACAAATTTACTTGGACTAATATTCGCAGGTCCACTTTTTAACTGCTCCTCGATTAACCCATTAATCATTTTGTTATCGAGATACGGTCCCCAAACCGCAATAACAATTTTAGCTAAAAAAGCAAAACCAATCACAGCAATTAAAATTGCAATATAAGACGTTCCCCGTTGATGTCTCATTTTATTTTCCTGATGTAAGACTAATCAATACTGCCATTACGACTAAATGAAGGCAGTTTTAAACCAGGTTCCTTATGCATCCACTTGTAAAAAGCACGTCCAGTGAGGTTTTCTTCAGGCACAAAGCCCCAAAAACGACTGTCCGCACTTTGATCACGATTATCCCCCATCGCGAAATAGTGACCTTCAGGAACCTTAACCTCCCAATATAAACCATTTTCTGTTGAATATTTACCATTTTCAACATAGTTGATAAATGGCGCTTGGCGCGCAACATTGACGCCTTCAAGCTCACGCATGGTAAACGTATGCTTACCCATGGTTTCTTTATGATAAATCGATGTAGGTGTATCAAGTTGATCTTTTTCACGGCTAAATTCTACAGGAACTTTTGCCACCTTTTGACCATTCACACTCAGTTGACCATGATCGTAAACAATATGATCACCTGGTAAACCGACCACTCGTTTAATATAGCTGATGGTTGGTTGTGGTGGATAACGGAATACAATGACATCACCACGCTCAGGTTCACCGACATCAAGAATTTTTTTATTGACGATAGGTAAACGTACGCCATACTGATATTTATTCACCACAATAAAATCACCTGTTTCTAAGGTTGGAACCATAGAGTCAGATGGAATATTAAATGGCTCATATAAGAATGAACGCATCACCAAAACTATCGCTAGAATCGGCCAGAAATCATAAGCCCATGCGATAACGACATTTTCATTCCCTTTACCTTTGGTCTGCCGTTGCTTCCAGACAAACTTATCCAACAGCCAAATTAAGAAAAAAATGACTGTGGCAGGAACAAGGATCAAATTAAAGTCAAAATCCATGAGCTCATAAACCTCTATTTATTATCTTTCTACTTTCAATACAGCAAGGAACGCTTCTTGTGGGATCTCGACGCTGCCCACTTGTTTCATACGTTTCTTACCTTCTTTTTGTTTCGCAAGAAGTTTCTTCTTACGCGACACGTCACCACCATAACATTTAGCCAAAACGTTTTTACGCATCGCTTTTACAGTTGAACGTGCAATGATTTGTGCACCAATCGCTGCTTGAATAGCCACATCGAACATTTGACGTGGAATTAAATCTTTCATTTTTTCCACAAGTGCAATACCACGATGGCGAGCATCTTGTCGGTGGCAAATCATGGCCAAGGCATCAACCTTTTCACCGTTGATTAACACATCCACCTTAACTAGAGATGAACTCTCAAAACGCACAAAGTTATAATCTAACGATGCAAAACCGCGTGAACATGATTTCAATTTATCAAAGAAATCCATCACTACTTCAGCCATTGGAATTTCAAACGTAATGGCCACTTGGTTGGCCATAAACTTCATATTCTTTTGAACGCCGCGACGTTCAACACATAAAGTCATCACATTACCCAAGTATTCTTGCGGTACTAAAATGTGACATTCAGCAATTGGCTCACGTAAATCTTCAACTGTTGAACCATCCGGCATTTTAGAAGGACTGTCGATATAAATGGTTTGACCATTTTTCATCACCGCTTCATAAATTACGGTTGGTGCTGAAGAAATCAGGTCAAGATCATACTCACGCTCTAAACGCTCTTGTACGATTTCCATGTGCAGCATACCCAAGAAGCCACAACGGAAACCAAAACCGAGTGCATCCGAACTTTCAGGTTCAAAGAACAACGCTGAGTCATTAATTTGCAGTTTGTGCAGCGCTTCACGGAAGGGTTCAAATTCACTTGAATCGATTGGGAATAAACCTGCATAGACCTGTGGTTTCACTTTTTTGAAACCCGGTAAGCTTTCAACTTCTGGTGTAGTTGCCAAGGTAATCGTATCACCAACTGGAGCACCAAAAATATCTTTAATACCCGCAATCACGAAACCAACTTCACCTGCTTCGAGCATGTCAGTTTCTGTATGTTTAGGATTAAAAATACCTACTGAGGTGATGATGTGCGTTTGACCAGTTGATTTCATCAACATTTTATCGCCTTTACGCACACGACCTTCTTTAATACGAACTAAAGAAACCACGCCCAAATAGTTGTCGAACCAAGAGTCAACAATTAAGGCTTGTAATGGTGCATTACGATCGCCTTCGGGTGCAGGAATGACATTGACTAGTGTTTCAAGCACCCCTTCAATGCCTAGACCGGTTTTAGCTGAACATGTAGGTGCTTCAGTCGCTTCGATACCAATAATGTCTTCAATTTCTTGAATAACACGCTCTGGCTCTGCTTGCGGCAAATCAATTTTATTTAAAACAGGTAGTACTTCTAAACCTTGTTCAATTGCTGTATAGCAGTTAGCAACAGACTGTGCTTCGACACCTTGTGCAGCATCGACAACCAACAGTGCACCTTCACACGCAGCCAATGAACGTGAAACTTCATAAGAAAAGTCAACGTGCCCAGGTGTGTCAATGAAGTTGAGTTGGTATTCTTCACCGTTAGGATGAGTGTAATACAAAGTCACAGACGTAGCTTTAATCGTGATACCACGCTCACGTTCTAATTCCATAGAATCTAGAACCTGTGCCTGCATTTCACGATCTTGCAGGCCACCACAAGTTTGAATAAATCGGTCGGCAAGCGTCGACTTACCATGGTCGATATGCGCAATGATCGAGAAGTTACGAATGTTTTTTATATCAACAGATTTTTTAGCTTGCGCCATGGGCTACCTTGGAAAAATAAAAGCGCTATGCATGCAATTCTTTATGCATAGCAAAAGCCGAATAGAAATTGCCGAGGATTATAGCAGATGGATTTTTCAAAGTATCGAAAATAATGCATTGCTTTTATGCTAAGCACTTATCCTGCGTGTAGAACTTAACTAGTCTTCGCTTTAATATGAGGATTCATTTAAAAATCAGAAATCATAAGTACTAAAATCAAGCGGATTTAGGCTATCTGCGATGGGTTGATAAGCTTGGGTAAATGTTGGCGACATGCGCTTTGGACGGCCTGTAGCAATTTCAATGCATGCCCACTGTGTATTGGCTGTAAATAATATCGCTTTGTCTTTAGGGCGATAAAATACGTACTGCCGAAACGAATACAATGCATTGATATCATTTAGCCAAGTTCGTAAAATAATCTCCTCACCTTCGAGCGCTGCTTTACGATATTGCACATGATGCTCAACAGCGACCATGGCATGCTTCAATTCAATATATTCTTTTAAGCCTAAACCCAAAGCTTCAATATGTGCTGTCGCGACATCTTGCATCCAACTGACGTACACCACGTTATTCACATGATTTAATGTGTCGATATGTTCAGCTTGAACTGTAATTTTTAAATCAAAGATATCGCTCATAGCGTCCTGCAAATTTTAAATTGTGGCCCACAGTCTACCCATTTTTATCTAAGGGTGAATTGCAAAAACGCTAAAGTTAAAAAACCACTCGCTTGGAGTGGTTTTCATTTAGTAACTCATTACTGAATACGCATGCCCACAATCGCACGCTGTCCCTGACGAATCAAAGAAACACGTGCAATGCTACCATTTTTCAACTCAGAAATAACTTTCACAAAATCTTCAGCATTGTTTACGACTTTATTATTAACTTGGGTGACAACATCCCCCGGCTGAATTCTCGCTTGTGAAGCTATACCACCAGCTCGCACATCTTGAATCAAGACACCGCCTTTTAGACTCAGTTGTTTTAATTCATCTGCGTTTAAGTTGCGGATCGACACCCCAATCACTGGACCTTTTTTCACAGATGTCGTTTCAGCTTTTGCAGGCGTATCATCTGGTGCTGTGATCAAGGTTGCTGAAATATTTTGGCGTTTATCATCACGCAGTACTTCAAGCTGAATACTTTGATTTGGACCTGTACGATTAAGATAATTCAGCAGTTCGCCTGTACGTGAAATTGGTGTGCCATTAAATTTCAAAATGACATCACCCACTTTAAAGCCAGCTTTTGCAGCAGGTGAATTTGGTGCAACTTGAGTAATCAAAGAACCTTCTGGTTTTGAAAGGTTATAAGACTCTGCAAGATTACGATCGATATCTTGTAGCATGACGCCTAAATAAGCACGTGTTACCTTGCCGTTTTTCTTTAATTGGTCTGCAACATCCATTGCAACATCAATGGGAATCGAGAACGATAACCCCATATAACCGCCTGTACCACTAAAGATACGAGAATTTACCCCGACCACTTCACCAGACTGATTAAATAATGGACCACCAGAATTACCCGGGTTCAATGCCACGTCGGTTTGAATGAATGGAACCGAGGTTTCTCCCATCATATTACGCATTTTAGCACTAACGATTCCTGCTGAAGCTGAATAGTCAAAGCCAAATGGTGAACCAATGGCCAACACTGGCTCACCTACACGTAAACGGTCAACATTGCCTGTGCGTAGCTCAGGAAAATTTGAACCTTTGACCTTTAACAAAGCCACGTCAGTCCGCTCATCACTACCCACAACTGTGGCATCAATTTCACGGCGGTCATTCAGTACAATGGTGACTTTCGAGGCATCTTCTACCACATGGTGATTTGTCAATAAATAACCATCTTTACTAATAAAGAATGCGCTTCCATAACCGGTCTTTTCTTGCGGCATTTTTTGCTGCGGAATAACCACCTGATTACCGAAAAAGCGTCGTAATATTTCTGGGACTTGTTGCTGCAAAAGCTCTTCTTGACTAAGCTTTTTAACCACATTCACGCTTACGACAGCTGGGCTGACTTGTTCAACCAAATTGGAAAAATCAACAGGACCCGCTGCCTGAGTCTGCACGCTAGCAACCGTAAACACAGCTGCATAGAGTCCCTTTTGTAAATACGATTTATTCATTGTTAGCATTCACTCAATTGTGCTTATCATTTGAAATACGTTAGTTTTTATCACAATGCAAGTCTAAGCTTCGTAATAAAATGTTTGATGATTATTTATGATAAACAATCTTAAACATTCCTTAAATATTACAGATCTATGAATATTTTTCATTATTTAGTTAATTTATAGTCATTGCGTTTTTAGGCAAAAACAGTTGTGATGATCGGACATTTTTAAAATTAGCTGATGGACATGTCTAATTTAAACACGATACATCAATTTGATGTAATTATTGTGGGAAGTGGCGGTGCAGGCCTAAGTTTAGCCCTATCGCTACCAGATCATTTTAATATTGCTGTTTTAGCTAAATCGACGCTGACGGATGCCAGCACATATTATGCCCAAGGTGGTGTTGCTGCCGTCCTCGATAAAACAGATTCCATTGAACAGCATATCAATGACACCATGATTGCCGGTGCGCATTTATGTGAAATGGCGGCGGTAAAACAAACCGTTGAAGGTGGTAAATCTTCTGTCGATTTTCTACTGAATCAGGGTGTGCAATTTACTTTAGACGAACAAGAACAGTTACATCTGACACGTGAAGGTGGTCACTCTCAACGGCGGATTATCCATGCAGCAGATGCCACAGGTCGTGCTATTTCCACAACATTGGTTGAACGTGCGCAAGAAAAAGCCAATATTCATATTTTTGAAAATTTTATTGCAATCGATTTAATCACCGCACAAAAATTAAATCCTGAAACTGAAAACCGTGCTCTCGGTCTGTATGCTTTAGATGAAAAAACCGAAAAAGTACATACCTTTTTAGCACCCTTCACTGCCCTTGCCTGTGGTGGTGCCATGAAAGCATATTTATATACATCAAATCCCGACATTGCGACGGGTGATGGTATTGCCATGGCGTATCGTGCAGGCTGCCGTGTTGCCAATATGGAGTTTAACCAATTCCATCCAACCTGCTTATATCATCCTCAAGCTCGCTCTTTCTTAATTACCGAAGCGATGCGTGGCGAAGGTGCCTATTTACGTCTTCCAGATGGTGAACGCTTTATGCTGCGCTTTGATGAGCGTGCCGAATTAGCACCACGCGATATCGTAGCGCGCGCGATTGATTATGAAATCAAACGTCTAGGAATCCGTCATGTTTGGCTTGATATCACCCATAAACCTGCAGAATTTGTCAAAGAACATTTCCCAACATTGTATGCACGCTTAATGGAACTCGGTATTGATATTACCAAAGAAATGATTCCGGTGGTTCCAGCAGCACACTACACCTGTGGTGGCGTTGTGGTTGATGAAAACAGTCAGACCGATATTCCAGGCCTATATGCCATTGGGGAAACCTCTTATACCGGCCTACATGGTGCAAACCGTATGGCGAGTAACTCCTTACTGGAATGTTTCGTTTATGGCATGAGTGCTTCAGCACATATCACTGCACAGCATCAAGGGACTTATCAGGCGCCTCATGTCCCAGAATGGGATGACTCGCAAGTGACCAACCCTGATGAAGACGTGGTGATTTTGCAGAATTGGGACGAGCTTCGCCAAACCATGTGGAACTACGTGGGTATTGTCAGAACAACCAAGCGGCTTCAACGTGCGCTCCATCGTATTGAAATGCTCAATCGTGAAATTACCGAGTATTACCAAGATTACCAAGTCAGTAAAAATCTGATTGAACTCCGTAACTTGGTACTGGTATCAGAAATGATTGTGCGCTGTGCAATGGAACGTAAAGAGTCTCGTGGCTTACATTTTACTTTGGATTATCCAGAACAAGCCGATGAACTGCGTAAAACAGTGTTAACACCACCTGATTTCACGGTTGATTGCCCTGTAGTAAATACTGAGTTAGTCCCTTAAAAACTTTTAAATCAAAAAAAGCCGCACATGAAGTCGGCTTTTTTTGATTTTACTACCCATAAATGTGTAGTGCAGCTTTGAAAGTTTCTAAGTGTAGATTGACAAGATCATTCATATTTTGATAGCCCCCAGCCAATACAAACATCAGCGGAATATCTGCACGTTTAGCCAAATTGAAGACCATTTCTTCGCGTTTCTGTATCAAAGCGGTGCTAAACCATGATGAGCCAAAAGGGTCAGCTTGATGACAATCCATTCCTGCTTGATAAATGATTAAATCTGCACCCCATGCTTTGGCATGCTGTATTCCTTCATGTATAGCCAAAGTATATTGTGCGAAATTTCCACGATCTTTATGCACATGCCGTGTTAAAGAACGTTCATAAGTAGGACAACCAAAATGTAGCCCATAAATACTAAAATTAAAAAGGTTCTCTAACCGTCTAGTAAACTCAGCTGTGCCGTTCCCCCCATGTTGATCGCAATCGAGTACAAAGATTTTTTTATTCGGATTCTGCTGTGCCACCAAAGCCAAACCATTGAATGTGCAAAATGATCCGCCATATTCATACACTGCATGATGAAAACCCTGTGCAACATTTGCTGCAATGCCTTTTTGCAAAGCCAAATCTGCTGCCATCAACTGCCCTGCATTGATTCTCAACACGGCATCTCGAAGCTGAGTATTCCAGGGCTTAAAACCTGAAAAGGTCGCAAGCTTAGCGGGCTGCCCTGTCATAAAAGCATCCACATAAACAGGATCATGTACTTGGCTTAAAATTTCAGCGTCGATACACTCAGGCTCATGTATTCTGATGTTCTGCCATTGTTCTAAAGCTGTTCCAACCGCCAATAATTTTTCCATACTATTGGTATGGGTATGAGCAAAATATTTTGGCGAAAAGCATACATCTAACATGATGGAAATACTCAAAGTTGCGCTATCGCCACATCTATTAATTGCTGAAGCTCAGTCGTACCTGGACTATACAGACCATTATCCACTTGCTGCTGAAAATGTGTACTGAATGCACGTTTTCGATTTTGTGGCGACACAGCCAAAGTCGTTAAGCGTAAAAACCACCACCCAGAAATGGCCTGATAAGGAATCACAAAGCCTTTAAACTCACGATTCCCCCGTTTTTCAACTAATTGTTCTGCATCATAATCGACGGAAAAAAGTGAACCGGCTGGAATACGGACACCATTCATGAGTACAGGTTTCAAGCTGATACAAGAATGGTTATCCCCCATATTTAATTTTTCCATAAATAAGGGCTGACCGTATTCATCTACAAAAATATTAATTTCACCGCTACGAAATACACGTCGATGTGCAATTTTTAAAAAGAAATTTTCAGCCATTGGACAAGAGCCAACTTTTGGCTTATTAGCCAGTGCTTGTACTTCAACGATTTGGTTTTCAGTTGACGATTTTGGCAAAATCAGATCTTCAATCAAGGTACAAATAAGCTTACTTTCTTCCAAATTTGCATGTTGCTGAATTTGACGCAAACTTTTTTGAAGATGTAATTCTTTCTGTAAAACCTCGTAAAAGTCTGTAAATTGTTTCAATTGCTGAATATTTTGATTTAAATTTTGATTTAAATCTAGATGACGCCAACCTGACAAATCTAAATGATAAGCACGACTTTGATCTAAAATTTTGCGTAAACCATGCGTGTCATATTGATCAAAGAGTTTGAGATCTTGAAATTCATGTGATGCACGCGGCACATTAATATATTCAGCTAACACACGTGTGGCTTGGGTATAGCCACAGCCACGCCGTTCAGTTTGATGTGAGTAATGCTCATTCAACATTTCTGTCAATTTTTCTGACAAAGGATATGCATGCTCCTGAAAGAGCCGAACAACTTCATGTGCAGTAGCAGTCATGTATTTAACCAATCAAATCTGTGATTCAATTATAGATTTAAAATAACACTTATGAGTTAATTGATTTCTACTAAGCTATTGAAATTATGCAAATAAAAATACACTACGCAGAAAATTCACCAACCAATGCACAATTTATTTAGACAGACTGCTGCATTTTAATCCAATCTAATTGATCAACTGCATATTTTCAGTTCAATATCGCTGCGGAGGAATCGAATAGCTACCGGTAATATGAGCCACAGGCTCTTCAACACCCTCTGAATAAACCAATACCTCACCATAAATTATACTTTTACCGACTTTAAGTAATCGACATTCTCCCCGCAAATCTTTATTCGCCTCAGGCTTCCTTAAAAAGTTAATATTCATACTTGTGGTGACTGCAAGTCCGACAATTCCAATCTCTGCAAGTATTGCCACATACAATGCAAAGTCCGCCAAAGTCATCATAGTCGGGCCTGAAACAGTATTGCCAGGCCGCAAATCTTTTTCAGTCACATGCCAAATTAAAGTGGCAGCCTTTTCACCAACTTCAACGATAGTGCAATGCTTTAAGCTTGGCGCAAATTCAGTCTTAAGGAAATTGATAATCTCCTGTTTTGTAGCATGCATAAAAAATCATCCATAACTTATGCTATGAATGATTTTTAAATCAATTACCTAACAAATACTATGGCATTTTAGATCTGCTGTAGTTGCGATAATGCCTGTTGGAATACATGCTCAGGTGTTTGGGTTGCGTCAAGGCGTTTCATTCGTTCAGGGTGCGTTTGATGAATCTCAGCAAAACCTGATCTTACTTTCTCAAAGAAAGTTGCTTTCTCTTGCTCAAAACGATCTAAAGCACCACGCTCTCTTGCTCTTAACATTCCTGTTTCAATCGGTGCATCAAGCCAAAAAGTAATATCTGGCATACGCGCAACAAAACTTGCATTTAAGACATTGAGCTTGTCACGATCTAAACCACGTCCTGCACATTGATAAGCAAAACTCGAATCGGCAAAACGATCACATAAAACGATTTTACCTTCTGCCAATGCAGGTAAAATCACGCGCGCCAAATGCTGTGCGCGTGCAGCATACATAAGTAACAACTCTGTATCATCACTCATTGCTTCATCATGATTGACGGCCAGAAGTAATGCACGAATTTGTTCAGCCATAGGTGTACCACCCGGCTCACGTGTAAGTACGACATTTTTACCCAAATTTTGGAAATGATCATGTAGTTTACGAATGAGTGTAGTTTTACCCACACCTTCCGTGCCTTCAAAACTAATAAACATGCTCACTCCTTAGTTTTTCGCACGAATTACCGATAAATACTCTTGTACCGCTCGGTTATGGTCTGACAAATTACTGCTAAATTTATGACCACCGTTACCTGTTGCCACGAAATAGATGTTATTTGACGCATCTGGATGCATCGCGGCTTCAATGGCTTTTTGACTTGGCAAAGCAATCGGTGTAGGCGGTAAGCCATTGATCGTATAAGTATTATATGCTGTAGGTGTACGTAAATCTTGGCGAGTGATATTGCCTTGGTATTTATCACCCATACCGTAAATCACAGTTGGATCTGTTTGCAAACGCATCCCTTGTTTGAGACGACGCACAAATACACCAGACACTTGTTCAAGCTCACTATCAATACTGGTTTCTTTTTCAATAATCGATGCCATGATCAAGGCTTCATATTTATCTTTATACGGTAAATCATTAGCACGATTTGCCCAAGCTTGATCTAGCGATTTCATTTGACGTTGGTACAAATCTTTTAAAATTTTACGATCAGACTCGCCTTTTGCAAAGAAATAAGTATTCGGAGCAAATAAACCTTCTGGGTGTGAATAAGGAATACCTAGTTCCTGCAAAATCTTTGAATAAGGCAGATTGCTAATGTCATGCGTTACCAATGGGTCATTTTTTAAAGCATCAATGAGTTGCTTAAATGTCGTCCCTTCGATCACTAAAATTCGATTCATTTGCGCATTTTCAGAGTTAGAAATCAGTTTCATGACTTCACGTACGCTCATGCCTTCATGGATTTCATACACACCTGCTTTTAAGGTGTCATTGATCATGAACTTTTGGTACAACTTCAAAATAATAGGAAAATGAACTTGTTTCTCTTTGGCCAGTCGGTCAATAAAACCTGAATAGGTATCCCCTGCACCAATCGCCAACATTTGCTTTTTGCCTTCCACGGGATAGGCTTTAAATAAACTCGACCACAGTAAAATCGCCACAAGTACAACGATACCAAGTAGCACAACCAAACATGCTTTAAATGGAAAACCTGCTTTGGCAGATTTTTTCTTATTTGTTTTTTTAGACGCGGTGGACATATTAACGAATCTGACTTAATTGAAGTGTTCGGAAAAGTTCAATACAAGCTTGAACATCTAACTCAACTCCATTCAGAGTTGATGCAATTTTCATGGGACTTAAAGCATTACAGAAAAAAACACTCTGAAAATGCGTAATTTCATCCATATTGACGTGACGTTGAGTACATGGAATCTGAAGCTGCTGCATCCGTTTTAAAATTTCTGCACGCATGACACCATGCACGCCATTATAACGAAGTTCGGGCGTAATCCATCCTTCATTTGTACGAATAAAACAATTACTGCTCACACCTTCAACAACTGTACCTTGCACATCCGTCACCAAAGCTTCGCCCCATGGAGTTTGATCCAACTCTGCTTTGAGCATGACTTGTTCTAATCGATTTAAGGACTTTAAGCCCACCAAACTTGGCATGGTTAACCCAATGGCTTGATGTAATACACCACTTTCGACAGTTTCGTACTCAAAATCAGCAACGGTTTTAGGGTAATAAAACACCCAAACATCTGCTGGGTGCTCAGGTAAACTATAACCACGCTGACCAATACCACGACTCAACACAATTTTTAAAGTGCCATTGACGACATCTTGTTTACGTAACAATTTTAAAGTGTCTTCAATAAGGTTTAAATCTGCATTTAGCTTTAATCGCTCATTGCTCAGTTTTAATCGTGCAATATGCAAAGCTAAAAGTTCTATTTGTCCTTGGCGAATACGTGCCGTGCTAAAACAGCCATCGCCATAGTGAAAGGCGCGATCAAGTAAATTAACTTGTTCTATTTGCTGCGCATTTTTAAAACACTGCATACGTCGTCATCCCAATTACATCACTTGATTTTAAAAAATAATTGCTCAGCATATATTTCTTTTTTGTTCATATTAAATTCTTTTTTAATTATTTTTTCTGCATTAAAACTACAGATATTCTTGCCTGATCCAACAAAACATGTATAAAAATTGAGGACAACATGAATCTATCGAAATTAAAACTTGGGGTTTTGGCTGCATTCATTTCTGCCACAGCATTTAGTGTATCTGCCAAAGATTTCTTAAATGTGTCATATGATCCAACCCGTGAATTGTATGACAACTTCAATAAAGACTTTAGTGTTTATTGGAAAAAAACCACAGGCCAAGACATTAACTTTAAACAATCTCATGGTGGCTCAGGCAAACAGGCTCGTGCAGTTATTGATGGTCTAGATGCAGATGTCGTCACTTTGGCTTTGGCTGCAGATATTGATGAAATTGCTGCACGTGGTTTAGTTGCAAAAGACTGGCAAAAAAATTCCCGCAAAACTCAACGCCATATACATCGACCATTGTGTTCTTAGTGCATAAAGGCAACCCGAAAGGCATTAAAGACTGGGGCGATTTAATTAAACTGGGTGTCGACATTATTACCCCGAACCCAAAAACATCGGGTGGTGCGCGCTGGAACTATCTAGCAGCGTGGGCTTGGGCCAAACATCAAGCAGGTGGTAATGATGCAAAAGCCCAAGAATTTGTCCGTCAAATTTATAAGCAAACCAAAGTCCTCGACTCAGGTGCTCGTGGTGCAACAACTACATTCGCTGAACGTGGTATTGGTGACGTGTTATTGGCTTGGGAAAATGAAGCACATTTGGCAGTTCGTGAACAGCCGGGTAAGTTTGAGATTGTGACCCCTTCATTTTCTATCTTGGCCGAGCCGCCTGTTGCGATTGTAGAAAAAAATGCCAAGAAAGATGGCAATGAAAATTTAGCCAAAGCGTATTTAAATTATCTGTACTCACCTGCAGGTCAAACCATTGCTGCACAGAACTATTATCGTCCACGTAATGCGGCAGTTTTAGCAAAATATAAAAATGTTTTTAAACCTTTAAAACTCGTCACGATTGATAAAGAGTTTGGTGGTTGGAGCAAAGTGCAGAAAAAACATTTTGAAAATGGTGGTGTCTTTGACCAAATCGTGAAGATCAATAATTCAAAATAATGCTTTAAATACTGAAATGCATCTTCCTTTCGCATAAGGTCGATGCTTTTTTTTCATAGACATGCCTTTTATCTTTTTTATTCATATAAAATTCGTTTTTAATTATTTTTTATGCATAAAGATTGGCGCTATTCTTCACCCATGTTACAGATAAAGTAAAAATTATTGAGGTTCACATGATTATTTCCGCAAAATTAAAATTGGGTGTTCTTGCTGCAGTCATTTCGACGGTTTCTTTTGGCGCAGCTGCAAAAGACTTTTTAAACGTATCTTACGACCCAACGCGTGAACTCTATGAAAGTGTGAATAAAGACTTCAGTAAATATTGGGAAAGCCGTACAGGTCAAAAAATTAATTTTAAACAATCTCACGGCGGTTCAGGTAAACAAGCACGTGCCGTCATTGATGGCTTAGATGCCGATGTGGTGACTTTAGCACTGGCAGCAGATATTGATGTGATTGCAGAAAAAGCCAAACTTTTACCTGCAGATTGGCAAAAGAAACTTCCGCAAAACTCAACGCCATATACCTCAACGATTGTGTTCTTAGTACGTAAAGGCAACCCAAAAGCGATTAAAGATTGGGGCGATCTAGTTAAACCAGGCGTGGGTATTATCACCCCAAACCCGAAAACCTCAGGCGGTGCACGTTGGAACTATTTAGCTGCGTGGGCTTGGGCAAAACATCAAGCGGGTGGTAATGATACAACAGCTCAAGAATTTGTCCGTAAAATTTATAAAAACACCAAAGTGCTCGATTCAGGCGCACGTGGTTCGACTACGACCTTTGCTGAACGTGGTATTGGTGATGTATTACTGGCTTGGGAAAATGAAGCACATTTAGCGATTCGTGAACAACCGGGTAAGTTTGAAATTGTGACCCCTTCACTTTCAATTTTAGCTGAGCCACCTGTTGCTGTTCTAGAAAAAAATGCAGAGAAAAAAGGTAATCTTTATTTAGCCAAAGGTTATTTAAACTTCCTTTATTCACCACGTGGTCAGCAAATCGCAGCTCAGAACTTTTACCGTCCACGTAACGCTACAACGCTTGCACAATACGCATCAGTCTTTAAGCCACTTAAACTCGTGACCATTGATAAAGAATTTGGTGGTTGGGATAAAGTTCAAAAAGCACACTTTGAAAATGGCGGCGTGTTTGACCAAATCGTCAAAGCCAACAATGGAAAATAAGACCATTCATTGACTGAATCAGGAGAACTTGACATGACACATACAGTAATTGTCCCGGGTGTAGGCGGTAGTGAACACGTACATTGGCAATCTTGGTTACAACGTCAGCTCATGTCTAGCTCTCGTGTTCAGCAAAAAGACTGGAATCATCCTGTACTAAAAGACTGGATTAAACAATTTGTTCAAACCGTACGACCTTTACAGGGTGAAATTCAAATTGTGGCGCATAGCTTTGGTTGTTTAACCACGGTGGCAGCATTGGCCTTGCATCCAGAACTCAATAAAAAAATCAAAAATTTAGTTTTGGTTGCGCCAGCCAATCCAGCTCGCTTTGGTGAAAATGGCTTTGCACGCGACAGTACAACGGATTACAAAGCATTTTTTCATCAGCTGAGTATTCGTGTGCCGACAACGATGTTGATTAGTGAAAATGATCCTTGGCTTGGCTTTGAAGATGCAAAACAACTTGCTGATGCTTGGAAGCTTTACCCTGTGAATATGGGTGCTGTGGGTCACATTAATGTTGCATCAGGTTTTGGACCGTTTCCTGAAATTTTCAATTACTTAATTTCAGAAAACCACATGAAACATATCAGCTTTACTGATGAAAACAAGTATTTATTTCAATTTGCTTTTTAAGTACTGAGCATTAAGCTTGTCGCAAAATCATTTATTCAATTTTGCTGACCTTTTAAGTCAGCTTTTCTCATTTTGAGGAGTCATCATGTCGCAGCGATCCCGAGTGCTGCCAGGATTTGGTCTTTCTCTAGGCTTTACCCTAGCGTATTTATCCTTAATTGTGCTCATTCCCCTTTCGGCCGTATTTATTAAATCTTTAGGTATCGGTTGGGATGGACTATGGGAAATTTTAAGCTCAGAACGTATTTTAAAATCGTTACAACTGAGTTTTAGTGCCGCCATTATTGCTGCGTTAGTCAATGTGGTTTTCGGTTTGCTCTTAGCATGGTGTTTGGTTCGTTATACCTTCCCGGGTAAACGTATTGTTGATGCTTTGGTTGATTTGCCTTTTGCATTGCCAACTGCCGTTGCGGGTATTGCATTAACTTCGTTATATGCACCGACTGGTTGGATCGGTCAGTACCTTGAACCCATTGGCATTAAAGTCGCATATACCCCGATCGGTATTACCTTGGCTCTCATCTTTATTGGTATTCCTTTTGTGGTTCGCACTGTACAGCCTGTACTGAGTGATCTAGAAACTGAACTTGAAGAAGCAGCTTCGGCACTGGGCGCAAACCGCTTTCAGATCGTGACCAAAGTGATCTTACCTATTCTATTTCCTGCGCTGTTAACAGGTTTTGCTTTGGCCTTTGCACGCGGTGTGGGTGAATATGGTTCGGTGATTTTTATCGCAGGTAACCAACCCTTCAAAACTGAAATTGCCCCATTGATGATTATCTCTCGCCTTGAAGAATATGATTATGCAGGTGCGACCACGATTGCTGTTGTGATGCTGGTGATTTCTTTTGCCATTTTATTCTTAATTAACTTGGTTCAAGCATGGGCAAGTCGCCGTACAGGGAGAACTGCACGATGAATACGAACAGTAATGCGCTTGCGGAAAAATTACAGTCGCGTGATGCAACGCGTGAACCGACATGGGTTCGTTATACCCTGATCATCATTGCTTTAATTTTCTTCTTAAGCTGCCTGATTCTGCCATTGGTTTTGGTTTTCGTTGAAGCCTTTAAACAAGGTGTTGGCGTTTACTTCCAAGCACTGGTACATCCAGATACATTATCAGCAGTAAAACTTACGCTACTGACAGCTGTGATTGCCGTACCGTTGAACGTCGTCTTTGGTGTAGCTGCGGCATGGTCTGTTGCCAAGTTTAATTTCCGTGGTAAATCTATTTTAACCACGATTATTGATATGCCATTTTCAGTCTCTCCAGTTATTGCTGGCTTAATGTTGGTATTGATTTTCGGTACTCAAGGTTGGTTAGGCGGCTGGCTGATGGATAACGACATCAAAATTTTATATGCCGTTCCAGCCATTGTCCTTGCTACTGTGTTTATTACCGTTCCTTTTGTGGCACGTGAGTTGATTCCATTAATGGAAGCTCAAGGGACTGAGGAAGAAGAAGCAGCTATCGTATTGGGTGCTTCAGGCTGGCAGACTTTCTGGAAAGTGACACTTCCAAATATCAAATGGGGCTTAATCTACGGCGTGATTCTATGTAATGCACGTGCAATGGGTGAGTTTGGTGCTGTTTCTGTAGTTTCAGGTCACATTCGTGGCGAAACCAACACCTTACCGCTACACGTAGAAATCCTTTATAACGAATATACCTTTAGTGCTGCTTTTGCTGTGTCTTCACTATTAGCGCTCTTGGCGATTGTGACCCTGATTTTAAAAACATGGGTTGAACTACGTCAGGAACGACAAGACAAGCGTAAAGAAGATTCACAAGTTTCTTAAGGAATGACCTCATGAGTATTCAAGTAAAAAATATTGAAAAACACTTTGGTGCATTCCATGCACTTAAAAATATCTCTTTAGATTTCCCTGATGGCCAGCTCGTTGCGCTGCTTGGCCCATCAGGCTGTGGCAAAACCACCCTGCTCCGTATCATTGCAGGACTTGAATCTGCCGATAGCGGTCAAGTCATTCTAGAAGGTGAAGATGCCACTAAAGTTCATGTCCGTGAACGTGAAGTTGGTTTTGTATTCCAACATTATGCACTGTTCCGTCATATGACCGTATTTGACAACATTGCTTTTGGTTTACGTGTACGTCCACGTGCAACACGCCCATCTGAAGCCGAGATCAAAAAGCGGGTTACTCGTTTGCTTGATCTTGTTCAGCTTGGTTTCTTGGCTGACCGTTACCCTGCTCAACTTTCAGGTGGTCAACGTCAACGTATTGCACTAGCACGTGCTTTAGCGGTTGAACCGCGTGTGTTATTACTGGATGAACCTTTTGGTGCATTGGATGCCAAAGTTCGTAAAGAATTACGCCGCTGGTTACGTACCTTGCATGACGAACTCCACATCACCTCTATTTTCGTGACCCATGACCAAGAAGAAGCGCTTGAAGTGGCCGATCAAATCATTGTGATGAATAAAGGCAACGTAGAACAGATTGGCTCGCCGCGTGAAGTTTATGAAAAACCTGCAACACCGTTTGTATTTGACTTTTTAGGTCAAGCCAACCGTTTTGAAGGTCAAAATAGCAATGGCCTTTTTCAAATTGGTGAAGACCGAATTTTGTTGCCACAAAATGCCAATGCACCGCAAGGCAATGTCATTGCCTTTGCTCGTCCGGATGAACTGCGTATTCATGCACAGCCGCAAGAAAATGCCATCCAAGCGACTTTTGTACGTGAGCTTTGGATTGCAGGTAAAGTCATTGCTGAACTGCATGACCGCCAAGGCAATCTGATCGAAATTTCATTAACGGCTGATGAAGCGAAAGCACATCAATTCCGCCCAAATCAAACGGTATGGTTAAGTGCAACGAACTTGCATTTATTTGAAAACCAAGTTGCATAAAACAAAAAGTTGGGGCCGTCACAAGCCCCACTTGCTTTTAAGGTAAAATAAAATTATGAATTTCCAACAATTAAGAATTATTCGAGAAACCGTACGTCAGAATTTTAATTTAACAGAAGCATCTGCTGCACTTTACACCTCGCAGTCTGGCGTGAGTAAACACATCAAAGATTTAGAAGATGAACTTGGTGTACAGCTGTTCATCCGTAAAGGTAAACGTCTACTCGGTTTAACCGAACCAGGCCAGTCATTATTGGGTATCGTTGAACGCATGCTCGTGGATGCTGACAATATTAAACGTCTGGCAGATGACTTTAACAAAGTAGATGAAGGGACATTGACGATTGCGACCACACATACGCAAGCACGTTATGTCTTGCCGCCGATTGTGAACCAATTTAAAAAAGAATTTCCAAAAGTTCATCTAATTTTGCAACAAGCAAGCCCTATTGAAATTACAGAAATGCTCCTTCAAGGTGAAGCGGATATCGGGATCGCAACCGAATCATTAACCAATGAAGATAACCTGGCAAGCGTGCCTTACTACAACTGGCAACACAGCATCATTACGCCTAAAGAGCACCCACTGACCCAAAAATCAAATATCACCATTGAAGATTTATCGAACTATCCAATTATTACCTATCACGGTGGTTTTACAGGTCGTTCAAAAATTGATAAAGCCTTTGAAGATTCAGGCTTTGATGTTGATATCGTGATGTCCGCACTTGATGCAGACGTTATTAAAACCTATGTTGAACTTAATATGGGAGTGGGTATTGTCAACGATGTGGCATATGACCCAGAACGTGATTACCGTTTAAAACAAATTCCTACCGATATTTTTGGTGTTAATACCACTTGGATTGCTGTTCGCAAAGGACATTTACTACGCGGTTATGGCTATGAGTTTATTTCTTTATGTTCACCAGATGCTGACATCAAAGCGTTGAAAAAAGTCGCTTACCCAGAAGACTGATAGACCAATTGACGAATTAAAGAGGACACCTGCTGTCCTCTTTTTTTGGTAAACACATATTTTATCTAGGTTTTCTTGGCTTTATTTTTAATTGTGATTAAAATACGTTCAACACAATAAAAATTAAAACTTCATTACTTCCGACCCATAAGCCAGGACTTTATGAAAAATCAATTCGTCGCAGTGGCAGTCGGTATCGTCTGCCCCATACAAATCATGTATGCAGCAGGGATAGAAAACTCAGATCAATCGATCTCGGCCTTTCTTGAACCCGGAAATTATACTGAAGCCAGTTTCGCTTATGTTGATGCTCAAATTAACGGGAAAGTACAGAACCAAGCTTCAATTAGTGAACTAGGTGTAACTGATTTTTCTACAGGGAATCTCGCCCATCAACAATTTTCTGGGAAATTGGCACTCAAAATTCAACCACATGAAAATATTTCTGCGGGAGTAATTTATGAGCAACCTTTTCATACTGATATCAGTTACCAATATAGTCCTCGCTTACCAGATAGCTCAAATATCGATATTGAAAGCGCCGATATTAACTTTAGAACGCATAACCTAACTGGACTGGTAGGCTATCAACCCAATAATAATTGGAATATTTATAGCGGTTTAAGCCTACAAACATTTAAAGGTGATTTAAAAATTTCTGGGCAACAATATGCTGCTCTCAATGGCTACCATGCCGATTTTAAACAAGATGAAGCGCTTGGTTGGCTGCTCGGTTTAAGCTATCAAATCCCTGAATACGCTATTAAAACTAGCCTAACCTATCGTTCAAAAATCAAACATGAAAATAAGACCTCTGAATCAACTTTATATTCAAATGGTCCTTTTCAATTAGTACCAGACACCCATACCTCCATTCAAACGCCACAAAGCGTCAATTTTGATTTTCAAACAGCCATTAGCCCACACAATGTTGTATATGGCACAGTTCGGTGGATTAATTGGAAAGATTTCAACATTCAGCCACCGCAGTTTAATGCCGTGCTTCAATACGCAGCACTCGATCCACATTACCGTGATTTAGCTGATATCCAATTGGTGGAATATCAGAAAGATCAATGGTCAGGAAAGTTAGGGATTGCACATCAATTGAATCCGAGTTGGCTCGCTGCTGCAGAGTTTATTTGGGACAACGGGACAGGAAATGCGGCGTCTACCTTAAACCCAAGTGATGGCTATCGAGGTTTAGGTTTAGGTATGATGCATAAATTTAACCCGAACAATTTTCTAGCGACTGGCTTGTATTATCTGAAACTCTCAAAACCATCGAATACTGAAACATCTCATATTTCAGGTCTTGCAAGTGTCTCAGACAATGATGCCATGATCTATGGTCTGAAATTTGGTCACAGATTTTAAACGCTTTCTAAAAACAAAAAAAACGAGCCGAAGCTCGTTTTTTTTTGTTTCAGTAAGAACTTACCAATGGTAGCTCACACCTACTTTACCTACTGGAAGCCATTCATATTTGTCATCTTGTTCGATGCTACGTTCATGGTCAGCAAGTAATTCGCGGTCAGCAGCAGTACCACCAACAGCCGTTAATTTTGCAGTTGGGTTACCAGTGTAATAAGCACCTACTTCACCGAATACGCCCCAGTTTTTATTTAATTTTGGTGCAAAACCAAAACCTAGGTATGGTGCGATATCGTTATCGTAAGACACTTTACCGTTTAGACGTTCGAAAGAAGTTTCTTTACCATCAATTTCGATTTCACCGCTTTTCGCTGTAGATTTCAAACCATATTCAGTGTCGATATAACCTACACCCGCAGCAACATAAAGACCTTGAGCCCATGGATTAGCACTTGCACCCCAAGGACGTACTTCTGCATTTAAGTAACCAACTTTGTTATCCATATCCATGTCGTATTTTACGCCATCTACAGATAAGTCATCTGACCATGAAATATCACCACCGTTATAACCTAATGCAAGGCCGACGTATGGGTTCGCAGTCCAAAGTAACGCACCACCATAACCAGTCGTACCCACTTCTAGACGAGCGCCAGTTGGGATAAGTTGGTTTTGATCAAATGCATAGCCATCATGAACTACAGAGGTATCTGCCATTGCAGTACCTGCAGCAGTAAGTAGAGCAGCTACTGTTAATAAACGTAATGATTTCATGTGTTTCTCCTCAAAATAAACTGTTATTCAGATTTCTACAGTCTTGTTATATGGCACATGTTAAAAGGAAACTCCGCTTAACTTTTATGCAAATTTACTGATTTTTTGTTAACTTTTGATACATTTAGATTTTAATATTGATTAATAAAGAGTTTTTGTTTGATTTTTTTAAACATAATAATGATGCTTGAGAACAATTCTGTATATTTTGCGTATTTTTTATACAAATTTTATGAAAGTGCTACATCTATCACCCTTAGTTTCTTGGTTTTAGCGCTTGCTTAATAATTAATTCCGATCCTAGGCCGATTTACCATCTATTTTTGACTCGATTTAGTGTAAAATCTTGGAAAATTTTTTTCTGGATGGAAGAACATGTCTCAGCTTTCAACAATCATTGAACAAGCGTTTGAAGACCGTGCTAATTTCACTGCAGCTGACTGTCCTGCTGAAGTACGTGCAGCAGTAGAAGAAGTGATCGCTGGCCTAGATAACGGTACATTACGTGTTGCTGAAAAAATTGATGGTGAATGGATTGTTCATCAATGGGTGAAAAAAGCCGTTTTGCTTTCATTCAAATTGAACGACAACAAACCAATGGAAGCTTGTGACTTACGCTTCTATGACAAAGTTGATACTAAGTTCTCTGACTGGACTGAAGAACAATTTAAAGCTGCTGGTGTACGTGTAGTACCACCTGCTGTGGCGCGTAAAGGTTCTTTCCAAGCGAAAAATGTTGTATTGATGCCTTCATATGTCAATATTGGTGCATACGTTGACGAAGGTACTATGGTTGATACATGGGCAACTGTTGGTTCATGTGCACAAATTGGTAAAAACGTACACTTATCTGGTGGCGTTGGTATTGGTGGTGTTCTTGAACCGCTTCAAGCAAACCCAACAATCATTGAAGACAACTGCTTTATCGGCGCGCGTTCTGAAATCGTTGAAGGTGTAATCGTAGAAGAAGGTTCTGTGATTTCAATGGGCGTATTCATTGGTCAATCGACTAAGATTTATGACCGTGAAACTGGCGAAATCCATTACGGCCGTGTTCCTGCTGGTTCTGTTGTGGTTTCTGGTAGCCTGCCTTCAAAATGCGGCAAATACAGCCTATATGCTGCAGTAATCGTTAAAAAAGTTGACGCGAAAACTCGTGCGAAAACAAGCTTGAACGAATTATTACGCGAAGACTAAGTTTTTATTTCAGCGGAGCATTCTTGTTCCGTGGAGCTTCTATCGCTCCTCGTCTCTACGGTTAGCAATAATCGTAGAGATTTTTTGTTTTTTTATATCTGGTTAATTTTGCTATGAATACCCTTCGATCTTCCGCTATTCCTGTTTCTGATCCGTCTGCGGGTTTACGTATTACGGAGATTTTTTATTCATTGCAAGGTGAAGCCAATACCGCAGGTTTGCCTACGGTCTTTATCCGCTTAACGGGCTGTCCGTTACGTTGCACTTATTGTGATACAACCTATTCGTTTGAAGGCGGTGAACGCCAATCATTAGAAGAAATTATTCAAACTACTTTAGATTTTAAAACCCCTTATATTTGCGTGACGGGTGGTGAGCCGCTTGCTCAACCGAACGCCCTTCCCCTTATGACTCGTCTGGCCGATTTAGGCTGCGAAGTGTCTGTAGAAACCAGTGGTGCTTTAGATGTGTCTAAAGTTGACCCACGTGTTTCAAAGGTTGTGGATTTAAAAACCCCGACATCGGGTGAAGTTGCACGAAACTTGCTTAGCAACTTCGATCATTTAACAGCGCATGATCAGATCAAATTTGTGATTTGTAATCGTGAAGACTATGAATGGTCAAAACAGCAAGTTGAGCGCTATAAACTAAACGAAAAAGTTAGCACCATTTGGTTCTCCCCAGCATTCGCAGTAGAAAAAGGTGCGGTTCGTTTGCCTCAGCTTGCACGTGATTTAGCACAATGGATTTTAGAAGACCATCTCCCTGTTCGCTTCCAATTGCAATTACATAAATTGCTTTGGAACGATGAAACTGGTCGTTAAGTTTTAAAGAATTATTTGGAGTAATGCATATGCGCCCTCGTGCCATAGTTTTATTGTCTGGCGGCTTAGACTCAACCACTTGTTTAGCTTGGGCTCAAGCGCGTTATGAATGTATCGCCTTGAGTTTTATGTATGGTCAACGTTCTACGACAGAACTAGATGCTGCACGTGAGTTAACTAAGCAGGCTGGTGTAGAACATCGTGTTATTAATATCGATTTAGGTAACTTAGGTGGCTCTGCGTTAACTGACCATAGCATTGAAGTTCCTGATCATGAACAAGCCGGTATTCCTGTAACTTATGTACCAGCGCGTAACACGATTTTCTTGTCATATGCTTTAGCTGCGGCGGAAGTTTTTGGTGCAGAAGCGATTGTCATTGGGATCAATGCAGTTGATTACTCAGGCTATCCAGACTGCCGTCCAGAGTTTATCGAAGCATTTGCCAACATGGCTCGCCTTGCAACGAAGGTTGGCGTTGAAGGAAAACCACTTAAATTTGAAACACCTCTGTTACATTTATCCAAAGCAAATATCATTCGCTTAGGTATAGAACATGGCGTAGACTACAGTCAAACGGTGTCTTGCTATCAAGCAGATGACCAAGGTCGTGCTTGCGGTAAATGCGATAGCTGCCGTCTTCGTAAACAAGGTTTCGTTGACGCAGGTGTTGAAGATCCGACACGTTACATACCGAAATAACAAGGTAGGGTTTATGAAAAATTTAAAATCAAACATTATTCTTTCTGCTGCTTTCTCTGCAGCTGCATTGTTTGCTTCAGTTGCACACGCTGACAACGACAAGCTTCAACAAGCATATAAGAGCACTAACGTAAAATCTTCGTTAATTAATGTTTGTAAAGAAGAAACTGGCAAAGGTAAAAAACTAACTGCCGCTGAAGTTAGCAAATACTGTACTTGTGCTGTTGAAGCAGATGGTCGTTTAACCAATGCTCAAAAATGGGAAATCCAAAGCACAATCAACCAGAAGAAAAGCCCTGCAACACTCGCTTTTGTTCAAAAACAAAATAAAGACCTTCAAGCATGTTTCGGTCCTCAGTTAACAGGTAAATTAAAAAATTTAACTGAAGAAGCAATGAAATCTGCTCAAGCGAAAAAATAATTTTCGTCTTAAAAAAGCCTGCAAATGCAGGCTTTTTTATTGCTTTAAGTTCAAAGTAAATTCTGTATGATGGTCATATTTCACATACTTTGTTTAAGCCCCTTTAGGGATAAGACACGAAAAAGGAAATCTTCATGACTGAAATTAGCTTACCAAATCAAACCTTTCCAACTACCTCAGGTGAAGTTAACCTTGCGGAACTTAACAATGACTGGCTGATTGTTTACTTCTACCCTAAAGATTCAACACCGGGATGTACGACGCAAGCCATTGGGTTTTCATGCTTAAAAGATCAGTTTGATGCGCTTAATACACCAATCTACGGCATTTCTCGTGACTCGGTTAAAGCCCATCAAAACTTCACTGAAAAGCAAAATCTAAGCATTGATTTAATCAGTGATAAAGAAGAAGTGCTATGTCAGCATTTTGATGTAATTAAAGAAAAAAATATGTATGGCAAAAAGGTCATGGGCATCGAACGTTCAACCTTTATTTTCCATCATGGCAAGCTGGTAAAAGAATATCGTAAAGTTAAAGCCGCAGGCCATGCAGAACAAGTCTTAGAAGATTTAAAAGCATTACAAGCAGCATAAAAGTAATGATTTGAGCCCGCTCCTTTAGGAATGGGCTCAAACTTAATAAGAAGCTTCTAACTAGAGCAATAATGAAATTGCAATTCCCCACATCACAACGCCAATAATAAAGTCTAAAACCTTCCATGCCTTTGCACTTTGGAAGAGCGGTAATAAATAGCGCGCACCAAATCCGAGGACAAAGAAAAATACCCATGAAGCTGTAATTGCCCCAACCGCAAAATATACAGCAGTCGACTCAAACTTCGTTGAAATAGACCCAATCAGCACAACCGTATCGAGATATACATGTGGATTTAACCACGTTAAAGCCAAGCAAATCAGTACCAGTTTCAATAATTTGGTTTCATTCTTCTCACTGGGCGCTAAACTGCTCGAAGTTTTAAAGGCTTGCAGAAAATGTTGTGCTCCATAAACTGCTAAAAAGGTTGCGCCCAAATATTTCGCTACACTCAAAATTTCCGGATGACTTTCAACCAATTGGGAGAATCCGAGCACTCCCAGTAAGATGAGTATCGAATCAGAAGTAGCACAAATTGCGCAAAGCCAAAAGACATACTGCTTTTTTAACCCTTGCTTGAGAATAAACGCATTTTGCGCACCAATCGCGATAATTAGGCTAAATCCAATTGCGAGCCCTTGCATATAACTGTGCAACATTTTTAACTACACTTTCAAAGCTTTAAATGAATGTTGCTATTATCCAAGCTAATTGCTAAAAATAAGTATTTATAAATAAATATCAATATAACTAAGTTTTTCTTAGTTTGTGAAATTTCTAATGCTCATAGGTGACTCATGTTACAAAGCAAACATAGCGAAGCTTTTCTTGCAGTTGCTGAAACAGGAAGCTTTGAACAAGCGGCACTGCGTTTAAACATTACGGCATCTGCGGTCACGCTCAGGCTGCAAACCTTAGAAAAGAAATTAGGTCATGTACTCATTGTGCGTGAACGGCCCTGCCGCCCAACACTCGCAGGCCAATCTTTATTGCATTATCTACAACACAGCAAATTACTAGAACATAATTTTCTGCAAAATCTAACAGGACAAACGGCGAATGCTTTCTATCAAGTCAATATTGCAACCAATGCTGACTCACTTGCGACATGGTTGCTTCCGCTACTCAAAGATCTCTTAATTGAAGAAAAAATCGTGATTCATTTTCAGGTCGATGATCAGTCACAAACACATCATTTATTAGAAGCAGGACTGGTCAATGCCTGTGTCACAACAGAATCGGAAGCCATGAAGGGCTGCATTGCAGAATATCTGGGTGAAATGCATTATCGATTTGTAGCAACCCCTGATTTTATCCAAAGATGGTTCGGTCAAGGCGTGACGCGAAATGCCTTAAGGGCTGCGCCTGCACTGATTTTTAATGAGAAAGATGACCTGCATACGCAATCGATTCAGAAGAATTTCGGGCTCAATCCTTCACAATATCCGCATCATTTGATTCCCTCTTCAACTGCATTTTTTGATGCCATTACGATGGGCTTGGGCTATGGATGGTTACCCGACTATCAAAGCAAAGACTTATTAGCAGCGGGAAAATTGATAGAGCTTTCAACAGAACTCAGTATTGATTTAGCCTTGTATTGGCATCATTGGAACCAACAATCAATTCAATTACAGAAAATAACTGCTGTTATGCTACAACACGCCAAAGATCATATGTGTTGAAGCCAGCAAAATAGGGTTATTCAATCCGCCATTGGCCTTTGAGTTGTATTAATACTTGCTCCCCTACACCACCAAGTGCTTTACGCATACCAAAATCACTACGTTTAATGGTTGCTAAAGATTGAACATCCAACACTTTTGGATTTTGTGGACTAGGGGCAAGTGTGGTATCAAAGATCACAGGTTTAGTGATGCCACGAATGGTGAGATCCCCTCGAATCATATACTTGGCATAAGCGACTGGTTCGATTTGTTTACTGACAAACTTCACTTGCTTAAATTCAGCAGCATCAAAATATTCGCTCCCCAAGATTAATCCTTTCAAGCTTGGGTTACTAAAACTGATGCTATCCACATCTAACACTAAATGCGCTGAACCTTTATGCGGAACTTCAGGATCAAACTTAAGATTCGACTGAACCTTATTAAAGCGGCCTTCTACAATAGACAGCCCCACAGATTTAATACCAAAAGTGACCTGACTATTAGGCGTTAGCGTCCATTCAGCAGCATGTAGGGGCAATACGCAACATAAAGCGAAGGCTCCCATATATTTTGCAAACGTTCCCTGACGCAAATTCATGTTTTTCTCCTGAATAAAATACAGCCTAAAAGCACTACAATGTTTATTTTTTTACTCCATTGTGGTGCTAGAAATTAAGCATTTTTTTATAGCAGATTTGTTTTATCCTGAGTCATAAATTTGTGTTGAAGTTGTTTATAAATGTCTGTCTGTTGAAATTTTTGCAAAAAATCGACGGTACCTTGAGGAAAGGCATCTCTTTCAATTTCACCACGAAAATACGCTTCACGTACTGGTGTCGCAGAAATCGCCCCTTCTAGACTATCCAGCTCAACCATTTTCCACTCGGGGAAGAATTTTAAATAATAAGAAGAATCATCTTTAAAATGCCCGATCAAACCGACTTTTGCATTCGTTTCAACTACATCATCTACCAAAGATTTGACTAACTTTTGCCATTTTTCATCGTTATATACATCAATCACATGCACAAACTTGATTCGCTTCTGATCTTGCTCTGAAAAATTCGACAGGATCATCTGCTCACGTTCTACAGCCAAAAATGGATTTTTGATATTACGTTCATTTTGCGCCGAACCCAGTGCTAAAAGCACATATTGACTTTGTTGCAAGGCAATTTTAATGGTTTGCAGATGTGCTAAATGGAACGGCTGAAAACGCCCAATGAAAACCAAATAATCAAATGTATATTTCATATCAAATCAAACTTTTTATGAACTGAGCAGTTGTGCCACAGGCTGAAATATGCGACATAATGTCGAGCATAAAATCAAAACGAAACTTTTACGCAAGGATAGTACGATGACACTGAGCTGTATTCAACAACCCCATGAACATTTGAATGCGAATTTGGACAATGGCGTACTGACCTTAGCCATTAACCGACCTCAGGCGAAGAACGCGCTGTATACAGAATTATATCTGTGGATTGCAAAAGCATTAGATGAAGCTGATCAAGATACTTCAGTGCGTGTAGTTGTACTCCGTGGTCAAGATGCGGACTTCAGTGCGGGCAATGACATGCAAGATTTTATGAAATCTGCTGCTCAAAAAGGGCAAGCTCCAGCTTCTGAAGGCGCACCGTTCATTTTATTAAAATCTGCTGCTCAATTTTCTAAGCCGCTGATTGCTGCGGTTCGCGGTGTTGCCATTGGGATTGGTGTTACGATTCTGCTTCATTGCGATCTAGTCTACAGCGACAATACTGCCCTATTCCAAATTCCGTTTGTGAGCCTTGGTCTATCGCCTGAAGGTGCATCGAGCAAGCTATTGGTTCAACAAGCCGGCTACCATAAAGCGGCGGAATTACTGTTAACTGCTCAGAAGTTTGATAGTGCGACAGCGCTTTCAGCAAATTTGGTCAATAGCATCGAAGAAGATGCTTATGCGACAGCTGCGAAAAAAGCAGCACAGTTATCTGCACTTCCACTAGCGTCTTTGGTTCAATCAAAAGCATTAATGAAACATAATGTAGATGAAATCGTGGCATGGATTGACCATGAAGCTGAAATTTTCATGGATCGAGTAGGCTCTCCAGAAATGATGGAAGCTGTTGCCGCCTTTATGCAAAAACGCAAACCTGACTTCTCTCAGTTCAATTAATGTTTTAATGGAACTAAAAAACCACTCATATTTGGGTGGTTTTTTTCATCTCAGCCCCAATCTATTTTCTAAATTAAAAAACTGGATGTTTCCACATGACTGCAGTATCACAAACTGAAACTAAACCTGAAAAGAAACGCTACTACGAGCCTGCGCCTGAAGGCATCGATATCGAGAATTTTAAAAAAGTTGTACAAAGCCGTCGTTCTGTACGTAAGTTTACCGACAAGGCCATCCCAAACAATGTTTTAGATGAATGCCTAGACCTCGCCTTGCTTGCACCGAATTCATCGAATTTACAACCGTGGACATTCTACGTCGTTCAAAACCCTACAAAGAAAAAACAATTAGTGAAAGCTTGCTTAGGGCAACTAGCTGCAAAAACTGCTGCTGAATTAATTGTCTGTGTCGCGCGTACTGACCGTGTAGATGAAATGGCTAAACGTAATATTTCCGAATTTCCATTCCCTGAAGCACCTGCAGCTGTGCAGAAATATTACAAGTTCATTCCTTTTAACTATAAGACAGGCTACTTCAACGCCTTAGGTAACTTTAAGAAAGTAGCTTTCAAAGTAGCACGTACACTGGATAAACAATTGCCTGTAACAGCTTTTAATGAAGCAGATGCAAAACTTTGGGCGAGCAAAACCACAGCATTGGCTTGTGAAAACTTAGTTTTGGCTTTACGTGCCTATGGTTTTGACAGTTGTATGATGGAAGGTTTTGATGAACCTTTGGTGAAGAGGATTTTAGGATTAAATGCCCAGCAATACCCAGTGATGGTGATTGGTGCAGGTGAACGTGCTAAAGATGGTGTGTTCTTCCCGCAGTATCGTTTTGACCGTGATTTATTTATTCAGAAGGTTTAACTTGCTTTCAATTGAATACTCACAACCTCAATTAGCTACGTGACTTTAGTGTATAACGCGTAGGTATTACGTTACTTTGAAGGATCAAAGTAACCAAAATCCCTTGTTAGACAGAAGATTCATCCTTGAATCTCTGTCTAACGGGTGACATCCATGTCACCCTTCGTGTATCTACTTTTTTCTATAACTTAAAAATTTAAAAGCATCATTAAAATTGAATATCCACCATTTGAATAAACTCAAATGCCGGCTCTTCATAAGGATGACTTGCTTTTAAAGCCCTCGCTACCGCACTTGCCTTTTCTTCAGGCACGATGGTTTCCACGCGCCATTCAGGGATAGACTCTAGCTGCTCCAACTCACCAATAAATGGATTTGCACCTTTTACAGGTTTAAATTGCCCCTTCCCTAAAACTTGCCAAGCACAGTGTTCATAGTTTCCTATACCACCTGCTCCTGCTTCAAATACGGCCAATTTAGTCGACTCTAAGTGAGACTCAGGTACATAATAAATCAGTTTTAACATTGGTTATTCCAGACGCTATTATGCAGTTACATTATTTAAAGCACTGTAAATCATTTTCAATGCAACATTATTCGATGCATTCGGATAGGTTGCATATAAACCTAGTTTCGGTAATTCCACATCTGTTTGAATGACTTTGACCGAATCATTTAAAAATTTGAGTAAATATTCGGGCACAAAACTCAGGCCCATGCCCATATTAATCAAATTTAAATGCTGCATGACATTTGTTACCCACAGCATATGATCATGTTGATGCTGATCCAAAGGAATCAAGGCATTTAAGGTATCGTAAAACACAGGAGAAGCATTTTGTTCACACATAATAATGGTGTGATTTTTTAACTCTTGAAGTTTTAAGATTCGATCTGATGGATGCAGATGCGCTGCACCGACTAGATAGATCTGCTCACTTAAAACCTGAATATTGGTAAAGTCGTCATGACTTAAGTGATATCGCGTAAAACTAATATCCAATTCAGTATTTTTTAGTTTTTGAATCTGCTCTGTACACGTCAAGCTATGTAAATGAATTTTTAAATCAGGGATATGTTGTTTTAATTGCGCCAAAATACTCGGCATAATTTTCAATTCTGCGACATTTAAAAAGCCAATATGTATTTGATTATTTTTGGCTTGCGCCACGTGGCGAGCTGCAGCTACAGCTTGTTTGGCATTTTCAAGTGCTTGCTCTGCATATTTCAGAAAAGCCTGCCCTTCGTCGGTCAGTAAGACTTTACGAGCAGAACGTTCAAATAATTGCACCCCAACCTCCTGCTCTAAGTCTTTAATTTGCTGACTGAGCGATGGTTGTGCTGTAAATAGTTTTTCCGCTGCCTTAGTGAAACTCTGTTCTTTCGCCACCGTCACAAAATAACGTAAATGTCGTAATTCCATTCGCTTCACTCCACACACTCACTACATCACCCGTGTCATGCAGTCAAAATACCAATAGATCTATAGTTTATATGAATATCCATTCTACTCGGAAAATCATTTGCCTAGACTGCGGACTATTCCAAGTTTGCGCTTCACATACACATGGAGTTTTGTATGACACAGCAATTCGATACCGATGTTCTGATTATTGGCACAGGGCCTGCAGGTTCTACTTTAGGTTTGGCCTTGGCAAATTACGGCATACAGGTTCAGCTTTTTACCCAATTTAATTGGTTAGCCAATAGTCCACGTGCCCATATTACCAACCAACGTGCGATGGAAGTGTTACGTGACTTAGGTATCGAAGAACAAGTTCTCGACATTGCCACACCTTGGGAACAAATGGGTGAAAGCCTCATTACCACCAGTCTTGTCGGTGAAGAAATTGCCCGCATGAGTGCTTGGGGAACGGGCGATGAACGTCATGGCGATTATATTAAAGGCAGTCCTTGTCCATTGGTCGATCTCATTCAGCCGAAAATGGAAGCTTTGTTAGTAAAAAATGCGGCTGAACGTGGTGCAATTTATAATTTTAATACTGAATATTTATCGCATATCCAAGATGAACATGGCGTAACAGCAACATTCCTTAATCGCATTACCCAAACTGAATTTAGCTTACGTGCCAAATATTTAATTGGCATGGATGGTGCGCGTTCTAAAGTGCTTGAAGAGCTTGATTTGCCCCTCGAAGGGATCATGGCTCGTGCAGGTACAGTCTATGTCACGTTTAAAGCTGATCTTTCACAATACGTGAAACACCGCCCTGCTATTTTGCAATGGATTGTTAACCCTGAAGCCAGCTTTGGTGATCTGGGTATGGGCTTACTCCGTGCTATTACACCTTGGAATGAATGGATTATGGGTTGGGGCTTTGATATTTCCAAAGGCGAACCGCAAGTCACCGAACAGCAAGTGCGTGCGCGTTTAAATGCCTTTGTCGGCGCTGAAGTTGAAAATGTCGAAATTCAAAAACTGTCTTATTGGTATGTGAACCAAACATGGGCAACTGAATACTCGAAAGGTCGTGTATTCTGCGGCGGTGATGCGGTACATCGTCATCCACCATCAAGTGGCTTAGGTTCAAATACCTGTATGCAAGATGCTTTTAACCTCGGTTGGAAATTGGCATATGCCATTAAAGGTTGGGCTGCTCCTACTCTACTTGATTCTTATACATTAGAGCGTGCGCCTGTTGGCAAGCAAATCGTGGCGCGTGCCAATCAATCTCGCTTTGACTATAAGCATCTCAAAGAGGTATTTGGTTTTGACCAAGGCATCACAACTCAAGCTCAAATGATGCAACGTATTTTTGCAGAAGATGAACAAGCTGCAGAAATCCGTCAAAAACTGTTCCATGCTTTAGAAATTAAAAACTTGGAGTTTAACGCGCAAGGTGTAGAGCTAAATCAACGTTATACGTCCAATGCAGTGATGGTTGAATCTGAACCTGAAGTATTTGAAAAAGATCAACAACTGTACTTACAAGCGACCACACGTCCAGGTGCTAAAGTACCGCATACATGGTTGATTAATACCAAAGGCCAAAAAATTTCAACCTTAGACATCACAGGCAAAGGGCGTTTTACCTTAATTACGGGCTTGTCTGGCAAAGGCTGGAAGCAAGCTACAGAAGCTTTGGATTTGCCTTATTTGGATGTTATTCAAGTTGGTTCTCGTGAATACCGTGACGTTTATGGTACATGGAATGCGAAATCTGAAATTCATGAATCAGGCGCTGTCTTAGTTCGTCCAGATGGTTATGTCGCTTGGCGATACCAAGACAGTACTAATGCTGCTTTTGATTATGAAAATACGTTGAAGGCTGTCTTAAAGCAGATTCAGTTAATGATTTAAATAGAATCATTAACAGTCAATCATCAAATCAAATTTTAATATTTGATCACGGAACCTGCGACATGGATGTCGCCCGCTAGACTCTGTCGGACTAAATGTTGAGTTGGTATTGTCTCTAAATTTACCACGTACAGTGCTCAAAATTACCTACCTCTGACACCTGCTTCAAATACGGCAAGTTTGGTAGATTTAAGATGCTATTCAGGTATGAAGTAGATAAGCTTAAGCATTGCATTTGATATATGAAAATTTACCTAATGCTAAGTTATATTAGACCTATTAAAAATATATAAAGATTAACAATGACTAAAACCTTTGAACAACAATGGAATGATCACTTTCCAAATAAAGTTCCAATTCCATACGTATTTAAATTTTATTTTTCAGAATATTGGTTCCGTATACACAGTTTGCCAAACTCTAAACAATATGCCGATTCAAAAGAAGAAGAGCTACTTTTATTAGATCGTCAAAATCAGATCATCACAGATTGTTTAGGCTTAGATACCTCGGTTTACCTTGTGACAGGTAATTATGTTACGCCACATTATTCTCAGCCAGAGCCAAATTATTTCCACCCTGAGTATGATAGAAGAAAAATCATTTCCTACAATTTAATAGAATCATCTTCTATGAATCTACATCAGATAGATCCTGAATACTTTGATGATGGTGATGAAAATGATGTCTGTTTTATACCCTTATACACTCAAATAATATGGGAGCCTAAAAAACATGATGATTTATTATTAAAAATTGCAAATGAAGAAATTCATGCATTTCTCGTTTCATTTGAAAAAAAAATTATTGTTGCACCTTATGATGGTGGTATTGATTTTATTATTTGGGATAAGAAGTTTAAAATGCAATTGAAAGAAAAATATAGTGCTTTGTTACCATCTAACGCGGAAGGCTTATAAAAACCGCCTCACGGCGGTTTCAATTGTTCAAATATTACATCTGCAACGCATAACCCAAAAATAAAAACACCAACTGCAAACACACCACTGCACCAAAAAGCTTCCAACCCTTTTTACGCAGCGCAGACTTATCCACTGCCGAATATTCTACTATTTTAATCATGTCATCACCTCATCATGAGTGTTGATACTGAACTCGTTTACTTATCCATCTTTCTTTTATCTTGCTAGTCTTTAATCTTGCATAGTTATTGTGCATAAATTACACACTAGCATGTTTCCACAAATATAAAAGCAAAATCTAAACCAAGTTCAGTGGGAGAAATAAAAATTTAAAACCAACAAAAAACCACCCGCAGGTGGTTAAAAATCGAAAGCGATTATATGTGTAAAAATAAGCATTCACAATAATTAATATATCTTTTGGTAAATTTTAAACATAAAAAAAGCCACCCGAAGGCGGCTCTTTTCTATTATTCATCTATCTAAGATTAACCAATAAATTTACGTGCATTACGGAACATACGTAACCAGGCACCGTCTTGATCCCAATCTTCTGGTTTCCAAGAATGCTGAATCGCGCGGAAGTTACGTTCAGGGTGCGGCATCATAATTGTTGCACGACCGTCTTTAGACGTTACACCTGAAATCGCTTCTGGTGAACCGTTCGGGTTCATTGGATAATGCTGCGTTGGGTTACCTTGGCTATCAACATAACGCAAAATCACTTGGTCATTTGCATTTAAAGAAGCCAAGTTTTCTGCCGAAGTCACAACACGGCCTTCACCATGCGCAACTGCGATTGGAAGAATCGAACCTTCCATACCTTCTAACAATACAGAGTTAGATTTTTCAACGCGTACGTTTACAGCACGAGCTTCAAACATCTCTGATGTATTGCGGTGGAAACGAGGCCAAGCTTCTGCACCTGGAATTAATGGTGCAAGCTGAGACAGCATTTGACAGCCGTTACAAATACCTAGAGAGAAAGTTTCATCACGGTTGAAGAATTTCTCAAATTGGTCCCGAAGTTTAGGATTGAACAATACAGATTTAGCCCAACCGCCGCCTGCGCCCAATACGTCACCGTAAGAGAAACCGCCACATGCCACTAAGCCTTCAAAGTCATCAAGACTGATACGGCCAGCAAGCAAGTCGCTCATGTGTACGTCTACAGTGTTGAAGCCGACTTTATCGAATGCAGCAGCCATTTCTACATGACCGTTTACACCTTGTTCACGCAGAATCACCATGTTTGGACGGCGTTCATTGATGTACGGTGCTTCGATAGGCTCGTTCAAATCAAATGTTGGTTTTGCAATTAAACCTGCATGTGATTTGTCAGCGATTAACGCATATTCTTGATCCGCAGTTTCTACGTTGTCACGTAAACGTTGGATTTGATAAGACACTTCAGTCCATGCTTGTTGCAAGTCTGCACGCTCAAATACAAGACCATTTACAGACAATTGATCTGTACTGTTCACTGTACCAACCACTGCAATCGCATCTTTTAAGCTAGATGCTGCAACTTCAGCTTCAAGTGTTGCCCAATCTGCTTTCGAAATTTGCAATACTGCACCAATTTCTTCTGCAAATAATGATTCAACAGATTGATCTTCAAGTGCTACACCTAGGCGTGAAGCGAACATCATTTCTGCAACAGTTGCCAATAGACCGCCATCACCGATGTCATGGTAAGCCTTGATTAGACCACGGTTGTTCCAGTCTTGAACCAATGCAAAGAATGCTTTGAAGTCATCGAAGCTGTCTACGTCAGGTGTTACAGAACCAATTGCTTTATAAACCTGAGCAAGGATCGAACCGCCAAGACGGAATTGACCTTTAGAAAGATCGATACGTACAAGTACAGACTCGATATTTTTAAGTTCAGGTGTCAATGTTTTGCGAACATCCGTCACAGGTGCAAATGCTGTGATCACGCCTGACATTGGAGATGTTACAGATTTATCAACACCGTCATCATTCCAAGTTGTACGCATAGACAATGAGTCTTTACCTACAGGAATTGCGATACCTAAAGCAGGACACATTTCCATACCGATCGCTTTAACGCCTTCGAATAGCGCTTGGTCTTCACCCGGTTGACCTGCTGCAGCCATCCAGTTTGCAGACAATTTAATGTCACTGATCTGGTCGATTTTTGCAGACATGATGTTTGAAATTGATTCTGCTACAGATAAACGTGCAGAAGCAGCAGGATTCAACAACGCAACTGGTGGACGCTCACCCATTGCCATCGCTTCACCTGTATAACCCACAAGGCTCGTCGTTGTTACTGCAGCATCCGCTACAGGCACTTGCCACTTACCGACGAACTGATCACGTGCAACCATACCTGTAATCGAACGGTCACCAATCGTGATCAAGAACGATTTAGATGCAACAGTTGGATTCTTAAGAACGCGGTAAATCGCATCTTTCAAATCTGTTACTGTTTCAGCAGTGAAGTCATCGCCTTTACGTTCAATGGTTTCGTATGAACGGCTCATGCGTGGTGTACCACCAAGCATCACTTGCATTGGCATATCCACAGCTTTGTTTTCAAACAATGGATCTTCAACGGTTAAATGGCGCGCTTCAGTCGCTTCACCCAATACCGCAAACGGACAACGCTCACGTGCACACAGTGATTCAAAGAGTTCTAAAGATGATGGACGGATCGCCAAAACATAACGTTCTTGCGCTTCATTCGACCAGATCTCCATCGGAGACATGCCTTTTTCAAGCGATGGAATTTTACGCAGATCAAGTACCGCACCTAACTCGTGATCGTTCACAAGTTCAGGCATTGCATTTGAGATACCGCCCGCGCCTACGTCATGTACAGACACGATTGGGTTATGATCTTCCATGCGCCAGCAAGCATCAATCACTTCTTGGCAACGGCGTTCCATTTCTGGGTTTTCACGCTGTACAGATGCGAAGTCTAGGTTTTCACCCAACTTACCGCTGTCTACAGAAGACGCTGCACCGCCACCTAAGCCGATGAGCATTGCAGGACCACCCAGTACGATGAGTAAATCGCCTGGTTGAATCGCATCTTTTTCTACATGGTCAGGACGGATGTTACCATAACCACCGGCAATCATAATTGGCTTATGGAAGCCTTTTACGTCGCCATTTACATTTTGCTCAAATGTACGGAAGTAACCATTTAAAGCAGGACGACCGAATTCGTTGTTAAACGCAGCGCCACCCAATGGGCCTTCAATCATAATTTGAAGCGGAGATGCCATACGAGACGGCTTACCGTAGTTTTCTTCCCAAGGCTGTTCAAAGCCCGGAATATTCAAGTTAGATACAGTAAAACCTGTTAAGCCTGCTTTTGGCTTACCACCACGACCTGTTGCGCCTTCGTCACGGATTTCACCGCCCGAACCTGTTGCTGCACCAGCAAATGGTGCAATCGCTGTCGGATGGTTATGTGTTTCCACTTTCATAAGAATGTGAGCAGCTTGGCTCTTGTACTTATAAACATGGTGACCTGTTTCAGCATCTTGCTTTGGATAGAAGCGTTGTGTGTCAAAACCCACAATTACAGAAGCGTTATCTTTATATGCCGACAATACATCTGTAGGTGATTCTTTATAGGTGTTTTTAATCATTTGGAACAATGATAATGGTTGAACTTCACCATCAATTGTCCATTCAGAACCGAAGATTTTGTGACGGCAATGCTCTGAGTTCGCTTGAGCAAACATCATCAATTCGATGTCATGCGGGTTGCGACCCATTTTTGTGAATGCATCGGTTAAATAATCGATTTCTTCATCAGAAAGCGCAAAACCAAATTCAGAGTTAGCTTTCACCAACGCTTCTTTACCTTGACCCAAAATATCAATTGAGTTTAAAGGCTTTGGTTCAGTTTCAGAGAAAAGTGCCGCAGCATCTTCAATAGCATTGAAAACACTTTCGGTCATGCGGTCATGTAATGCTAGTTTTACTTCATCAGAAACAGCAGTTACGCCCTTCAAAGTAAACAAAACACCGCGTTCAAGGCGATGAACCGGTGTATTACAGTTGGCAAAAATGTCTGTTGCCTTAGACGACCACGGAGAGATGGTTCCAACACGTGGCGTCACTAAAATTTGGACTTCGTCACTTGCTGCTTGGTGCAATTCAAAAGATTGACCATCGTTGAGAAGCTGTAAAGCGGATTGCTGTTGTTGCTCGTTGAGCGCTTGGTCAAAAAGGTAAACCCATTGACTTTCAATTGATTGAACAGAACTAATTGACGTTAAACGTGATAATAGTTGAGTTTTCTTAAATGAAGAATGTGCAGGTGCACCGGCAACGATAAACATGCTGATTTTGGCTCCACGGGATGATCGAAAAGACCATGCCACAATGTGACTTGAGAGAGCGCATATTCTACTGTGTATTAGTTAAATCAGCTAGATGTGAAAGTGAAATTGTAGTGCTTATATCGGGAAGTTTAGGCAATAATGCTTTTATTTTTAAATAATAAAATTGAATTTAGTCGCACAGATTAACACAAAATTATCTGATTTTTTCATTTCACCCTAAGAATAATATTCAAACTATAAAAATGTTTTATTTTTCAACAACAACTCACTTTTTAATCAAGCGTTCAAACTATATTGAAAATGAATTTCAGGTCTAAATGTGTGAGATTTAAACCTGAAATTCATAAAAGACTAAAATCAATTCACATTTGAAATTGAAACATTTTATTTATTCAAATCTGACAATAGATGTTGAATAACATTAAGGGCTAAGTTCAGTGAGTTTACATCTACACCATCAATCGTATCGCAAGCCTTGTGGTAGCACGGTGCAAATTCGAGTTCATCACCTTTCATTTGCTCATTAAATAAAATTAGTGAAGTAACGGGAACTTTCCCTAAAAATGGCAAAGTATCGCTTGCTGTTAAAGTCGTTACATCATCTTTAATCTGCATATTATTGGTTTTAAAATATTGACGCATACTTTGTTCTAATGCAGCATCCTGCGGGTGCTTAGGTAATTGACTCATGCTGTCTAAGATTGGCTGATAATCACTTTGTGCAAGTCCATTGGCTTTAAACTGTGCCGCCATTTCTCCAATTGATGAATGGTCACCATCGGCAATCATGATATTCGGATTCTTTGTTCCCACCATATCAACATTGATATAGGCTTGAATGCCTTGAAGCTGTTTCTCACTGAGTGATTTCACAAAAGCTTGTGAACCTGCAATACCAACCTCTTCCGAATCCCAAAAGGCAAGATATAGTGTGTGTTTAGGTTTTACCTTTTGCTTCGTATAGTCTTGTAATAATGCTAACAATACTGCAACGCCTGAAGCATTATCATTAATCCCAGGCCCCATTTTCACCGAATCATAGTGTGCGCCGACAATCACAGCGGTATCTTTGGATTGCCCTTCAATCTCAATCACAATATTTTGCCCAACGGTCTTTTCTCGATTTTCAAATGGCAACATTTGCGCGTGCAAGCCTGCTTTCTTAGCTTGTTCAAGAATATATTGTGCAGAAGCCAATCCACCTGCTGTACCTACTGCACGATTGCCACCATTTTGTTCCGCAATTTCTTCAAATGTTTCTAAATGATGCATCATGCTATTTTCTGATGCAGCAACATTTTGGTTTGGCTGCACTTTCGTTATATTTTTTTCTGTGTTGAAACTTGTACAACCTGACAAAAAAAATGTCACGCCCAAACTTAGTGCAGTCAACGTAGGAAGAAATTGTTTTCTATACATTTAAATTATTCTCATTAAAAATTAAAAAATGGGATAAAAGGTAAAATTTGCCCATCTATACTAACAGCCCTCTTTTAAATTTCTGTTTTTGTTTTGCATTTCATGAAGGCAAATCACTCATACATCTTTTAGGACAAGTTGTGTCGCCCCACACTAGTGCTTTTCTGCTAAGTTTGGCATTATTCAATTCAAGTAATAATTGAATAATGATAAATGACTCAAATGCGCTGGCTTGAACTTCTTTCTACAGTTCGTATTGGTAGTAATAAACATAGCTCTGAACAGGCACGTAGCCCCTTCCACAAAGACTACGACCGCATCATATTTTCGCAGAGTTTTCGACAGCTTAATCGCAAGACCCAAGTTCATCCTTTAACTCAACACGATGGTATTCACACCCGACTTACGCATTCACTTGAAGTATCTTGTATCGGGCGTTCACTCGGCATGTTGGCTGCGGAAAAAATTAAAGATGAATTGCCAATGTGGATTTCGCCTGCCGATGTTGGCGCGATTATTCAAGCCGCTTGTTTAGCACATGATATTGGCAACCCGCCTTTTGGGCATGCTGGTGAATATGCCATTCGCGAATGGTTTGATGATGCATCACATACAGACTTTTTAAAAGATTTAAGCCCAGAAGAAGAAGCCGATGTTCGTCAGTTTGAAGGTAATGCACAAGGCTTACGTTTACTGACTAAAATTGACTATCACCCGAATGATGGTGGTATGCGCCTAACTTACGCAACCTTAGGGGCTTACTTAAAGTACCCATGGCTATCCAAAACCATTGCATCACAAGGAAATACGCCTGCCAGTAAGCGTGCCAAGTTTGGCTGTTACCAAGCCGAAAAAGACATCTTGCAGCAAATTGCAGAACAACTCGGCTTAATTCAACTCGGTGAATATCATTATTGCCGTCATCCTCTGACTTATTTATTAGAAGCAGCGGATGATATGTGCTATGCCCTGATTGATTTGGAAGATGGCATTATTCTCAATATGTTGAGTTATAATGAAGTTGAGCCAATTTTCCTTGACCTGATTGGTGATTATGGTATTCCTGCCGAACTTGCAATGACGGATACCACATGGCAGCAGAAAATTGCCGCTTTGCGTGGCCGTGTGATGAAGCGTTTGGTTGAAGAAGTGACGACAGCTTTTGCACGTCATCACAATGAAATTTTGTCTGGCCAACTTAAAGGCAGTTTATTGCAATATTGCAGTGAAGATATTGAAATCGGGATTAACCGTGCCAAAGAACTGGCTCGTGATCAAATCTTTGAACATCCGCATAAGGCAGGTTTGGAAATTATTGCACACCAAAGTTTGCAAAATATTTTGGATGCCTTTATTCCACTGACCACGCCCAATAAAACTTTGAGCTTTAAAGAGCAACGATTGATGTCTATCTTACATCGTTCAGGAGCACATTTTGGTATGTCGCATTATGACAATATTATGCAAGTACTCGATATCATCTCTAAGTTTTCAGATCATCAAGCCTATAATTTAGCGCAAGAGTTACAAGGGAATAAAGTTGGTTTCTTTTAAACCATTAAAATATCGAAGGCTAGCAATTCACTATCCTTCACGCTAATCTCACAACAAATTGAAATTGAGCAAATAGCTCAGACTAAACTGAAATAAAGTGAATAAATGACATGATCGGATGCTTAATTGGCGAAGTGCTGGCATTGGAAGCACCAACAGTATTACTCAATGTAAATGGTGTGGGCTATGAAATTGACACCCCGCTTTCTACATTTTGCCAACTACAAAAAGGTCAAAAAGTTACGCTCTGGACACATCTTGCAGTACGTGAAGATGCACAACTGCTTTATGGTTTTAGTAACCCACAAGAAAAATTAATTTTCCGTACTTTACTTAAAGTAAATGGTGTTGGGCCAAAAATGGCGCTTGGCATTCTTTCAACGTTAAGTGTTGAAATGCTGATTCACACGGTTGAACATGAAGATGTAAACACTTTAGTCAAAGTTCCGGGGGTGGGTAAAAAGACCGCTGAACGTCTCATGATTGAGTTACGCGATCGCTTTAAAGCCATGGCTTCAGGGACTGCACCAACGAATTCAACTGTTGAACAAATTCAATTTACAGGCAACTCTGCCGTTGCCGAAGCTGAGGCGGCATTGCAATCATTAGGTTACAAGCCAATTGAAGCACAAAAGCTAATTAATGCCGTCAAAGCTGATTATACTGAAGCCAGCGACATTATCCGTGCAGCACTTAAGTCGATGAATAAATAATTTTTAGTTTCTAATGAGCACTACATCCTTTGCCTTTTAGAGCTATAGACAGTATGTGAATCACGCAGGCGACAAGGATGTCGCCGTTAAACTGTGCTACAAGGACGTAGCATCAGTTTAACAATTGGGTTTTGTCACTTTTGCCCAGTCAAAAGTGAGAATCGCCTATACAATGGCATTTAAAGTTCAATCGCTTTTTGAGGCTGTGATTTTTCCACAACGATATAGAGATTAGTTAAATAATTATGCAAGACCGTCTTATCAGTGGTTCAGAAAAACCCGAAGACCACTTCGACCGCGCCATTCGCCCAACTTCCCTCGATGACTACATCGGGCAGCCTGTCGTCCGTGAACAAATGGAAATCTTTATTGGTGCTGCGCGTGGCCGTGAAGAAGCGCTGGATCACACCCTGATCTTTGGCCCACCGGGCCTAGGTAAAACTACACTGGCCAATATCATTGCCCGTGAGATGGGTGGTAACCTAAAATCCACTTCTGGCCCTGTTCTTGAACGTGCAGGTGACTTAGCTGCAATGCTGACCAACCTTGAAGAAGGTGATGTATTATTTATTGATGAGATCCATCGACTTTCACCGGTCATCGAGGAAATTCTCTATCCAGCGATGGAGGATTACCAACTGGATATCATGATTGGTGAAGGCCCTGCTGCCCGTTCGATCAAACTGGATTTACCACCTTTTACCCTTGTGGCAGCGACGACTCGTGCAGGCCTACTGACCTCTCCTTTACGTGACCGTTTCGGTATCGTACAACGTTTAGAGTTTTATTCTGTCAAAGACTTAACGCATATTGTGACTCGTTCAGCCAACTTAATGGATGTACCCATAACTGCCGAAGGTGCTCAAGAAGTTGCACGCCGTGCTCGTGGGACACCTCGTATTGCAAACCGTTTATTACGCCGGGTCCGTGATTATGCGCAAGTTAAAGGTACGGGTGAAGTAACCCAAGAGATGGCTCAACGTGCTTTGGACATGCTAAATGTCGATAAAGATGGTTTAGATACGCTAGACCGCCGTTATTTATCAATGCTACTAGAGCGTTTTGATGGTGGCCCTGCAGGTGTAGAAGCTTTAGCTGCTGCTATGGCAGAAGACTCAGGGACCCTAGAAGATGTGATCGAACCCTACCTCATTCAGCAAGGCTATGTCATGCGTACTGCACGTGGACGTATTGCCACCAATATGGCTTATTTACAGTTTGGGATGATACCACCAGAGCCGAAAGATAAATAGACGATTATTCACTGAACGACTTCAGGGAGTTAAATTCTCCCTGAATGTTTATTTAAATTTTAAAATAAATTCAATCCACTACAAACAGCAAACTAAAATGATAAATCTTGAGAATAGAATAATTAACAAAATTAATAGCGACTACATTCAAAACCTACCATTAGACAGTGCCATTGAAAACATTCCCAGAGAACAACCCATCAGTTCATTTAGCCCTAAACAAATGAGTGATTTTGAAAGCTTATTCCACACCGAATACAATTATTTTATCACTGTCGAATGTGAAAACATTCTTAGCAAAGAAACCATAGAAGTAAGTGAAGATAATATCTTAACTATTAAACAATCGCCTTCTGCATATCGTATAAAAAACCTGAGCTTCAACTATACTTCTGCCCTCATTTTTATTGGGACGTACTATCACGACGACGTACAAGCTTTGGTCAAGGAAAACTTTAAGCCAGCAAAAATTAATACGTTGTATTTCAGCCTCTCATTCTTTGCTTTAGTCATACTCGTTTATGTGTTTTTCTGGATAGATCTAGCTAATAAACTTTTACTTATGTTAGTTATTGGCCTTGGCTTTTGCTGCTTAACGTATATGTATGAATCTTTAAAGGCATTACTCCCAAAGCAACAGAAAAAGAAAATGGAAGAAACTCACTTTCATATTGCGGGATATTTAGCAGCTCATCTACAGGATTTTGTCGATGCAAGATTTAAATTAGATGAACAAACAAATTAAAAGTAGTCTCTTTTTTAACCAATAATGACAACTACGAAATTTAAAGATTTACGTGAGTTGAAACCTTGTGCCATTGGACTGATGACTCACGGTGCTAAACTGCCCGTCATTGAAGCACTTGACGAATCATTGAATTATCGCCATTTTTAAATGCTCTAATTCTATGCTGAAGTGCAGAACAATATTTTTCAGATTTTATAAAGACGGAACACTCTCATGGCGAATAAATTCGAATTCAACATTCGTGTATATATTGAAGATACAGATGCAGGTGGCATTGTTTACCACGCAAATCATATTCGCTTTATGGAACGTACCCGCACAGAATGGCTGCGCGCTTCAGGTGTAGACCATTATTGGCATCAAAAAGATTACAACTTTGTCGTTCATAAAATTAATGTGAAATATTCACGTCCTATATTAATGGATGACCTGATTACTGTTACAGCAAGTGTAGTTTCGTGTAAGGCTACGTCATTTGTGTTGCAACAAAATATTTATCGTGGTGATATTATGCTGGCATCAGGTGAGGTAGAATTGGCATGTATCAGTGCAGAGATGAAACCCCGTCGCCTTCCTGATGAAATACGTGAACTGATTCTGAAAGAATTGGAACAAGATTAAAAAAATTATTTGGCACATGTAGTAACTATGGCAACTCAACTAGAATCAACACTCAAAGTTTCAGACCTCATCTTACAAGCAAGTCCTGTCGTACAACTGGTAATGCTCCTGCTGCTCTTAGCTTCGTTATTCAGTTGGTATCTGATTGCCAAGTTACACATGAGTTATAAAAAAGCGCAGGCTGACGATGAACATTTCCAAAAAATCTTTTGGTCTGGCGCCGAACTCAACACTTTATACAACAATGCTCAGCTCAACTCGAAACGTGTTGGCCTTGAAGATGTTTTCTATCAAGGTTTAGGCGAGTTTTTCAAACTTAAAAAGCGTAATGCCAGCGCAGAACAATCCATTGAAGGTACAGAACGTATTCTTCGTGTGGGTTTAAGCCGTGACCAAGGACATTTAGAAAATGGTTTAGGCGCGCTTGCGAGTATTGGATCGGTTGCACCCTATGTTGGTTTATTCGGTACCGTTTGGGGCATTATGAACGCTTTTATTGGTTTGGCAGATGTTGACCAAGTCACCCTTGCTACGGTTGCTCCTGGTATTGCAGAGGCATTGATTGCAACGGCCATTGGTCTTTTTGCGGCAATTCCTGCTGTACTTGCATTTAACCATTTCACAGCTAAAGGTGAAGCCGTTTATAACGATCGTGCGCTTTTTGCCGAAGAAATGGTTGCGTTATTACAACGCCAGTCTGTAGGTTCAACTCAGGACAATGACTAATGGCTATTCAACGTTCTGGACGCTTTGAGCGCATCAAAAAACCATTAAAAAGTGACATGAACGTCGTGCCTTATATTGATGTCATGTTAGTTCTTTTGGTGATTTTCATGGTCACTGCACCTATGATCACCACAGGTGTCAAAGTCGACTTACCACAGGCGAATGGCACGCCTATGCAAGCGGAAGATCGCCCTGCGATTGTTACACTTGAGGCGGATGGGACAATCAAACTCGAAGATAAAAATCATCAAAATGATGTACTCACACTCGATGAACTAAAATCTGTTTTAACGGCCTCGCAAAATGAAGCCAGCGAACAGAAAAAGCAAATGAGTGTCCTGATTAACGGCAGTGAATCTCGTCCTTATGGTGAAGTCATGAAACTCATGTCTGCCCTTCAAGATGCAGGTTTAACACAAGTAGGTTTACTGACTGAGCCATTAAAGTAATTTATGAAAGATTTCAAAAAGCCGCCTTTTAAACAAAAAGCCGTTGCGATTGGTTTCACACTAGGTGTTCATATCGTCGCTGTGGTTGGCTTACTTTATCTTGGCATGAGTAAACCACCTGAGCCCCCTAAAAAAATAACCACTATTTTGGTAAAACCGGAAGATTTAAAACCTGTAACACGTGAAGTCACTGAGTTTGATGAAACCGCGCATGAAAATGTAGTTGAACAAATCACGCAGACAGCAGAACCTAGCGTTGAACCAGCACCCGAGATTCCAACGGCTGCACCACCTAAACCAGCAGAACCACCTAAGGCAGATCCACAGGTTGCTGCTCAACAGGCACTCGCTGCGGCAAAAGCACAGCAGCTTGCTGAACAAAAAGCTGCGGACAATGCAAAGCGTGCTCAAGAACAAGCTAAAGCAGCTGAAGCTGCAAAACTAAAAGCACAACAAGAAGCCAAAGCGGATGCGGCTAAGGCAAAAGCAGATGCTACGGCGAAAGCCAATGCTGAAGCAGCAAAACGTAAAGCAGATGCTGATGCCAAAGCCAAGGCTGAAAAAATCCGTGCCGATGCTTTAAGAAAAGCAGAAGCTGACAAAGCCAAAGCTGCAGCAACGGCAAAAGCCAATGCAGATGCAAAAGCCAAGGCCAATGCGGATGCTGCAAAACGTAAAGCAGATGCAGACGCGAAAGCTAAAGCCAATGCGGAAGCTGCAAAACGTAAAGCAGATGCTGATGCGAAAGCCAAGGCCAATGCAGAAGCTGCAAAACGTAAAGCAGATGCTGATGCCAAAGCTAAGGCCAATGCAGAAGCTGCAAAACGTAAAGCAGATGCCGATGCAAAAGCTAAAGCCAATGCGGAAGCTGCAAAACGTAAAGCAGATGCTGATGCCAAAGCTAAGGCCAATGCGGAAGCTGCAAAACGTAAAGCAGATGCTGATGCGAAAGCCAAGGCCAATGCAGAAGCTGCAAAACGTAAAGCAGATGCCGATGCAAAAGCCAAGGCAGATGCAAAGGCTAAAGCCGATGCCGAAGCACGCGAACGTGCAGCCGAAGAAGCCAAAGCTTCATCAGCTAAAAAAGCAGCTGAAGAAGCCGCACAGAAAAAGGCTGAAGCGAAGAAAATTGCCTCAACTGCTAAACGTGATTTTGAAAACAAAATCCGCCGTGCATGGGACACACCTTCTGACTCTGCGGGTAAATCGGCAACTGCTCGGGTGACATTATCAGAAAGTGGTTCAGTCCGATCAGTTATTGTGAACTCTAGTGACCCTGATATGAAAGCCAGTATTGAAGCCGCGGTTCGTGCTGCAGCACCGTACCCAATGCCAAGCGACCCTGATGCTAGACGTGAAGCACAAAGCTTTACCTCTACATTTAGATCTTCAAATTAAGTTTGATAAATCCCTGCATTGATTGCGGGGATTTTTTTATATTTCTTCTGAATATGGCAAACTTTGGAAAATTTATTGATTAGATGGGTTCATTCACTGATTTTTTGAATGAAACAAATTCTATTTGGTCGACACTTTTCATAAAATGACATATATATAAGTTTTACTAGCTCAGCCTAATTAAGAGCTACTTATTTCTTCTAAACATTTGATTCAAAAATTAAATTTCAACTATATAGAATTATCATTTCCAATTCAAAATGTGATGTTGTCTGCACCAATTTTAAGATAAACTTCAGTGAACTCGAATAAAATCTCTGCATTTTTCACAGTGTTATAACAGTTCAGTCATATTTTCATGCTTTTAATAATCCAAAATCATGCCATTATGTGACACAACCTAATACAGACAATAACTCACATTTTTAGAGTAGTTAGCGAATGATGGAAATGACGCGTAAACATCTTCTTTGCTTAGCAATTATGACCGCTTTGAGTCCAGTTTTAATCACTCAAACACATGCACAGCTTCATCTTGAAATCACCAAGGCGCCTGAAGAGGCACCTAAAATTGCGATCGTGCCTTTTAGTAATGACTCAAATATTTATCCAGTGGTTGAAAATGACTTGAACCGCTCAGGTAAATTTACCAGTGCCTCTAAAAACTTACCTGCAACTGCAACAATAAATTCACCTAATGCAGAAGCATGGAAAGCTGCGGGCGTACCCTATGTCGTGACAGGCACATCAAAAACAACAGCAGATGGCTCTTATGAAATTCACTACCAACTGTATGATGTTGAAAAAAAACAATACCTGTTAAATGAACTACTCACTGTACCTGCTTCACGTTACCGTCAAGCAGCGCATATGATCAGTGATGCAATCTATCAAGCTTTAACTGGCATTCCAGGTGACTTCAGCGGCCGTATTGCCTATGTATTGCGTAATGCAGCAACACCAGATCAGCGCTATACCCTACAAATTGCAGATACGGATGGTGAACAACCCCGTACCATTTTGACTTCACGTGATCCAATCTTGTCCCCTGCTTGGACACCTGATGCTAAAAAGCTAGCTTATGTTTCTTTTGAAACCAAACGCCCTGCAATTTACATCCAAGACTTAGCAAGTGGTAACCGTGAAAAAGTTGCAAGTTTCCGTGGTTTAAATGGTGCTCCAAGCTTCTCACCTGATGGTAAATCGATGTTGTTTACCGCTTCAATGCATGGCAATCCTGAAATCTATCAAATGGATTTACAGACTCGCCAATTAAAACGTATGACCAATGACACAGCGATTGATACAGAAGCACGTTATGCCCCTGACGGTAAATCATTTATTTTTACCTCTGACCGTGGTGGCTCTCCACAAATTTATACCTACAACTTAAGTGCTGAAAGTGTAAAACGTTTAACTTTCCGTGGTGCATTTAATGCCCGTGGCACTTTAAGTGCTGATGGTAAAAAATTAGCTTTGGTGCATCGTCCTAGCGGTAGTAACTATAAAGTTGCGGTTCAAGACATTGGTTCTGGTGTAACCAATATTTTAACACCAACAAGTTTAGATGAATCCCCAAGCTTCTCTCCAAACGGTCAAATGGTGGTGTATGCAACACGTGAAGCAAACCGTGGTTTGCTCTCGATCATGTCTTTAGATGGTCGTTTCCGCATGAACTTACCAAGTGAACAAGGTGAAGTTCGTGAACCAGCTTGGGCCCCGAAATAAACACTGCATGATTTATTCAACAATAACTTTTTAATGAAACATCATAAATAACCGTCATGGAGATCAATATGAAAGCGATGAAACTGATTGCATTACCTGTTTTAGCTACAGCATTAGTAATGACTGGTTGTGCCAGCCGTAAACCTGCAGCAGACATACAAGCAGGACAAAACCCAAATAGCTCAACCACTGTAAACACTTCTGGTTTAAGTGAAGATGCAGCACTCAATGCACAAAACCTAGCCGGTGCATCATCTAAAGGTGTAACTGAAGCGAATAAAGCTTTTTTAGCGAAGCGCGTAGTACACTTTGACTACGATAGTACCGAGCTTAGCAATGAAGATTTACAAACCCTTCAAGCTCATGCACAGTTCCTTGTTGCTAATGCAAACTCACGCGTGGCTTTAACAGGTCACACCGATGAACGTGGTACTCGTGAATACAACATGGCGCTTGGTGAGCGTCGTGCCAAAGCTGTTGAAAGCTTCCTGATTACAACAGGTGTAAGCCCTAACCAGCTTGAAGCAGTCAGCTATGGTAAAGAAATGCCAATCAATGCGGGTCATGATGAAAATGCATGGAAAGAAAACCGCCGTGTAGAAATTAACTACGAAGCTGTTCCTCCACTACTTAAATAAGACTTGAATAAGTCTGAGCTAAAAAAAGCACTCATTGATGAGTGCTTTTTTTATTTATATCGTTTCATTTGCATCGTTCTGTGCTTTTACTCATTTTAGCCCTTTAACTCAGGATAAATTCAGTTAGCAACTTTAGAACTTTAAGAAAATATCCAATGAAAATGCAAGTGAACGACTTTAAAAACGAGATCCTTAGCTTTACCAACTAGAAAATTAGCTTAACAATCCAAATCATTACGCTTCTGCTTCTGGATGTTCAGCATTTTCTTTTTCTGTTTGCATCGACTCAATGAGGTCATGTTTATTGAACTTTTTATACTCTGCTTTTGCTTCGTAACTGCTCCATGCAGCTTTAACGGTATCCGCAGAAATATCGTCTAAATTCAATCCCTCAGTTGCAGTCGGAGTCGCATCAAATTTTTGTGTGGTCATTGTTGTGCTCCCTGTCTTTCGATTTATACATTAGATTCAACATAGCATGTTATTCAGGACTTGCAAGGGTAAAATCACGACAAATAGTCTAGTTTAATTTTTCTTTTCCTTCGTTCTCATCTAAAATGTTGCACAATCACATTTTTATCATTTTTGATAAATTAATATTTGGAGTTTTCCGGTTATGTCAAATCTCACCCTTTCCCAATTTCTACAACAACAAAGTGGTAATCTTACTCCTGCATTAGCACAAGTTATTGAAACAATTGGTAATACATGCAAAGACATCGACCTTCTTTTACAAAAAGGTGCTTTGGCTGGTGTATTGGGTAGCGCGCAACACGAAAACGTTCAAGGTGAAGAACAAAAGAAACTTGATGTCATTTCAAATGATTACCTCATCGATGCATTAAAAGCTCACCCACATGTTGGTGGTTTGGCTTCTGAAGAATTAGATGAATTCACTCCAGCTCAAGAAAATGGCGATTATCTTGTCTTATTTGACCCATTAGATGGTTCAAGCAACATTGATATCAATATGTGTGTTGGCACAATTTTCTCAATTCTTCCTGCAAAAAATGCCGTAACACAAGCTGAAGATTTCATGCAAGCGGGTGTTAACCAAGCGGCTGCAGGTTATGTATTGTATGGCCCATCAACAATGATGGCTCTAACTGTCGGTGCTGGCGTAGTCTTTTTTACTTTTGATCCAGAAAGCAAAGAATTCTTATTAACTAAAGATGCGATTGCGGTTGCAGCAGATACTAAAGAATATGCAATTAATGCATCGAACCAGCGTCACTGGGAAGAACCTGTAAAACGTTATATCGACGAACTTCTTGCAGGTAAAACTGGCCCGCGTGAAAAAGACTTCAATATGCGTTGGGTCGCATGCATGGTGGGTGATATTCATCGTATTCTTTGCCGTAGCGGTATCTTCATGTACCCATACGACTTCAAAGATCCGAAAAAAGCAGGTCGTCTACGTTTAATGTACGAAGCAAACCCAATGAGTATGTTGATGGAACAAGCTGGCGGTGCTTCTACAACAGGCCGTGTCCGCATTCTAGACATCCAACCAACAGAACTTCATCAACGTGTTCCTGTGATTATTGGTTCTAAAAACGAAGTTGACCTAGTTACGTCATACCATAATTAATTTCTTATAACGAAAGTCAGTATTTTTGCTGACTTTCGTGGATATCTCCCTCATGGCTCTGATTTATCTCGAATCAAAAGACAACCCTAAAATTAAACACCTCCGTGGCTTAATCGAACAAAATGCCTACCGTAAAAAACAAGGTCAAACTGTTTTGGAAGGCACACACTTGGTGTTGTCATGGTTAGACTCAAAACGTCCAATCAAATCGATTTTCACCACTGAACAAGCAATTAACCATGCCGATTTCGACCGCATTGCGGAACAATATCAAGGTGCGGTGTTCATTCTAAGTGAATCTTTATACAAAGATATCAGTACACTTGGAACATCGATTGCTTGCTTAGCGATTGTGGATTTACCAAGTTCAAGTGAAGCGCTTAACTTCAGTGAAGACACCTTAATTTTAGACAACATTCAAGACCCAGGAAATGTAGGCACCCTAGTCCGTTCTGCAGCAGCAGCAGGTATTGAACAAGTTGTTTGTACCAAAGGCTCTGCATCGCTCTGGTCACCGCGTGTATTACGCGCAGGTATGGGCGCACATTTTTCATTAAATACCTTTGAAAATATTGCCCTTGAAGATATTTTGACGAAATTCAAAATTCCAGTGTATGCAACAAGCTCACATCAGTCTGAAAACCTATATAGCAAAAATTTACGCAAACAATGTGTTTGGATTTTAGGCAATGAGGGTCAAGGTGTCTCTGAGTATGCATTACAACATGCCGAAGCCGTTGCGATTCCTCAACCGGGCGGTCAAGAATCGTTAAACGTAGCCATTGCAGGCTCGATCTGTTTTTTTGAAATGGTACGTCAGCGTCAGTAAAATCGTTATTTTATTGTATTTAGCGCTTAAGCCTGAAAAAAATAGACTACACTAGAAAAAATAATAATTCTTTTTGTCAACCTAACCGTTATTTCCATCGTTATTTGTATATGAATATGGAAATAATGGTGGGTATCCGATGACAGGATTTTCCATCTCTATGGATTTAGCACCCAAAAAGTCCGAGACGCAAGACAGCAGTGTTTTAAAAAGCACGGCTGAGTCTCGCCTGAAAAACTTCATGAATGAAGTAACGGGGCGTGCTTTAGTAATGATGGAAAGTGCAACGCACGGTCAACATGGCATTGCCATGGACTTGGTACAAGAAGCCTTTATTTCCTTACATAAAGCTTATGCTGAAAAGTCCACAGAGGAATGGTATCCCCTGTTTTACACCATTTTAAATAACAAGCTGCAAGACTGGCGTCGAAAAGAAGCACGTCGTTCGCAGCCGTTTTCCTTATTTAGAAAAGTCAGCCTAGATGACGACGATGTCGAGATACAGGATGTGGTAGATGAATCTACACCAAACCCCTTCGACTTTCTGGATCAGGCTGTCACTGCAGAGGAAATACAAGATGCTATCGCAGAACTTCCAGTCCGCCAGCAACAAGCATTTATGTTGCGAGCTTGGGAAGGCTTTGATACGCATACAACTGCAGAAATTATGAATTGTTCCGAAGGCAGTGTGAAAACACATTACCACCGTGCCATTCAAGGTTTACGTACCGCTTTGGCACATTTGAATCCACATATGGGAGGATCATCCGAATGAAACAAGATGATTTCTTAAAGCAAGTAACTTCCAAACTTGATGGACTCGCACAGCACCATAAAGACAAAGCAACTGTCATGAATAACGTGCTTGAAGATATTCATCAGCGCGAAACTTCTCGTTATGGTTTCTGGAAAATGTCTGGCTTTGCACTTGCAGCAGCAATTGCAGGTTTCGTCATTTTACCGAATGCGACTGTACTGGATGACAAACCACAAAATCAGGTGATTTCAACCCCTAAGCTCTCCCCTCAAATGGTAGAAGATCTTGAAATGTTGATGGTTCTGGGTGAGGACAAAGTTCCACATGGCAGCTAAAAAATTAGCAATTGCATTCTGTGCTTTTAGTTTTTTGCAAACCAGTTTTGCTGGCTTTGATCGCTTTTGGATATTTTCAAAAGATGCAGATACTCAAGTCAATGAAACTTGGGATTCGCTATCTGAAGCAGAACAACAGGCTTTAATTAAAAAGTATCAGGCACTCAAAGAGATTCCTGCAGATCAACGTGTCAGCTTGCAACAGCGCATGGATTGGTTCACTCAACTTCCAGATAGTGAAAAGCAACGTATGCGCGAAACTTGGCAAAAAATGAGTACTTTAGAACGTAAAGAACTCGCGACACGTATGCAAAAAGCTAGTCCTGATGAACGACCTGCTATTCGCGATGAGTATATCAACAAATATTTACAGCCTATCGCTGTCGCTCACTAATCTAAAACAGCAGCATGTTGCGAAAATCAAATCAATTACATTAGTTAAGCCATAAAAAAGCCTCTTATCGAGGCTTTTTTATTGTATTACTTGCTCAACCGACGCTGACGATACATACCTAAACCAATCAGTGTCAACAGCCCAAATAATCCCATCGAACCACCGCCGCTAGAAGAAGAGTTGGTGTTTTTCGCGGTATTCTTAAGGGTCAAAATTGCATTGTTTGATGCAATGGCGTCACTATCGACAACGCTATATTCAACAGGATAGTCAAACTGACTAAAGCCATTTTTTACAGAGAAGGTAATCTTGCCACCGTAGCAAGTTTCCTTTAAATAACTTGCTGGGCAACTGCCACTATACTCAGCTTCAAAGTTTAAACCTGCTGGGATTTTCGTAAAACGAATTGGGATAATTTGACCTTCTTCATTTTTATGCCATACCGATTTACCCGTTGGCATAGATGCAACTGGACCATCACCATCATCATTAGCATTTTCTAATAAATTATTGACGGTAACAGACAAATTATTTGACGGACTAATCGTATATTGCGCAGCTTTGGCCACTGGGGTCATATTTTTAAATGCCACACGTACTACACCAGAGGATTCCGCCTGACTCCCTGTCTTTTGTTTTAGCGTATATTTACAAAAACCGTATTCGGTAGGCGCTGTTGTTGCCCCACTGGTGCGATATATAACGATTTGTTTTATTCCAGCATCCCAATCACAGTGCAGGTCATGTGGTGGATTACCCACAATACTTGCTTCGCCTGTACTAGACACCGTAATTTCACTACCAATGCCGATTGGTGAAGTCGTCACGGTATAGTTGTCAGCATTTAAGGCAATTTGTCGTGTTTCAGCACTTCCGTTCACAGACTCTTCTTGAGGTAATGATGCTGGGAATGGATCAAAATAAACTGCACGATATTTGAGGTTATTTTTTAATGCACTTAATACCGCTTCGTACTTTGTTAAATCATCCTGATTGGCAACTTTATATTCTGCATAATTTGGATCTTCGATATCCTTTTTCAAACTATCAATTGTATTTTGATACTTATCTTGCAGAGCTGTTAAAGACTCATTGGTAATATCTGCCATATCTGCTGCGGTTAAATTCATTAACTCAACCGAACCAATATCACATGTGTTTCTTTGCGTAGGTGATAACTGTAAAGTACCATCTGTGATCCGCAAAATGCCCCGTTGATCCGCATCACTACAGCCGTCTAAGCCAAGATTGATTAAGTCAAAACCACTGCCGATCGCTTTCGGATAATACAAAGGTAAATACAAATTATAAGCAGATTTTGTTTGTAGGGCGCTTAACAAAGTCCCCATAGCATAGCTACTTACATCATGGTTTTGCAGAAAGCTTTCCGTACTATTCAGCACACTTTCTGGTAAATCACACTGTGCGGCTGCCAGTTCAAATGCATTATTACTTGCCACAAATTTTTGACCATTATCAGGTACTGCATTATTAAGATAACGACAAGATTTTCCACCAGTATTGTAGGCCAATACATTGAAATACCAAGCCTTTGTACCATTGTTATCATAATAATAGGTACTAGCCGCATTGTTCTCGACTATTGTATTACTGGTTAAAACGAAGCTAGAAAAAGCACTTAAACGTTCCGTTCCCTGAGAAATGGCGCGGATAATACTACCCGTACTTGGATTTGCTTGGTTTTTTGCAATCGTATTTGCTGTCAGTTCAACCTTGGCATTTCCACAGAAGTCCATCACACTATTGCTCGTCGATGAACCATTTTGAAAAATACTGCTTTGCTGGAACACAATTTCAGGCTGAGTATCCCCCAAGTTCCCGATACAATCCATAGCGACAACACTACCTTTAGGTGCGATGTTGCCCTGAACTAAACTGCTCACCAATAATGTTTTTTTCGACATATTATGCGCAACGGAGTAGATTGCACCGCCAGCAACTTTGGCTTGAGAGTTTTCAATTGCACCATTATTTAAGGTAAATGCTCCCCCTAAATACAAGGCACCACCACGGTCTTCTGCCATCCCGCCAGTAAGGCGTACATTATTGACGATAAAGTTGGCTTCTGAGCGTGAAGTATTAAAAATACGCGATTTGCCTTGGGCATTAATCGTCGTTCTAATATCCTCATAGGCAGGAAATTTCTGTGTCAGTAAATTTTTTGAATCATAGTTAAAGCGACTTTTCCCCTCTATCACGATCTGATTTAGAGGAACTAACTCACCTTTAGTCAGAAGATATTCACCTGCTTCAAGTTGAATATAATCGGTCTGCCCATTATTTGGATTACCGACATTACATCCACCAAAAGATTTGTTTTTACGTGCAGTTTCAATCGCTTCACGTAAAGAACATTGATTGAGATTTTCACCATTTTCATCCTCAAAGGTCGTAACTTTGATGATATTACTTGTCGCTGCCATAGATGACATAGCCGCAAGGACCATGACCGCCAGCAATCCTTTTTTATAATTTTTCATGTGCTGTCCTTAATTCTATCCAGACTATTTTTTAAAGCGACGGAAACCGACTAAGCCAAGCAGCGCAAAAATACTCGCCCAGCCTAGAGCACCACCCGAAGTTTTAACGGTTTTACTTTCCATTTCATTGTTTGGTTCTTGGAAAATACGCACTTCTGCAGCTAAATAATTTTTTGCCGAAGTATTAAAACGGGTTGAAGACGTCACCACACGCAATTCAAAAATATCTGCGCCATGCCAATTTCCATTTGGCGTGTATTCAAAATCACCATTCAAATTCAGTGTAAATTTACCTTTAGATTCGGTGCTTTGTACAATTATTGGACAACCATCTTGCCATGGTTCACCCGTTGGATTTGCCATACCCATCACTTTTGTACATTCTTCTTTTGGAATTAAATCACTGTCACCTAAAGCATCTAAGATATTAAACTTCGCCACTTCACCTGTACGAATGTCTTTACCTAATCGAGGCATGCTCACAGGAACCACAATTTCGATTGCACCACGATCACACCAAACATCATCCAAATTACGATTTTTTCCTCGCTGATCAGAAGACTCGCAATACACATGATGCTCATTGCCATCTGCTGTGGTCTTCCCCTTATTTAATATCGGGCTTGAGAAAATCGTTTCGTAATCTAATAAAATACGAGGACGTAAATAACCAATAAATGCGTTATTTGCTGTGGTAAATGGACAGAAAAGTGCATTACGATCTTCTGTTAAGGTTTTACAGCTACCTTCATCTTCACCCGCAATTAAACTCGTCCCAGACCATACATCATTTAAATTTGCAGCAGGCCCAACAGGACAACTCGCAGCCACTAAGTTGTTATAAAAAACAGATTGGTCTGTTCCTGAGTTCACGACTTTGCAATCTTGAGCGGTACCACTGAGCGCATTACCAATCACCACACTATTGGCTAAATAAGCATGCTCAGAGGTACTATTTAGTTCGATACCGCCACTGTTCTTCAGTACTGTAATATTATTGAGTGCTAAACCATCACGTAAGTTGACAGCAAAACCTTTGTTTTTGAAAAAGGTACTATTGGCAATGATATTTTGAGGGTTACTGAACACCAACTTGCTGATGTCTGCGAGCCCATTTTGATTGTAAACAATCGCTCGACCAGAAGTGCTTTCATTATTTTTGAACAAAGATGTATAGATTTCATAAGCCGGTGCTTCTGAGTAAATTGCACCACCATCTACCGCTTTGTTGTTTTGAAAAATCGTGGTTCGTATATATAGACGGCTTGCTACAGCTGCGCCATCTTCTGAAAATCCAACATTGTAGATTGCACCACCAAGTCGTGCATAGCCATCTTCAAACTTTACATTTTCAAGTGTGAGTTTTTCATTATTAAAAATGATGCCGCCTTTATCAGCACATTGATCTTGCTTACATCCTTTAAATGAAATTTCTTTAAAATTGATCGCAAGTAGTTCTTTTTCGCCATCATTAATATTAAAAATTTGATCCTTACCCGTCATTTCAATGACGGCATTATTAAGACCGAGTACGACATCTTCATTGACGTTACTGTCATACGCCGTTTTCAGATTCAGTTCTGCTTTAATATCAATTTTTTTAGTGAGTTTATAAACTTCATTTTTTTTCAGAGAAATTGAGGCATAGGCGTCTTTACCTCCGCAACCATTATATCCGGCTTCTGGCATACCATTATTGATATATTCTATGGCTTCACGAAGTGAACATTCCTTGTCATCCTTTACAACATCTTCAGTGGTTGTAACGATAATTTCTGCGCTAAATGCATGACCTGCTATGAGAAGCATGCCAATGCCTATGCTCTGTTTGAGCATATCCATCTCCTTAAATATTTTTTATCTTTTTATTCTTAAGTTGCACAATCCTTGCAACATTAAAATATTTTTATGTACTTTGTCACAGCTTGAGTAATTACTCAAGAATTTTTATTGCTTACCGATATTCATCAATTAGGGCAAAAATCTGTCTTAAATTTGCATGACTCAATTTGACTTTTTCACCTTTTAACATCTGAATCAGTTGTTCTAAAGATCTAAGTAAAATGGATGCCTGATGCGGCCCATGTGCCAACAAATAATCTACAATTTGTTGATCCATATGGATGCCACGTCGCGCCAAAACAGAGTTTACGAGTGCTTGTCGGTCTGCGTATAAGCTACCATTCGGCACTTTCACACTAACAGCCTGAGTTAATCTAGACTGTAGGTCTGGCAGTTCAAGTTTGAGTTCAATTGGCGCCAGCCGAGATGAAAAGACCAATTGACCACCTTCTTCGTTATTATAATTAATCAGGTGAAAAACAGCTTTTTGCCAATGTGGAACTCCGCTAATCGCTTCAATATCGTCTAAAGCCACCAAGTCATAGCGATCGAGCGAAGTAATCGCTTCAGTGGGAGCATCTAGCAATTCAAGCAATGAAACTTGAATTGCTGATTTGCCAATTTCTAAATAGGAGTCACATATTGCAGACAGTAAATGGCTTTTTCCTGTGCCAGCTCCACCATAGATATAGAAACGATTCATTAAACCAGCATGTAACTGACGAACACCATCGATTACATGCCCCCAACTCGGCCCAGAAAAATCACTAATTCGGGCATCGAGTTGTGGTTCTATATCTAGCTGCAATTGACGCATATCTATATTTTGGCCTTATCAATCTTTATGTTCTGATCTTTCAATGTTACTCGAAATTTCAGGATCTTGCAGCGAATTTGCAGACTGATTTTTGAGCTCAATATCGACAGCAACTTGATTGGTTTCTACGTTTAAAGTGCCACTTGCAGCATCATTTACGACAAGTACATCATTTCGGTATAAATTACTTTTCTCGTAATTTTCGCGTGCATGACGTAATAAGACCACAATAATCGCTGCAACGGGTAGTGCAATGAGCATTCCGAGGAGTCCTGCCAATTGCGCGCCTGCAAGGACTGCAAATACCACTGCCACAGGAGACAAACCAATTTTGTCGCCTAATAAGAAAGGCTGTAAAATATAACCTTCTATTGCCTGTCCTACCATGAATACCACCAGTACTAAGGCCAAATGCACCCAATCCAAACCGAATTGGAACAAGCAAGCCACAATTGCCGAAATAATACCTACCGCAAAACCCAAATACGGAATAATACTGGCTAGACCCGCAATCATCCCAATGATGATACCAACCTCAATACCGACTAATTGGAGTCCAACCGCATAAACAACGCCCAATAAGAACATTACCAAGAATTGGCCTTTTACAAATGCACCTAAAACTTCATGACATTCGCCCACGATTGTGAGCGTGCTTTTTTCATATTTACGTGGAATAAGTCGACGCATGTTTTCTAACATACGCTCCCAATCTAATAAGAAATAGAAAGCTATGATTGGAATTAAGACAATCGTGCCACCAATCTGTATGAAATTCAGACCCGATTGTGCCACTTTTAACAACATGGCTTGGATACTGTCTGCACTATAGTTGGTTTGAATATACTCCATGATCGCTGCTGACATTTGCTCTGTATCAATTTCCATCGGTACAAGATTAAATGTCTCTGATAACCACGGCAGGAATGTATAGTTGACCCAATGAATATTGCTTGGAATATTGTTTTTCGCATACATCAACTGTTCCCATACCAGTGGTACGAGGAACCACATTGAAAGGAATATAGCGACACCAATTCCAATAAAGACCAAACTGATAGATAACCAGCGCGGCAAGCCAATATTATGTAATTTATCGACTAAAGGGCTAAATAAATATGCAATTAGAAATGCGCCGATAAAAGGAACAACTACAGGCTTTAATAAGTATAAAACCCATATGATCAATGCTATCCCAGCAAGAATAAATATTCGGCGCAAGGTGCGATCACCCATATAAAGTCACCTTTTTTCAATGTAATCGTTATAGAAAGGAAAATATTTTAATAAAGATAACATTTTAGTGCGAAATAGCATAAGAGTTTTGCATATTCAGGTTATAATCCCCCGCGCGAATGCGGAGACTTCATTATGAGCAACTCAACTTCTACCCCAAACACTGGTTTAAGCTACAAAGATGCAGGTGTCGACATTGAAGCGGGCGACGCGTTAGTCGATCGTATCAAATCTGTCGCGAAACGTACTGCACGTCCTGAAGTAATGGGCGGCCTAGGCGGCTTCGGCGCTCTTTGTAAAATTCCTAAAGGTTATGAAGAACCTGTTCTCGTATCTGGCACAGATGGTGTTGGTACAAAATTGCGTTTAGCATTGAATTTGAACCGTCATGACACAATTGGTCAAGACTTGGTTGCAATGTGCGTAAACGATCTTCTTGTATGTGGTGCTGAACCACTGTTCTTCCTTGACTACTATGCAACTGGCCACCTCAACGTTGACGTTGCAGCAAATGTTGTGACTGGTATCGGTGCGGGTTGTGAACTTGCAGGCTGTGCATTGGTTGGCGGTGAAACTGCTGAAATGCCAGGTATGTATGAAGGCGAAGACTATGACCTTGCAGGTTTCTGCGTAGGTGTAGTTGAGCAAAGTAAAATTATTGATGGCTCTAAAGTTAAAGCGGGTGACGTTTTAGTTGGTGTTGCATCTTCTGGCGCACACTCAAACGGTTACTCACTTCTTCGTAAAATTTTAGATGTGAAAAACGTTGACCTTACTCAAATCGTTGATGGTCGTCCACTTGCAGATACAGCAATGGAACCAACACGTATTTATGTAAAACCAATTCTTCAGTTATTGAAAGAAGTGGATGTACACGCTATGGCGCACATCACAGGCGGCGGTTTACCGGGTAACTTACCTCGCGTACTGCCAAATGGTGCTCAAGCGGTAGTCAATGAAGCATCTTGGGAATGGCCAGAATTATTCAAACTACTTCAAAAAGAAGGTGGTGTTGAACAATTTGAAATGTACCGCACATTTAACTGTGGCGTAGGTATGGTTCTCGTGGTTGATGCAGCCGATGCTGACAAAACTGTTGAATTACTCAATAGCCTTGGCGAAAAAGCATTCACAATGGGTCACATTGCAGATAATGCTGAATCTGTTGAAGGCGCTGACGAAAAAATCCGTGTAGTTTTCGCATAAGCAACGTTCATGATTAAAATTGCTGTACTTGTTTCAGGCAGCGGATCTAACCTGCAAGCCCTGATCGATGCCAATCTATCAGGTCAAATCATTGGGGTGATTTCCAATAGACCTGACGCTTTTGCACTGCAACGTGCAAGAAAAGCAAATATTGCAACTGCAGTCATTGAACATAAGCAATATCCAAGTCGTGAAGCTTTTGATGATGTGATGCATCAACAACTGCTCGACTGGGATGTTGATTTGGTCATTTTGGCAGGCTTTATGCGCATTTTAAGCGCAAAATTTGTCAAAGCATGGGAAGGAAAAATGATTAACATCCACCCTTCTCTGCTGCCAAATTATAAAGGAATGCATACTCATCAACGTGTTTTAAACACCGGTGATGTCTTCCATGGCTGTACAGTTCACTATGTGACTGCAGAGCTGGATGCTGGTCAAGCGCTTGCTCAAGGCGTGCTTAAAGTCAATGTGCATGATCATGCTGAAAGTCTGGCAGATCGGGTTCACGTGCTTGAGCATGTGATTTACCCTCAAGTGGCAGAATGGATTTGTAATGGCACCATTCAACACACTGAAAACGGTGTTTTATATCGTGGCGAGCCTTTGCAACAACCTGTTCAATTCTGTAAGTTCTAAGCAACTGTATAACTTAACAATCAACGCATCTTAGGGTGCGTTTTGTTTTTTAAGGACCAAATAAAACTCTATTTATTACTAAAATCTAAAATCTAAAATCTAAAATCTAAAATCTAAAATCTAAAATCCATTTTTGCAGAATGTTCAACTTTATGATCAATATGTAGTTTTTAGTTAAATTAAAACTTTTAGCATCATTAAAATAATAAGCTTATATTGCAATTAGAAAACCTTATAAATCTAGAAATATTACATCCTTCAAACAAAAGTGGAGAAAATCACATGTTAAAATCCATCACACTGGCGACTTGTGCATGTATAACACTGGGTATGATTGGTTGTGCTACGACATCAAATCCAGCTACTGATCGTAATTTAGATAAATTACAAAACAAAAATTGGGTTGCGAGTGAAATTCAAGGCGTTAAGATTGAAGCTGACCCTAACAATTCGAACGTACCCACCATCACTTTCGACGATACTCGTGTAAGTGGTTCTGATGGTTGTAATCGATTCATGGGTGGTTACGCTGTGCAAAACACAAAAATCCAATTTTCAAACCTTGCTACAACACAAAGAGCGTGTTTGACTGCGACAAATATTCCTCAACATTTTTCGCAGGCATTGAGCCAAGTTACTCATTATGATGCCTCTAAAGATCATTTGAAATTTTTAGATGCCAACAACAAAGTTGTTTTACAATTTGAAAATGCGAAATAAATCTCAAAAGTAGAAAGTAGAATGTTTCATTCATAAAAAAGCACTCTATAGAGTGCTTTTTTTGTGTTGTCGTTTTTAAGGTTCAATGATGACGCTTAGACGATTTAAGTAAATCTTTGATCAATTCCACAGTTTCTACAGGATGTTCTAAGGGGAACATATGACTCCCCGCAGCAACTTTAAATGGAATCGCAAATTTTTTCTCTACCATTTGTGGAAAGTGCCGAGCTAAAAATGGTCCCTGCTCTGCAATTAACTGCTGTACAGGTACTTGCGGTTGAGCATGAGGTAACCACCACAGTGAAGGATTGGTTCGAAAAATATGAACTTCATCATCACGTGAAATCGTCAATTCCACCCCACCACGCAGTTTATCGTCCATCAAGGCATGATCAATATAAGCTTGATAACAGTCTGGATCGAAATCTTTATAAAAACCTTTCGGCCTTAAAAGCTCTGCTGCTTGTTCACGGCTGTCCCAATGATCACGACGACGCTTCGACAATCCTGCTGGGGACATTTTATCGAGGACTTTAAGTTTGAGGAGTTTTGCGATGTGCAAAGCAAAAGACTCTTTCCCCATGATCATAGGCGGATCAATCATTAACACTTGTTCAAACAATTCTGGGCGTTGTAAAGCAGCCTGAAATGTTAAAACCGAACCTAATGAGTGACCTAATCCAATAACCTTACGACCATTGGCCTGACGTACAATACTGTCAATGACTTGCTGTGTTAAGCTCTTCCAATGGTTATCGATTGGGTAACGCTTATCTGGCCCAAGTAACGGCACATAGATCACATCATATTCATCACTCAGTAAATCAAACAATTTTTGATAAACCCGTGATGGCACGCCATTGGCGTGCGCAAAATGAATTAACGGTTTCATTGTAATTTCGTGCTGTTTTCAGATTGAACCTGTTGTGACAATGCGCTTGCCAAACCTTGACCAAATGAACTTCCCATACGACCTAGTACAGAATCAAACGGACTATTTTCAATGGTGTAGTTCACGGCTTTTTCAGTTTTTAATTCACGTTTCAGGCTATTTAAACTACCTGTACGGTCAGCAATACCTAGCTTCACAGCCTGATCACCCGTCCAAAATAAACCTGAGAAAATAGCTGGATCATTTGATTTTAATTTCTTACCGCGACCTTCCTTCACTGCATTAATGAAATGCGCATGAACATTATCGAGTACACCTTGAACATGTGCTTTTTGTGCTGCATCTACAGGTTGAGTCATGGATAAAATGGCTTTGTTCTCACCCGAAGTCATGGTGCGATCTTCTACACCGAATTTTTGCATCAAACCACTAACACCATAATTCGGCATAATCACGCCAATCGAACCCACTAAACTTGAAGGATTGACAATAATTTCATCTGCCGCAGACGCAATATAGTACGCACCTGAAGCGCCTGTATCACCAATAATGGCATACAGTTTTTTATCGGTATGGGCTTTTTTCAAGTACTGAATTTCTTGCCAAATTTCATCAGACTGAACAGGTGAACCACCCGGTGAATTAATATTGAGAACAACCGCTTTGCTTTGTTTATTTTCATAAGCTTTTTTCAGAGCTTTGATGGTATTTGCACTGTTTACACTTTGCTTGTCCGCTGCAATGGTCCCAATGATATCAACCACGGCAATATGTGAACCCGCTGTTGCTGCAGGATCAGATGACGACATGCTGCAACTTTTTGCCATCGCAATGATAATAAATAGCAAATAAGCAAAGGTTAAAAATTTAAAAAATATACCCCATCTACGTGCTCTACGTTGTTCTTCAACGGAAGAAAGCACGGCTTTTTCTAATATTTTCCATTCATTTCCAGTTGGCTGCTGAATATTGTTTGAAGAACTTTGCTGTTTTTCTTCAGGTTTTGGTGGCCATTCGGACATAAAAAAACCCATTTGATCGTTAATTTGTAGTCATTATATACACGCTAATCGCTATAACTGTCTAATCAATTCATTTTCCCCTATAATTATTTTAAATTTTCTTTCATTTCTTTCAGACTTAAATAAGATGACCGACCAAAATTCACAGGACACCACATATCACCTGTTAAAATTTATCAGCCGTCAACCTATTCAAATTTCAAGATTAATTGCAAAAGGTTTGGCTGGGTTAGTCAATGTTTTAAAAATCTCTAAAACCTACTCTACGATTCAACGCAATCTCAAAATTGCATTGCCTGAATTATCAGAGTCAGCTCGCATTCAACTCACTAAACAAGCGATTCGAAACGAACTTTGTTCTTATTTTGAATTTTTTAATATTTGGGGTGCAAGTACAGAAAAAAATATTCAACGGATTCATCACGTACATGGCGCTGAATATTTACATGAAGCGCTCGCCCTAAAAAAAGGCGTTGTACTCGTAGTACCACATTTTGGTACTTGGGAAATAATGAATGCATGGGTTGCGCAGTACACTCAAATGACCATCATGTACAAGCCGGTAAAAAGCGAATCTGCCAACAATTTTGTCCGTGCTGCTCGAAGCCGTGAGCAAGCAATATTGGTTCCTACGGATGAATCAGGTGTACGTCAGATTTTCAAAGCCTTAAAACAAGGTGGGACGACTGTGATCTTGCCAGACCATACCCCCAATGCCGGCGGCGAAATGATTCCATACTTTGGTATTCCACTAAAAACCAGCAACTTAAGTGCAAAACTAATTCAAAAAACCAAAGCACGTGCGCTCTTACTATATGCCATTCGTAACGATAATCATGGTTTTGATATGCATATCGAACCTATGGATGAGAATATCTATCAAGGCAATGCAGATGATGGCTCAATAGTTATCTTTAAAGCAGTGGAAAATCTAATTCATCGTTATCCAGAGCATTATCACTGGAGCTATAAACGCTTTAAAGCCAATCCAAAATTGAGAAATCTATACAATATTAGTGATGAAGAAGCCGCTCAACGCATTCGTGATATTCGTGAGGAATATCAAAGACAGCAAAAAATTAAAAATGTGGCAGAATGACATTTTCAAACAATATACTTGAAGTAGTTTTTCTATTCGGATTCTTTAGATAGCCTGCGATATAGATCGAGCCATTTATACTTTGTCCGCTCTTCAATTAGTTCAATTTGCTGTTTATTTTGCTTGAAATGGATACTTCCACTTTGTGCAGTTTGCAAAAGTGGAATGTCTAATTGTTTGAGACGTGTTTGGGTCATCTTTGCAGGATGTCCATAACGATTAAATCGCCCCGCAGAAGCAATCGCCAACTTGGGCTTAAAATGGTTTAAAAACGCATAGGATGAACTGTGCCGACTACCATGGTGTCCGAGCACCAAGACATCGACTTTTAGGTCTGGATAATCACTTAATATTTGATATTCAGTCTCCCAACCGGCATCCCCCATCAATAGAAAATGTCGTGGGCCATTTACGCCTTTGACCGTGACATATAGAACACAAGAACGTTCATTGGCATTCCATTTGGCATCTGTCAGATCTTCAGGCTTTGGCGAGAGTATTTCAAAATAGACTTGCTGATCCCAATTCCACTGCTGACCACGCTGACATAAGCGCTGTGGAGCTTGGTTTATGGTTTGTACCCGCTCATTACTTGAAAGCTGTCCAATATCAAGCTGTTGCTCCAATGAGAAAAAGCCACCACTATGGTCTTGATCTAAATGAGTCAATAACACCCGATCTAGTCGATGGACACCATTCACACTCAAAAATGGCCGGATGATATTTTGCCCGACACTAAATTGACTTTCATCATAGTTTCCACCGAAGTCTACCATCATATGATGATCTACAGAACGGATATAGATCGCCTGCCCTTGCCCCACATCTAAAATTGAAAGTTGAAAATTTGCTGAATTTTTCCATGGAATAAACAGAGCAAAAAAGGCAATGACCGACCAATATTTTGGCAAGATACCTTCAGGTAAAAATAAGATCACAATAGCCAATATCAACAGTAGGATCTGAGTTGACGTCAATGCGACATCTTGCATTTTTGGTGCAAAGAGTCGATCTAAGCCATAGAGAAATACATGCAATATCTCTAAACACAGATCATTGAATAAAAAAACCAATTGCGCCAGAGGAGTCGAAATATAAGAAAGTGCCCCTCCGATGATATCTAAAGGAACCACCACAGCCCCTAACCACGGGATGGCAAATAAATTACTTAGTGGGCTAATCCACGTGACTTGCTTGAAAAAAATCACCATCAATGGAAATAAGGCGATAAAGATTTTCCATTGTGATTCCACCATCAACCACATTGAATGTTTTAACTTTTGCCAAAAACTGGCTTCCTCTTGAGCCAGTAAATGCTTCCTTAAGGTTTGATAAATCCGCAGTAAAATAAAGCATGCGCCATAAGACAACCAAAATGCTGCGGATAAAATACTAAAGGGATCCACAAGCAATAAAATTGCGGCACTAAAAACCAGCAGTTGAAAAGGCTGAATGGTTTGCCGTAACAAAAGTATGCTACTGGCGACTAGGCAGATCGTCAGCGTTCTCAGTGCCGGTATTTCAAAACCGGTAAATGCACAATATAGAAGGACACAAAAGATAAAGGGCACGACCAAAACATACTGTTTGGGCCATTTGAGATAAATTTTGGGACAATATTTTCGAATAGCTAACTGCATCACCCAACAAAGCATGCTGGCAAAAACAAGTACATGTGGACCAGATATCGCCAATAAATGACTCATCCCAAAGCGTTGAAATAATTCACTGGTGCCTTCAGTGAGTAAACTTTTATCGCCTGTAAGCAGTGCTAACAACAAGCCATGATTCCGCAGCGGTTGTTGATATATAAACGCTCTTAAATATAAACGTTGTTGTTCGACTTTTATTTTGAACTGGTGTAGCACACCTTGATGTCGTTGATACTGCTGCCCATAGCCCATCGCAACCATATGTCGAGGTGGTATAAGTTCGACCGACTTCACCTTTAAACTGGCATGTATATTTTGCTGTATACTCCACCTTTCTTGGTCAAATGCACCTTCGGTCACATAGCTTTGGGTAGGTCTTAACTCACCATACATACGATAGTATTGTCCAGGGACCAACTGAATCGTCTGTTCATTATTTTGCAAAATTGAATTGGGTAAATACGCCATAAAATATTGAATCTGCTGATTCATATTTAGCACTTCAATTTTTTGCTGAATTGCTTGGTCTTTGAGTTGGCTGATCTGTGGAATATACGCAATAAATTCGCCTTGTCTGCTCTGATGTTCAACCAATGCCAAACGCTGATCGAGTTGAGTATTGGCAAAACTAAAGCCGAGAATTGCGCCCATGCAAAGATTTGTACTGAGCTGTAAGATTTTCAAAAAAATACTTTTTAGTTTTGGTGAAATACAAAGCTGTAAACCTAGCCAAATAAGAACAATAAAAAGCAACTGAGCTGTCGAAATATGTGGATTCCAAAACCTGAACCCCATAAAAGAAATACCTAAAATCCAACCAATACAAAAACTTTGTAACATGAGTCGTCATTATTTTTATTATGTGCTGGCAATAATAAAGCCCACCGAGGTGAGCTTCAATCAAACAATCTTAATCCACTAATTTTTTACAAAATCAATTTAGCGCTTAGTCATCTACCCATAAACCATCTTGCATATGCAAAATCGCATCAGCAGATTGAGCTAAATATTCATCATGGGTCACAATTAGCATTGCCATGTTAAATTCTTTACGTAATTCAGACAGCAACTCAAAAATCCTCACCGCGGTTTTGCGGTCTAAGTTCCCTGTTGGCTCATCAGCCATCATCAACTTAGGTCTTGCTACCAATGCACGAGCCAAAGCCACACGTTGACGTTCACCGCCTGAAAGCTCACCCGGTTTGTGCGTCATGCGGTGGGAAAGTCCAACGCGTTCCAAAAGATATTCAGCTTGCTGCTTCACTTCTTTGAAGTTACTCGACTTACGTAACATCAATGGCATTGCCACATTTTCAAAGGCGGTAAATTCAGGCAGCAAGTGATGGAATTGGTATACAAAACCTAAATGCTCATTACGGATATAACCACGCTCTGCTTCACCTAAAGTGTCAAAGCGTTGACCATTAATCATCACTTGACCCGATGTTGGACGATCTAAGCCACCCAATACATGCAACAACGTACTTTTACCAGAACCACTTGACCCCACAATCGAAACAAACTCACCTGCTTTGACTTGTAATGAAAGTCCACGAATCACATCGACTGTAGACTTCCCATCGGTAAAAGATTTGGTAATGTTTTGGGCATCTAAAACTAAATTACTCATAGCGTAGAGCCTCTGCAGGTTGAACTTTAGCTGCACGTAATGCCGGATAAATAGTCGCGATAAAGCTAAGACCCAATGATAAAGATACAATCACCACAACATCTTGCCATCTTAAATAAGACGGTAAATAGTTGATGAAGTAAGCATCAAACATATTTAAGCCCAATGTTGTATTCAACCAACCGACTAAATTACTAATACTCGATGCAGCGATAATCCCTAAAATCGCCCCAGACACCGTACCAATCACCCCAATAACTGTACCTTGCACCATGAAGATCCGCGTGATTGTAGCCGGTGAAGCGCCTAGTGTACGCAAAATGGCAATATCGGATTTTTTATCAGTGACCACCATCACCAATGAAGACACGATATTAAATGCTGCAACCAATACAATCAGGAACAGCAATAAACTTACCATTGCCTTTTCCATTTGAATCGCACTGAACAGATTACCGTGCGTATAAGTCCAATCTGAAGCATAAAAGTTTGCAGGTAAATCACGCACAATTTCTTGAGATACTTGTGGCGCTGCAAAAATATCATCCAACTTCATACGGATGCCTTGTGCACCATCTGGCAGTCTTAATAAAGTCGACGCATCGTTCAGGGCCACATAGCCCATCATCGAATCAACTTCCGCACCAATACTGAAAATACCCACAATTTTAAATCGTTTAAAACGCGGAACAACGCCAGCCGGAGAAGGTGTTGCTTCAGGAAGCACTAAGGTCACACTGTCATTCAAGCCTAAACCTAAGGCATCTGTCATTTGCTTGCCAAGGACAATACCAAACTCACCTTTTTTCAGGTTATCGATACTGCCTTCCACCATATGGTCTTGGATAATTGATACTTTTTTTTCATACTGCGGTTCAATCCCACTGACCATAATGCCAGACACTTGACCTTGTGCCGTCAACATTCCCTGTAATTGGGTGAATGGTGCGACACCTTGAACATGCTCATGCTGCTCAATTTTTTTTGCAAGTTCAGGCCAATTTGTTAAAATTTGTGTTGAAGAAACAGTGGCTTGAGGTATCATTCCTAAGACACGAGTTTTCAGCTCACGATCGAAACCATTCATCACAGATAAAACTGTAATAAGGACTGCCACACCAAGCGTGAGGCCGATCATGGATACCAGAGCAATAAAAGAAATAAAGTGGTTACTGCGCCGAGCGCGAGTGTATCTCAACCCTATATACAGCGAGATTGGTTTAAACATAACCATCTAGTCCGAGGTAATATATATTATGGAAAACTTACAGCATCAAAGCGTTCAAACTGAACGCCGTGTAATGTCGCGTATCGATGCTGCTTTGCGCATCAACTATCAGATTATCTCTGATGATGTTGCACTGAATGATCCTTACGATCCTAATTTTGTATTGCCGCGCTATTTTCTACTACTTGCTGAATTAGATCAATTTGATCATGCACTCAACTACGAATTAGAACAATTAGCTGAGAAAGATCAACAAATTGCTCGAATCTTATCCTTATTTAACCAAAAGTTAAACCTTATTACGGGTTCTTTATACGACGCAATTGTACAAAGCATGTTACCAGTGCCTGAGCATGTGAATTTTTCAGAGACTGGTTTGAGCTTTTTTAGCGAACGCGCGATTAAAGAAGGTACTTATATCCATGTGACCTTAAGCCACCCTGAAAATTTCTTCCATATTGCGGCAACTGCGCAAGTGGTTTATAGCCGTGAAGAAGAAAGCAACTTATACCGTACGGGTGCCTATTTTATCACACTGCTCCCTCAAGACCGCGTCAAACTTGCAGAGTGTATCGCACTGACCCAAAACAAAGAGTGATTTTTAATCAATGTTTTAATTTGTGGGCGAGCTCTCTGTTCGCCCGAAAATCTTTATAAAAATAAACAAACAAGCCTGATAATAGAATCACAGCACCAAGTAAAACCATCAATGATAATTTTTCATCATTCAGTAAAGCACCAAAGAGCATAGCAAGCATGGGTGTGAGTACCGTTGTTAAAGACAAAGTTGTCGCTTTGATGTTTTGTACCAGTTTGAAATAACAAAACATGGCAATCAATGAAGCCATAATCACTGCATAAAATAAGCCAATGAGTGCTTTGGTCGAAGGCATCTGTGTCGGTGCATATTGCCAAATAAACGGTAGCATTGCAGCAGAAAATAGGGCTGAGATAAGAATCGAACCCGTGGCTTGAGACATGGGCTGCAATGGCGCATTGACTTTTTTCACCCAAAAAATCGACATACAGTAGACGAATACGCTCATTAACATTAAGATGATGCCAACAGGCTGTACGTGCTGATCACTGCCGCCCAAGCAAATAATGGCTAAACCACAGACGGCAATCAACATCCCAATCCATTGCAAGCGATGTAGATAGGTATGAAAGAAGAAACGACCAATCAGACCCGTCATAATTGGCGCTAAACCAAACATCAGGGCAATAATACCTGAGCTTAGATAGGCCGTTGCCATATAGGTAAAAATTTGAGAACCAATAAAACTAAATGCCCCCGCCAAATAACTGTGCAGCGAGGTTTTATCCATCGGCAGTTTATGTTTAAAAATAAACAATAATGCGACAGCCAAGGGTAATGCGATAAAAAAGCGTAATGTCAGTGCCCAAAACGCATTGATATCACTGACACTCCAAACGATGGCAAGTGGCGTGGTCGACCAAATGAACACCAACAACGCATAGGTCGTCGCTAGATTTGTTTTAGATGGCATGGTTTTTACTTCTGCGCCGTTTTACGTTTTTGCTTTTGAATAGTTTGATCTAAGCTGCTGGAAAATTCACGCTTATCTCGTTCAGAAATCGGTGCTGGACCACCGGTTTGCACACCTGCGCCCCGTAAAGTATCCATAAAGTCGCGTAAGTGTAGGCGAGCTTTGACATTTGCTGTGGTATAAATCTCTCCGCGTGGATGTATCGCTATACCGCCCCGCTCAATCACTTCAGCAGCAAGCGGAATATCCTGTGTCATCACGATGTCGTGCTCTTTCATGCGCTGAATAATTTCTTTATCCGCTGCATCTGCCCCGCTCATGACTTGAATTGAGTTAATCCGCACCGAAGGCGTTATCCCAACATTTTGATTGGCGACAAAAGTGACTTCTAACTGGTAACGATCAGAAGCCCGAATAATCACATCACGTAAAATGCGTGGTAACGCATCTGCATCCACCCATAATTTAAATGGCAGCACTGATTTTCCATTCACTTTTAAACATGACTCATAGTAACAAATCTACATGACATTTTGTGGATCTGCATCCGCTGAATGGATCTACATTTCTCTAATCATGAGAATCGAAAAGCTGCAAAATGAGTCCAACTTGGGCTTATTTTCCAATGCTTTTACATTTAAATCCTACTGAAAACATTTTTTATGCATGATTTCATGATAAATATGACGTCGGTGACTTGAAAATTTCAAATAACCCTCGATTTATTAATTATGAAACCAACCCAATATCAATTGTGCATATGAAAAAACAAAATAGCCCTGAAATTATCACTATTGAAGATCAAACTTTTGGTAGTCATGTTGAACATTGGAATTTGCTTACAGGCAACCCGACAACGGATGTACCAGTTTGGCTGGGTCAGGCATTGGATGCACCCATTATGCCGATGGGCTTATGCGCACAAGAATCTGATATGGATCAAAGTACATGGCTGATTCAAGGTCCATCTCAAGCGTCGATTCAACTGTGCCAAGTGATTGCGGTAGAAAATAATAAACCTAAAGCGGTTAAAACTGCATTTCCAAGTTTTGATAGCCCATATAAAACCAAAGCCACCATTGAACGTATTATTACCTGTAAATCCAATACACAAGCTGTGCTTTGCCTCGACTTAGGCGCAAATACCAGTGTGTATGCTTTTGATTGTTTATATAGCGTCAATCACGACCAATATGAAAAAGATGCAACCTACAGTGTGCAACTAAATGCTTGGGCCTATGAACTCGAAGCTGTCGCAGAACATGAACAATTGGTCGTCGATGATCCCGCATCGATTAAACATCATCGTGCTTTAAATGATATCTTGGCAGCAAATAATGGTATTGCCCCTGCAGACTTACACGAACAGATTAAAGCGTGGCAACCGAAGTCTGAAGATGACAAAGCACCAGTCACAGTCGATTTTTCTAAAATGGTTGCATACCTATATGGTGAAAATCTTGGACAAGAAGATGAAGCATGGTTCCAAGGGCATATAGTTGGCAAAACCGCCATGCAATTTAAAGAGCAAGACTATACGCTGTATGATGTGACCTTAATCCACGAAGAAAACCAAGAAGCGGTGATTGTTCGTGTTGCAACACGAAATCCGGCGCATAAAAATTTCAATGTTGGGCAATATATTCGTGGCAACCTGTGGATACAAGCCAATATTTACGCAAAATCAGCCTAATTTAAATTGAAAAAACCAATTTCACATAAAAAAAGCCGCCTCAGTGCGGTTTTTTTATTTCTCGCTAATCATGTGTATTCGCTGAATATTTAAATGATTGAATATTTCTTATCCATAAACCAGTCAATATATTCTATTTTTAAATTCAAATTAAAATAACTTATCCACAATATTAAATTCAAAATAATGCTGCTAAATAAATCCATCTGCAAAGGATAAAATATAAAAATCTAAAATAAATAAATAAGATAGGAAATTTATGAAACTAAATTTATCAATTCAGTTGCTTATTTTTAAATAAACTAAATAGTTTAGTAAGTTTACGGCAGATAGTACTTTATTTAATCAAATAATTATGTTAAAAATGCGTTTAAGAAATAGTAATTAACGATAAATAGATCGGAAAGAATATCTATGAAAGTCGTGCAAGAAGAAAACTTATCGCAAGTTGACCATCACATGGAATCTCGATATCAAATCGAGCCAATGTCCTGCTTATTTTTTATGTTAGGTATGCTGATTTGTGCATACGTTTTACATACTTTTATTTTTTAATCTATTCAATAAAAAAACCGGCATTTGCCGGTTTTTTTATGTCTTTAGGATTATGCGTTGCGTTTTGCAAAGTCATCCATAAAGTTAACCAGTGCTTGAACGCCTTCTAGCGGAACAGCATTATAAATACTTGCACGCATACCACCCACTGAACGGTGACCGGCTAAATTAAGCAAGTGGTTTTCTTCAGCTTCTTTTAAGAATTGTTTTTCCAATTCTGGATTTGCCAAAGTAAATGGTACATTCATGATTGAACGGAATTCTTTTGCAATTGGATTTGCATAAAAATCGCTTGAATCGATATAACCATAAAGCAATTCAGCTTTTGCCATATTCGCTTTATAAATTGCGTCTACACCGCCCTGCTCAAGTAACCATTCAAAAACGAGGCCAGATAAGTACCATGCATAAGTTGATGGTGTATTCACCATTGAACCATTTTTCGCTTGAGCTGAATATTTCAAGATACTTGGAATATCTGCTTTCGCTTGATCCAATAAATCATCACGAATAATCACTAAAGTTAAACCAGCCGGACCAATATTTTTCTGAGCGCCTGCATAGATTAAACCGAACTTAGAGACGTCTAATGGTGCAGATAAAATGCTTGATGAAAAATCGGCAACCAATGGCTTGTCTGTTTCAGGAATGTTGGCAAACTGAACACCTCCAATGGTTTCATTATCTGCATAATGCACATAAGCTGCATCATCAGATAAGTTCCAAGTGCTTTGATCAGTAATCGCAAGTTTACCGTCAATGGTGGTACCCGCTTCAACGACATTAATGTCGCCATAACGCTGTGCTTCTTTCAACGCTTTTTCAGACCAAATACCAGTGTGGATATAGTCTGCTTTGCTGTTTTTACCCAATAGGTTTAATGGGATCGCAGAGAATTGCAGTGATGCGCCACCTTGAAGGAATAACACTTTATAGTTGTCTGGAATATTCATCAGCTTACGAAGATCAGCTTCTGCTTTCTCTGCCACAGCGACATAGTCTTTACTACGGTGGCTCATTTCCATGATCGAAAGGCCTTTGCCTTGCCAGTCAAGCATTTCAGCTTGAGCTTTTTCTAAAACGGCAGTGGGTAATGCAGCAGGACCAGCACAGAAGTTGTACGCGCGCATGAGTTTTCCTTTCAAAGTGAAACACAATAAAATGATGGCATTTAACCATATCTGACGCGTGCTTGCAGTAGTTAAAGCTGAAAATATTCCAATGCTGTCTGACATTTAAAGTCAAAATTTCAATAAAGATCAAAATTAATTCTTCTTAATTCAAATTATTAGATTTACTGATATTTTTTATCCCTTGAATTGATGCTAATTTAAGGTCTTGATGTGAGAAAAATGATGTGCGCTACAAAGATAAAATTTATTTACATATGTATATGAAACAATACAACAACTTAGTGAATTTACCCAACTTCATCACAATGACTATAATGAACCCATCCTAGCTGTGAGTGTGTTTTTATGCCTCTACCTCGAACAGATTATTCTATAAAAATTAAACATACATTTCGTTTAGGATTGCTGCTTGGCCTTGGTTGTTTCAGTGGCTTTTTTAGCCCGACAGTATTTGCGCAAAGTATCAGTTATAGCCAAGCAGAACAAAGTCTACTCAGCAGCTCGTACAGCACTCAGGCCAACCAAGCGCTACAACGATCTGCCGAACTTCAAGCTCAGGCCATGAAAGGACTCGGTTTACCTCGTGTTGATTTAAACGTCCGTGCCTATGCCTTTCATAATGAACTCGATATTCCTCTCGGTGCCTTAAAAAACAACCTAGAACAAACGCTGAGTAATGGCATTAATAATAAAATTGATGAAAGCTTACCGAGTGATTTGGCAGACCCATTAAAAGACAGTCTGCAACAGCCAATCCGTGATGGTGTCGGATTAATTCCAGATTCTTCCCAAGTGGTCTTAGATGATCAAGTGATCCGCCCTACCGTTTCCGTAATGATGCCGCTGTATACCGGTGGGTTAACGTCTAGCGCCAAGGAAATTGCCAATATCCAAGCCAAACGCAGCGCGATAAGCAGTGAACAACAACAAGATGTGCAACGTTTTGAATTAATCCAAGCCTACTTCAATGCTCAATTACAAAAAAAATTAGTCGAAAGCAGCCGCTTCAATTTAAATGCGATGCAACAACACTATGCCAATGCACTCAAAATGGAACAACAGGGTTTCATTAGCAAAGGCCAGCGTATGCAATTTGAAGTGGCGAAGAATAATGCGCTCAGAACTTTTCAAAATACTGAAGCGAATCTCCGCTCTAGCTTATTTAAGTTAAACAACTTAATGCAAAGCAGCCAAATTACTGATCTTTCAACGCCATTATTTATCAATCAGCAACACAATCAAAATATAACCGCCTTACTAAAAAGTTATCAGGATAAGTCTAGTTTGGTGCGTAAAATGCAATTGGACAGTCAATTGGCCGGTGCCAATGTGAAAGCCCAAAGCGCAGCAAAAAAACCCAACGTCTTTGCATTTGGCGAATATAGTCTCGACGATAAACAAAACTGGATCGTTGGTGTTGCCGCTCGCTACAACTTATTTTCAGGTATTGATAAAAACAAATCCGTACAAGCTGCTGAACTTCAACGCTATGCATCTGAGTTAATGACTGAGCGTACCAAACAAGAAATTGAAAGCCTGATTTATAGCTCATTTAATGAAGTCACCAGCGCTCAACAAAGTCACCTGTTGTTGCAGCAAAACCTAAAAGCTGCTCAAGAAAATTTAAGAATTCAACAGCTTTCATTTAAAGAAGATATGGGTACGGCCACACAAGTCATTGATGCACAAAATGCATTGAACGGGCTACAAAGTGAAATGGCGCTCAATGCTTATAAATACGTGATGTCACTTGCAACATTGCTACAAAGTCACGGGAGCATTGACCAGTTCCAAAGCTATATCAATCAATCACACACCGACTATATTCGCTAAGTTTAGCCGAGGGGAAACCATATGAATCAGGAACTAACTGATCACCAAGAAGATGCCTCTGCGAATGCTGAAACATCCCAATCCAATGTCTCGAGTTCAAACGTTTCGTCTACAGCAAATACTGCTGAGGATACTCCAAAGAAAGTGAATACCAATACTGATGCAGAGACGAAAAAAAGCTCAGTGCAAAGTCGCAATAAATCTGCTTTGATCAAGCTCGTGATTGGCATTGTCTTAGTTCTGCTTTTGGCATTGATCGCATTTGGTCTATGGAAAAGTTATCAGCCCAAGCAGGTTGAATTACAAGGTCGAGTTGAGGCTGAAACCATCCACATTAGTACCAAAGTACCCAGTCGTATCGAAGAAATATATGTGCATGACGGTGAAAAAGTACAAGCAGGTCAAGCACTGGTTCGTTTAACCAGCCCCGAAGTCGATGCAAAGAAACAACAGGCTTTAGCTGCACTCCAATCTGCGCAAGCACTGCAATCCACAGCTGAACGTGGCTCTCAACAAGAAAATATTGATAGTTTATATGCCAATTGGCAAAGTGTAAAAGCACAGCAACAATTGGCGCAAACCACCTACCAACGTGGTCAAAACCTCTATAAAGAAGGTGTCATTTCACGACAACGCCGTGATGAAATGCAAGCTGCCGCAGTGTCTGCTGCACAAATGACAGAAGCGTCTTATCAACAATATGCACGTGCAAAACGTGGTAGTACACCACAACAACAAAGCTCGGCAGATGCCCAAGTCAAGATTGCGCAAGCGGCGTTAGCTGAAGCCAATGCACTTGAGGCTGAAACAAAGTTATTTGCACCGTCCAATGGCACCATTTCAAAAACCTATGGCAAAGTTTCAGAATTAGTTGCGATGGGTGTGCCCGTTGTAAGCCTGATTCAAGATGATAGCTTATGGATTAGCTTAAATGTCCGTGAAGACCAGTATGCTCAAGTGTATCAACTCAAGACCATGCAAGGATTTATACCGGCGCTAAACAAATCTGCCGATTTTAAAATTGATCACATCGAAGCCGAAGGTGAATTTGCAACGATTAAAACCACGCGACAAACAGGCGGCTATGACATTCGTAGTTTTAAAGTCCAACTGAAACCCGCTCAGCCGATTGCTGACTTAAAAGTGGGTATGAGCGTTTTGTTTAAAATTGAAGAGCGTAAATAATGTTTAGGGGCATTCTGCGTGAGTTTCGCTATTTGATGCAGCATAAATGGGACTTGTGTATGGTCACACTTGCCCCTGCCCTTGTGATTTTGCTCTTTACCAATATGTTTGCTCAAGGCAAACCAGATCATTTACCCATTGCGATCATAGACCAAGATCACAGCAGTTTAAGCCGTAACATTACTCATTTTGCGCAGCTGAACCATACCTTAAAAGTAGCCACCATTACACCCAGTATGGATGATGCTGAAAAGCTTTTAAATCAGACTCAAATTTGGGGCTATATTCATATTCCTGCTGGTGCAGAGCAACGACTGGTTCAAGCAAAAGATGCAGAAATCAGCATTGCCTATAACCAAAGCTATTTTAGTGTCGGCAATAGTATTTCATCAGCCATGCTGCTAAGTACATTGCAAGCCATGGCCGATTTTAGTGGTCATCAGTATTTAGAAAATACCATTCCCTACCTTGATGCACCGACGCCCAATGTCAAAATTTCACCCTTATACAATCCGGGTTTAAATTATGAGTTCTATTTAGAGCCTTATATGATTCCTGCGATTCTGCATTTATTACTCTGTTGCTGCGTCGCATTTTCAGTCGGTCAAGAAATCAAATATGGCACTGTAAATCAATGGGTGAAACCGACTTCTGTCTTTCAAGCTTTAATCGCTAAAAATCTCAGTTATGTTTTCATTTTTACCGCTTGGACATGGGCGTGGATGTTGTGGCTAATCGTGTTTCGAGGGTGGTTTGTTCAGGGTTCATTATTGCTCATTTTGCTCGGGCAATTGTTTTTTTATACTGCCTATGCCTTTATCAGCTCTACTGTAGTTTTGGCGACACGTGATCTCACCAAGTCCTTTGGTTTTATAGCGGTATATGGGGGCTCATCACTGAGTTTTGCAGGGGTAACATTGCCGCTGAATAATGCGCCAATGTTTACAAAGTTCTGGGCCAATATTATTCCCTATACGCCTTATGCCAAATTACAAACAGAACAATGGGTCATTGGTAGCCCAATCTCTATTTCAATCACACCGCTTGTCACCCTGATCATTTACTGTCTGTTCTATTTGGTTCTTGCCAGCTTCTTTTTACGGAAAGTACTGAAGGAGCAAATCATATGAATAAAATCGTGTTATTTATAACAGCTTTGCTCAGATACTATCTTCAAACCTTTAAAGATATTGTGAAGCACAGTTCGATTTTTACCACTTTGGTGCTTTCTGTTTTTCTTTATAGTTTTTTTTATCCCATTGCTTATCAAGCGGAACACGCAGAATCGCTCCCCATCATTGTGGTAGATGAGGAACAAAGCATACTCACCAATACGATTATTGGTGCTGTAGCCAATAGTCCTAATGTAGAAATTCGAGCTGTGACTGGTAATTTTTCTGAAGCTGAAAATATGCTCCGAAGTCAGCAAGCTGACGGGATTTTACTGCTGCCGAGTAATCTTTCAAATAGCATTCGCCGTGGTGAAACCGGTGGAATTGGTTTATATCTCAGTGCTGCAAATTTTCTAAAGACTCAAAAAATTGGCTTAGGTTTAGCCGGTTCTATGGAAAATGCCCTCGTCGAATATGCAGAAAAATTCCAGAACATATCAGATTTTAGCCCGGCTTTGTCTATCCATAAGATTCCATTATTTAATCCACTTTCAGGCTATGGCAGCTATATTTTCCCAGCGGTTGCTCCCTTAATTATTCATCAGACGATTTTATTGGGTCTATCCATGCTGATTGCGACCTATCGACAAAACACCACTTGGCGTCCGAGCTATTCACAATTAGCTGGCATCTTCTTGTGTATTTTGACTATCGGGACTTTAGGGTGCTTCTATTTATTTGGTTTTACTTTTTGGCTGAATGATTATCCACGAGGTGGAAATTTTTGGGGTATGTTCATTGCTGTACCCATCTTCCTCAGTTGTATTATTGCAATGACCCTCTATCTCGCCACTTTTCTTGACCTGCCAGAACGTGCAGGACATGTCATCGTTTTTAGTTCTATTCCGCTATTTCTACTTTCGGGAACGGCATGGCCGCATGCAGCTATGCCTGAATGGATGCAAATACTTGCTCAGGTGTTGCCATCAACCCAAGGCATACAACTGTTCCTTCAACTCAATCAGATGGGTGTGCCTACAGTAATCGTCATCCCAAAACTGCTTTACCTCACAAGTATTGGACTGATTTTTTTATGTCTTGCTGTCTGGCGTTTAAAGTTTGCCAAAAGATAAAACTGTTTGTGCTGTAAGACATGTCTGGTCTCAAGCGAAATGCGTTCAAACCTATTCATCATAGACTCGAACGCTTTGCTTCTTAGCATGTCTCAAATTTTAATGCTTTCTGCCACCTATTAACTGTATGCTGTTGGCGTCACAGTCGATGCTTCATCCACTTGAATATTAAAATCATCTGCATCTGAGGTGATCTCAGTAACCAAATCATCTGATTCTTTTTCTGCAGCGTTTTCAAGCCAGAATCCTTTCACTTTATCGTCTCCATCATGACCTGCAAAGACCACACTCATATACAGTTCTTTTTGCGGATAATCATATTTATACACAATTGTTGTGGTCTTACCTTCTCCCAGCCGAGTATTTGCCATTCGCTGAATCACTTCCGCTTCAGCGCTAGGTTGACCTGCAGGAATCAGCTTTTTCATACGTGAAAACAGCTCTGGATCTGCTAGCATCGCATCACGAACATTTTCTTCAACCAATGCCAAAAAGCTGTCTTGATGGGGTTGGTGTAGTGCTGCGAATAATTTTTCTGACTTGGTACGCTGTGAGCTTGTCTCACTTGGAAGGCTTGATTCGAATTTTGCAATCAAGAAATCGCCAATTTTTTCACAAGCCGTTATAGGTAAGATTAAAGCGATGATGACGACTAATTTTTTCAACACCGTACAAGCCCTCTGGTTATTATTAAAATATATAAAGTTAAAATTTATTTCGGATAATCTGTGTGATTTATAGAATTTTCACTGATTTATCTGCCTCACAAGTATAAAGCAAACTTCTATATAAAAATGAAAAATACAGGCTCACAATTAGTTTTTCGATCTTTCTAGGCAAATCAGAGATTTTGTGAAGCGTTTATTAATAACTCAATTTTATTCGTTCTATAAATTAAACTTAATAATCAAATCGCTTATACAACTAAAAATGATAATTTATCGATCAAACAGTTTGGTTTTGATCAAAATCGTTGGCTGTATTCTCATATAAACTGCAAAATATTATCGTATTTATCTCCCAAATTATTCAGAACTTTTTGTCATGGCGGATTCAGTCTGTCTGCAACATTTGTTCGTGGATGACTGTGGGCTTTTTTCTCCCAAATCTGACATAAAAGCTGATGTATGAAAAAGATTAAGGTGAGCCTTGCCTGGCAAATCGTGATTGCTCTCATTCTAGGTATACTTGTTGGTGCTTTCCTACACTATTCTCCTGAATATCGTGATGCTTTAGTTAATAACTTTTTGACGCCTTTGGGCTCAATTTTTATTAACCTCATTAAGATGATCGTTATTCCGCTTGTTGTGTCGATGCTTATTTTAGGTATTGCCAATACAAGTCACGGTAGTAACTTAGGTAAACTTGGTTTCAAAACAATTATTTATTTTGAAATCATTACCACCGTTGCTATTTTAGTCGGTTTAGTTGCAGCCAACGTATTCCAACCTGGTGCCGGCATTGATATGTCTGCATTGACGCAAGTCGATATTTCAAAGTATCAAGAAACAACACATGAAGTCAGTGAACATTCTCATGGTTTGATTCAAACGATACTTTCACTTATTCCATCTAACTTTTTTGCAGCTTTGACGAGTGGTCAAATGCTCCCAATCATCTTTTTCTCTGTGATGTTTGGTGTAGGTTTAGGTGCGCTTGATCAGGAAGTAAAACAACCTTTAATTAAAGTGTTGACCGCTGTTTCTGAAACGATGTTTAAAGTTACGCACATGATCATGATGTTTGCACCTATTGGGGTATTCGGCTTGATTGCAGCGACTGTTGCGAATTTCGGCTTCAGCTCACTTGTGCCACTGCTTAAGCTCGCAGTTTTAGTTTATGGTGCAATCTTCTTCTTTATTTTCATAGTATTAGGTGCCGTTGCCAAGTTCTGTGGCTTCAGTGTTTGGGCCATTATCAAGATCTTAAAAGATGAATTGATTCTCGCGTATTCAACTGCAAGTTCTGAAACTGTCCTACCCCGTATTATGGAAAAAATGGAAGCTTACGGTGCTCCGAAACCGATTACCAGTTTCGTGATTCCAATTGGCTATTCATTTAACCTCGATGGTTCGACCCTATATCAAAGTATTGCAGCTATCTTTATTGCTCAGCTTTACGGGATTGATCTGACAATCACCCAACAAGTGATTCTAGTACTGACCTTGATGATTACCTCTAAAGGGATTGCAGGTGTACCTGGCGTTTCTTTCGTGGTCTTGCTAGCGACTCTCGGCAGTGTCGGTATTCCTCTCGAAGGTCTGGCATTCATTGCAGGTATTGACCGTATTTTAGATATGGCACGTACTGTACTGAATGTGATTGGTAACGCGCTTGCAGTACTGGTGATCAGTAAATGGGAAGGCCAATTTGATACTGAAAAACAAAAAAATTATGCCGCTAATCTAAAAGATGTCGCTTAATTTTATGTCATAAAAAAGGACGCTTCGGCGTCCTTTTTTACAGCTTTGTTTTATTTTTCCAAACTTTATTTATTTTTTTCGCCAAAAACTGAAATATTAAAATCTCGAATTTTGTTACTTCCTGCGGGTTTATCAAAACTTACATCATACTGTACAAGGTTTTTATTGGTATAACCGTACTCATAAGTGACCGTATATAAAGACAGTTTTTCAGTCGATTTTTCAATGTGCTTAGCCACTATATTTTTGCGTGAGTAATCTTGTTTCGGAATACCTCGTGCAAATTTACGCAGCTCTTTTTCATTCTGTTCAAACTTCGCTTTGAGTTCTGGTTCAAAGTAGGTATACAACTTTTCAAAATTGCCTTCACGTAATTGATCATAGGCAGCTTGGGCAACTTCAGTCTGTTCAACACTTGGGTCTGGTATTGCATTTAATGCTTTTTGGCCAATTTGGTCACAGCCGCCAAGCCCAATAAGTGAAGCCATTGCAAAATATTTTAATTTCATATTGTACTCATCAATCTAAAATTATCTGTCTATAAAAAAGGACGCCGTAGCGCCCTCTTTTCTCAATCTTCAATTAGTCTTCTTCAGGCTCATTGAGATCTGATTCATTGTCATTTTGATCAATAATCGTTGAGTCATCTACAAGTTGCTCAGTTTCGATTGCTTCCACTTCTTCAAAAGTTTCGTCTTCTTCAACTGCTTCGATCGCCACAACACCGACTAAAATTTCGCTTTCACCTAAACGGATCAAACGAACACCTTGAGCATTACGACCTGTTTGTGCCACTTCAGACGCACGTGTACGAACCAGCGTACCGCCATCTGAAATTAACATTAGCTCTTTAGACGCATCAATCGCTACCGCACCAACAAGTTCACCGTTACGTTCAGATGTTTTAATTGCAATAACACCTTTACCGCCACGTTTCTTGGTTGGGAAGTCATCTACTGGTGTACGTTTACCATAACCATTGGCTGAAGCACAAAGTACTTCACCAGTTTCCGGAACAACCACCAATGACACTATACGGCTAATGAGAGCTGAATCAGATGTATCGTCATCATCCGACTCGACATCCGCATCCTCAGCGTCTTCAGCTTGAGCTGCTGCACCAATGGTCACGCGCATACCACGAACACCTTTGGCAGAACGACCCATTGAACGCACGTCAGTTTCTGCAAAACGAATGGCTTTACCTTCGTTTGAGAACAACATGATTTGTTGTTCGCCGTCGGTAATGGCAACACCAATTAAGGTGTCATCACCATTGAGTTCAATCGCACGTAGACCGTTAGAACGAACATTCGAGAATTGTTCTAGTTCAACACGTTTAATCGTACCGTATTCAGTCGCCATGAATACATAGAAGTTTTTACGAACCGCTTCAGCTTGTTGTGCGAAGTCATTGATGATCTCATCATCAAGATCAGTGGTAGAAAGCTCTAAGCCCAACTGTTTCAATTGAACACGTAATGCATCAGACAAGTCATCTGCACCGTCTTCAGTCTCAGCAAGCGCAGCTTCTAAGCCAGCAAAATGACTATTAATCACTTCATTGGTTTGTAGCTGTGCACTATTAGCTTTTACAAATGCTTTAAAGTCAGCCAAACGTTCTTTAAATTTCTTCGGCGCATCAACCACAGGTAAAATAGCGGTGATGGTTTCGTTTTCATCTAATGGCAATAAGTTCACCATCGGACGACCTTTCGCACCACGAGATGCTTGAGGTACTTCATACACTTTCAAACGATAAACTTTACCCACATTGGTAAAGCAAAGCACTGTTGCGTGGTTTGAAGTCACGATCAAATGCTGGATGTAATCGTCTTCTTTCATTGAAGTTGCAGACTTACCACGTCCACCACGACGCTGTGCAGCGTAGTCTGACAATGGTTGAGTTTTTGCATAGCCTGATTTAGAAACAGTTAGTACCATTTGCTCTTCAGGGATTAAATCTTCACGAGAGAAGTCGATACGTGATTCCACGATATCGGTACGACGTGCATCGCCATATTGTTGAAGGATTAAAGCCAATTCTTCTTTAATCACGTTCATCAACAAGTTGAAATCGTTCAAAATTGCCGTGTATTCAGCAATTTGACCAAGAATTTCTGTATATTCAGCTTGTAACTTGTCTTGTTCTAGACCAGTTAAGCGATGTAAACGAAGTTCTAAGATCGCACCTACTTGGGTTGGAGACAGACGATAAATATCACCTGTTAAACCAAATGGACGTGATGGATCTTCGCCTTCAATTTCATCTGGACGGACAGATACCGCACCCGCTTTTTCAAGCAATGCAACGACACCACCGCCTGCCCACTCGCCCGCTTGTAAACGTTCGCGCGCTTCGCTTGGATTTGCAGATGTTTTGATGGTTTCAATGATCGCATCGATATTTGCCAGAGCAACCGTCAAACCTTCTAAGATATGTCCACGTTCACGTGCTTTACGCAATTCGAACATGGTACGGCGTGTAACCACTTCCTGACGGTGACGGATAAACGCTGCAATAATATCTTTCAAGTTCATTAACTTAGGCTGACCATTATCGAGGCAGACCATGTTAATGCTGAATGAATTTTCTAATTGGGTATTTTGGAATAAGTTATTTACAATCACTTCAGCGTTTTCACCACGCTTCAAGTCAATTGCAATACGCATCCCTTCTTTATCTGATTCATCACGAAGTTCAGAAATACCTTCAAGTTTTTTCTCTTTGACCAACTCAGCAATACGTTCAATGGTTTTTGCTTTGTTAACTTGATAAGGAATTTCAGTGAAGACAATCGTGCTACGGCCCGATTTTTGGTCTTCTTCAATGTGATATTTACCACGGATGTGCAAACGGCCTTTACCAGTACGGTACGCATCGACAATGCCTGATTTACCGTAAATGATACCGCCTGTAGGGAAGTCTGGACCAGAAATATGTTCCATTAACCCTTCAATGCTGATGTGCGGATCGTTGGCATAAGCAAGACATGCATTAATGACTTCTGTCATGTTATGCGGAGCCATATTGGTTGCCATACCTACAGCAATACCAGCTACACCGTTAATCAACAAGTTAGGCACACGTGTTGGCATGACTTGTGGAATACGCTCAGAACCGTCGTAGTTGTCTTCCCACTCTACGGTATCTTTCTCAAGATCCGCTAAAAGTTCGTGGGTCAATTTACGCATACGAACTTCGGTATAACGCATTGCTGCTGCACTGTCACCATCGACAGAACCGAAGTTACCCTGACCATCAACCAATTGATAGCGTAAGCTGAAATCTTGAGCCATACGAACAATAGTTTCGTATACAGCTAAGTCACCATGTGGGTGATATTTACCGATGACGTCACCGACTACACGGGCAGACTTTTTGTAAGCTTTGTTGTAGTCATTGCCCAATTCGTGCATTGCAAAAAGCACACGACGGTGAACAGGTTTGAGACCATCTCGGACATCTGGCAACGCACGTGACACAATCACGCTCATTGCATAATCGAGATATGAGCTCTTCAGTTCATCCTCAATGGCAATCGGTCTAATTTCCGATACGCTCATGCATACTCCTTGTTATACAAGCAGAATTCTGCCCGCATTTATATATCGTAAATCTGTAAAAATTAGTTCAAAAAACACTGAACCAATATCAAAAATCAAGTCGGACAGTATAGCATAAAAACCCTGATTTTTGTGCCAATCATCTTGCACTAGAACCATGATTTTTTGTATTTATTTTAAGCATTTTGATTTTATTTGCTGTGAAAAAAACCTCTACGAATAGAGGTTGTTTATTGTTCAAAAAAATTCTTTTTGAAGCTTCAAATTTAGACGCATAAATGTGATAAAAATCACTCTTTATGATATTGCATAACCTCTAATTCCTGAGGCACATGATCCTGCTGCATCCATGGGTATGCTGTTAAAAACAAACCAAAAATAAGCGAAAACTCATAAACTTCTTCGATGAAATCTTTATAAGCCAAATCGTATAAAAATAAAAAACTAAGACTTCGACTATGCTCAACTGCATCAGAAATAAGTAAGCCCAATATCACCAAGCCCAATGGCCAAATTGGTAAAGCCAAGGTTTTTAGCTTACGAGCAATTTCTTGGCGTAAATACGGCGAAAACAGCATAAAGACGACAGGTGCAATCATGAATACCGAAATTAAACGAAAATACGGTTTAGGCACATCAGGAAAATAGTCACGCCCCCAACTAATACTACGACCAAATAGCAACAACCACCATGCAACAGCCCACAACCAAAATTGTTTCTTTCCATCTTGCATTTCAAGTGGTCGAATATAGAAAAAAGTATAAATCGCAAAAAACAGCAATAACAATGCTTGGACCGATTCAACTGCTGTAACAGTCATTCCACAAATAAAGGAAAAGAGATACTTTGTAAAACAGGAAAAAGTAAACAGCAGATCATCAGCACCAATACACTGATTGGTAACTGAAAATCAAATTTCAAAGGGAGACTCCGCCTAAAGGCAACTTCAATAAAAAAGCAATGTTAACACAAAATATACAATCCTTTAAGCTTGCTTTAAGTTTAAGATTCAAACTTGAAGGATAAATTTTTATTATTTTATTTTAAATCTTTGTATTTTTTATAATTTATTAATCTCCATCCTATTACCAAGCGATTGCGCCTGCTTACTTACCATTTAAGTTTCAACATACGTTTAGCTTATGCTACAGTCGTATCTAAGACTGATAATAAGAAAATACCTCGGATGAATTTTGAAGTACTAAATTAAGAATCCCTCATCCCATTAAGCATGATCAAGAATATCTACAACGGCATTCATTCCACACAAAAAAAACGCCCCTAAACCATAAGCTTAGGAGCGTTTTGAACTGCGTTCAGAAATTAGATTTTAGATACTAATTCTGGAACTACAGTGTTCAAATCACCTACTAACCAGTAATCAGCTACTGAGTTAATTGGCGCTTCTTCGTCTTTGTTGATCGCAACGATCACTTTAGATTCTTTCATACCTGCCAAGTGCTGAATCGCACCAGAGATACCTACAGCGATGTACAAGTCAGGAGCAACGATTTTACCTGTTTGACCCACTTGCATATCGTTTGGTACGAAACCAGCATCAACAGCAGCACGAGATGCGCCTTGCGCAGCACCAAGCTTGTCCGCTAATGGATCAAGTACAGTGTGATAGTTTTCACCTGAACCAACACCACGACCGCCTGAAACAACTATACGCGCAGCTGTTAATTCTGGACGTTCAGATTTCACGATTTCTTCAGAAACGAACTTAGAAATACCAGCATCACCAGTAGATGCAACAGCTTCAACTGCAGCAGAGCCGCCTTCGCTTGCAACAGCATCAAATGCAGTACCACGAACAGTCGCAACTACAACAGACTCGCCAGACTCTACAGTTGCAATCGCGTTGCCTGCATAGATTGGACGTTTGAAAGTTTTAGGACCTTCAACAGCAATGATGTCAGTGATCATGCTTACGTCAAGTAGCGCAGCAGCACGTGGAAGTACGTTTTTGCCCGTTGTCGTAGAAGCAGCAAGGATGTGAGTGTAACCCGCACCGATAGAAGCAACTAATTTAGCAACGTTTTCAGCCAATTGGTTTGCATAAGCAGCATCGTCAGCAAGTAATACTTTGCTTACACCCGCAACTTTAGCTGCTTGGTCTGCAACTGCTTGAGCGCCTGAACCAGCTACTAATACAGTGATATCACCACCGATTTTTTGCGCTGCAGCAACAACGTTAAGAGTTGCACCATTTAGTGCTTTGTTGTCGTGCTCAGCGATAACTAAAATACTCATGATTTTTATCCTTCTGTATTAGATCACTTTCGCTTCGTTTTTCAATTTATCTACAAGCTCGTCTACAGACTTCACTTGTACGCCCGCTTTACGTTCTGCAGGAGCTTCAACTTTAACAGTTTTAAGCTTAGTTGCAGGTGAAACGCCATAATCAGCAGGTGACTTAGTATCAAGCGGCTTTTTACGCGCTTTCATAATGTTTGGAAGAGCAGCATAACGTGGCTCATTCAAACGTAAGTCAGTTGTAATAATTGCTGGAAGTGCAAGTTCAACAGTTTGTAAACCACCATCGATTTCACGAGTCACTTGTACTTTATCGCCTTCAACTTTCACTTCAGAAGCGAAAGTACCTTGGCCAGCACCTAAAAGCGCGCCAAGCATCTGACCAACTTGGTTAGAGTCGTCATCAATTGCTTGTTTACCAAGAAGGATCAATTGAGGTTGTTCAGCGTCTACAACACCTTTTAGGATTTTTGCAACTTCAAGTGCACCTAACTGGCTGTCGTCAGCTTCAACAAGGATACCGCGGTCTGCACCAAGCGCCATAGAAGAACGGATTTGTTCTTGAGCTTCTTTAGGACCAATAGAAACAACAACGATTTCTGAAACAGTTCCTTTTTCTTTTAAACGAACCGCTTCTTCCACTGCGATTTCACAGAACGGGTTAATTGACATTTTAACGTTCGTTAAGTCAACACCACTGTTGTCCGGCTTAACGCGAACTTTAACGTTGGCATCAACCACACGTTTTACAGCAACAAGAGCCTTCATGTAATCCTCGGCTGTTTTAGCAAATGTAAATGTTGAGAAAAGTTATATTAACTCTTCACTTTAAATTTTTTAGGTGCCCTATCTTGCAATGTGTACGGCATTTCGGTCAAGTCACAATTATCGAAAGACCTGTAAAAAAGCGTAATTTCCTTGAACTTATCGTTCACATTTTTTAGAGAATGGTTCAGTTATCCAAAAAAACGCATTATTCAGTTATTTTTTAAGCATTGATTTTTATTATTTTTTTACTTGATTTAGCTCATCAAAAGATCTGATTTAATATCAATTTTCGATCAATCTTTCTGAAATAGAGCTTTCCCTCTACACATTCGGCAACATATCTAAACTTGTCATTTAAGATAGAAGCATAATGAATTTAGCGCTAATTTCACTTTTCCGAAGCTAATTGGCGTGTTTTTCTCTCTTTCTTATTCTTAATATGTGTCGATATTCAGCACATCTAAAAAAACCTCCGCTTTCACGAAGGTTTTAGTTAAAGCATTTATTTCTATTTACATTTGCTGTTTTAATTGGCAATTAGCCACGTCGCAGCAAGAGCCAATAAACCACCTGATGTACCATCGATCCACTTTTGTTTGCGTTCATCAATTTGAGTTTTTTGTGTAATACGTGCAAAGACCACACTTAAACTACAATACACCACAAAAATCAGCCCAACAAAAATGAAGGACAAAATCAAACCTTGGCTCACAGTATTCGCTGATTTATCGATAAATTGCGGCAAAATTGCAAAATATATCAACATTCCTTTCGGGTTCAGTAAAGCCGTAAAAAAGCCTTTTTTAATCGGGTTGGACGCTGACTTTTTCTCAATACTTAATTTTTTACTGCTAAATACTGAACGCAGCAAATGCGTTGCCAAATATAAAAGATAAGCAATCCCCAACCAGCGGATTGTTTCAAAGAGTAGTGGAAATGACACGATAATCGCAGCAATACCCAATGCCACCAAAATCGAGTGAACCAAATAACCTGAACACACACCTACTGTTGCCATCATGCCTGCTTTTGCATCCTTACCCATCACTTGTGACAGGATAAAAAGCATATCGGGTCCTGGTGTGAAAATAAGGGGAATTACCGTTAAGGCAAACAAAGCAAATACAGACATTTCAATTTTCCCTTTCTATGTCCTGAAAGTAAAATTAGTATGTTTGAATCGCTTTAAAATAGGATATCAAATATTCTATAATAGATATTATTTTTAGAATTATATTCTATTTTATGAAGACATCTTCTAAGTCAATTCTAGTTAAACTAGATCGTATTGATAAAAATATCATTCGCGCACTTCAAAATAATGGCCGCATGCAAAATAATGACTTAGCCAAGGAAATTGGACTCTCGCCTTCTTCTTGTTTACGTCGGGTCAAATTACTCGAAGAAGCAGGTGTGATTCAGAATTATACCACCGTGGTCGATCCACAAAAGATTGGCTTTCAATTGATTTTATTCTCTCGTATTTGGTTGACTGGGCAAGATGCTGAAACCATCGATACTTTTATCGAAGCGATGAAAGAACTTCCTCAAGTCATGGAGTGCTACATTATTTTGGGTGAGTGCGATGCAATGCTCAAAGTAGTGGTGCCTGACCTAGAAAGTTACCGTAAATTTCAGTCTACTCACTTAACCAAGAAAAATGGCATCACCAGTGTAAAGACTGATTTACCTAGCCAAATCATTAAACAAAGCTTCCAGTTACCGTTAGAAGATTTATAACCACACAATTAATCTGCCAAGGAACAACTCAAGCATCAGAAACGACGAGGCTGATACTACAAGCTTGGCAATGTAGTGACGGATTACCTTCACAGCCTCGAATGCAAAACCTAGCTATGCGGTATTTACTTATATTTTAATTAAAGAAAAATAATAATTTGCGGCACATTTGCAGCAATTAAATGGGAAATATCTAGGAGGTCTTTGAGCTCAATTGCTCAAGTAGGAAAACCATTGATTGGATTGACAGGCTCTCGCTATCAAAATTAAACGAATTGAATTACTAAGCAGCAAAACGGATTGGCATTTAGAAATTTTTGTTTAAGCAACTAAGCTATGCAAAGAAGATTAACACTCTAACGCTCTGCTCACAAGCATCTCAACATGTCATGGAGCGAGTGATATAAGGGCTAAACATCCAAATCCAATGAAAATAGCCCTTGAGTTGTTTATTTGACCAATGGTTTAGGCTGGCTGATTTTCCAAAAAGTCACGATGGATGTGGCTTAGGTCAATAAGTTCATACTTTGCCAAATCAAAAATACGCCAAATGGTGAGGGCATCTTCTTTACTGTCAAATTTAGCAGTTGCTTTATTGGTAAGCTGCCATTGTTTATCCGAAATCCAAATAAAGTATTGTCCCGTCGCCGCATTAAACGCCTGAACTTTTCCATCGGCATTAATCCCTTGTAGCTGCGCACCTTCAGGCAATACAGCTTCTACTTCAGGTAAACTGATTTCAACAAAGTGTTTGATTTGGCGTAAGCCGTATCCTACAAAAATTTCTTTTTGCTGACCATTTAACTGGTCATATTTTTCTTGAATATCTGAAATCATGGTATGGCCTATATATTTTTAACGGTACAGCAATTTAGTAAATGGCGAATTTCACTTCAGCACTTACGTCAATTCAATAATGGACAATTTTTATACCCGATAATTTGAATTTTTATAATGCGACAATAGTTCAAAATGTCGGTCAATTTTACCAATATTTTTTCACATCCTTATTTAATTTTCATGAAGTAGACCATTTTAGGATACAAAATGTGAAATCTAGCCTGTGTATTTAAGCAAAATTTAGACCACTGAGTACCAAAGTCGTTTTTGCAATTGTTACGAATCTTTATGCTGTGCCCTTGGATGGGCCTGATCATAAACTTGTGCCAATCGATCAAAATCCACATGGGTATAAATTTGTGTAGTGGTTAAATTACTATGCCCCAACATTTCTTGTACAGCACGCAAGTCACCGCTATTGGACAACATATGGCTAGCGAAGCAATGTCGTAATAAATGCGGATGTAAATCGACATTTACACCTGCACGTCGAGCTTGAAATTTAACTCGATTTTCTATTTGTCTTACCCCCAGTGGATTACCTTTTTGAGTGATAAAAACTTGGGCTTCTGGGACAAAATCACCATGCCATGCAGGATATAATTGCAACCAATGCATCACAGCCTCTTTGGCTTTAGAACCGAAAGGTACAATGCGCGTTTTATTCCCTTTACCCGTAATACGTAACAGTTGGCGATTAAAATCAATATCTCGAATGGTTAAGCCCTGCACTTCTGCCAAACGTAAGCCACTTGAATAGAGCAACTCCAAAATCGCTTTATCACGTATCCAAAGTTGCCGTTGAGTTTCACTTTCCGGCTCGGGCTGTTCCATGATTTGTTTAATGGTTTCAATATCGACCAATCCAGGTAAAGGACGTGATTGGCGTTTGAGCTGAAAATCATCTGCAGGATTAAAATTGAGATAATTTCCTTGTTCTGCCCATTTCATAAATTGGCGTATCGAAGATAACATGCGCTGCAAACTACTTGGACTGAGCTGAAACTGTTCCACTTTATGAGCAACAAATTCACGCAGATCTGACTTTTCAACATCATGCAGTGGCAAGTTGCGTATTGTACAAAATTGGAGAAAATCACTGACATCACGCTCATACGCTAGCAATGTATGTTTAGACTGATTTTGAATTTCACGTTCCTTCAACCACATAGTCAGTAGTTGACTCTGATCCATCGTCATCTGTCTTCTCCCATTTCAACATGTGCTTTAGCGTTGCGGTACGTTCACTAAAGCGATCTTACATATCTGTTTTATGAAAAGAGTCTAGCAAAGAACCCCTTAGGCTTACCATCAACACGTTGGTAAAAAGCTTGCGTTTCATTAAGCAAATACCCTTCTACACCATCCACACTGTGTGGATTGACATGGATTAAATCCACTGGGCATTGCTCTTTTAAACTATCCTGTGTGATACGACCAATTTTACTGTGTAAATCTTGAATTTGTTGTTCAGATAACCTTGCTTTTAAATCTAGTCCGATCAGCAAAGTTGGTGAATCATCTCGAGCTTCATTCAGCATTTGCGCCAAATAGGCAGCTTTTACCACACGCTCTGTGCCGAAAAAAATGCTTAATTGATCAATCATAAACTGCGGATATTCCGCTGGCTGACCAATTAAAACTTCCGTATCTTCCGTAACTTCATAGTTTTCTGAGGGCTGAATATACTGCCTGTCCAGCAAATGTTGAATTTCTTCTGGTACAAAGTCCTTCGTTGCATCTGGTGATTGTGGATTCAATATAAGCCTTGCTCCCAAGGTCATTTCAAATAATGCCTTGGTTGGTAGCCGGATATACGACTCCACTTCAGATATTGCCAACCGCATTTTTTCCAAGGACGTAAAAAACGGGATGACGCAATCATAAGTTTCATCTTCCCATGATTTTAATTGAACACTGTCGTCTTCATCCAAGATCAAAGCTTCGGCAATACGTGAATCACGTCCCCCTGTTGTTCCCACACAATACACATTGGCCGCTAATAATTGAGCTAAAAATTCGGGTCGATACGCAGGTTCATGTAAAGCTTTATGAAAAAGTTGCTCTAATATTTCTTCTTTTATTTCTTCGTTTATTTGTTCCATGTTGATTCCAATCCCATTGAATTATAATTTTTATTCACTTTTTATTTTATGAAAAAAGCCCTGAATGAATCAGGGCTTGGAGTTTAACCTTGGAAGTAACTTAAATCTAAGCGTCCTTCGTAAACTGTTGCAGTTGGTCCAGTCATCCAGACTACACCACCTTCTTGCCACTCAATTTGCAGCTTACCACCTGCCAACTCTATTTCGACCGAATTGGCTAATAAACCACGACGCATACCTGATACTGCCGCTGCACAAGCACCTGTACCACAGGCCATAGTTTCACCGACACCACGTTCAAATACACGTAAGCGTGCATGTTTCTCATCCAAAATTTGCATAAAGCCAGCATTTACTCGCTGTGGAAAACGCTCATGTGATTCGACTTGTGGACCAATTTTAGCGACGTCTGCGGTAATGACATCAGGAACGATCGTCACTGCATGCGGATTACCCATACTCACTACATCAATGGTGAGCTGTTCATTATTCGCCAATGCAATGTCGTATAAGTTTTCAGGCTCTTCCGCAATAAATGGTATTTCATGCGGCAAAAAGCGTGGATAACCCATATTAACGCGCACCCAACCATTCGCACCTAATTCAGGCTCTACGATACCTGACTTGGTTTGTACTTTGATTTTGGTTTTGCTGGTCAACTTACGTTCATGCACAAAGCGCGCAAAACAACGAACGCCATTACCGCATTGTTCAACTTCCGAACCATCCGCATTAAAAATACGGTATTTAAAATCGACGTTGGGTAAATCTGGTGGTTCTACAATCAAAAGCTGATCAAAACCAATACCAAAATGACGGTCGGCCAAACGCTGAATCGTCACTGTATCTAAATAAGCCCGTTGGCTAATTAGATCGACCACCATAAAATCATTGCCAAGGCCATGCATTTTGGTAAATTCTAATAACATCTCGAATTTCTCCTTAAGGCAATAAACGTTCACGTTCCCATAATGATTCGATGGTTTCACGCTCACGAATCAAATGAGACTGATCACCATCAACCATCACTTCAGCAGCACGTCCGCGGCTGTTGTAGTTTGAACTCATGACAAAACCATAAGCACCCGCACCCAATACTGCAAGCACGTCATTTTCTTGAATCGCCAACTGACGTTGCTTACCGAGGAAATCGCCAGTTTCGCAAATCGCACCAACCACATCCCAGTCTTTCTTTTCTGTATCAGTACGAGGCGTTACTTCCTGAATATCCATCCATGCTTCATATAAAGCAGGACGGATTAAGTCGTTCATTGCGGCATCAATAATGGCAAAATTACGATGATTGGTCGGTTTGAGCAAATCAACTTTGGTTAACAACACACCTGCATTTGCAGAAATACTACGCCCCGGCTCCATATATACCTTAAGGCCTAATTTCTCTAAAGCTGGACGCATTGCCTGAGCATATTCTTCAACGGTAGGCGGAACTTCGTCTTTGTACGTTACGCCTAAGCCACCACCGATATCGATGTGTTTTAGCTGAATACCCATCTCTTTCAGTTGATTGATCATCACAATGACACGATCAAGTGCATCAACAAAAGGCTGAGTTTCAGTCAACTGTGAACCGATATGACAATCAATCCCGACAATCTCAAGATTTGGCAACGACGCCGCATACGCATAGGTGTCAAAAACGCTGTCTGAAGGAATACCGAATTTATTTTCTTTTAAACCCGTAGAGATATAAGGATGCGTTTTAGCATCCACATCTGGATTTACACGCAATGAAATCGGTGCTTTCTTACCCATTGCCGCAGCAACTTTTTGGATTCGATCCAACTCTGCATGTGATTCAACGTTAAAACATGCAATACCCACGTCCAACGCTTTTTGGATATCGGCTTCAGTTTTACCCAAACCAGAGAATACAATTTTAGAAGCTTCACCACCGGCTTTTAATACACGTGCGAGTTCACCACCCGTCACGATATCAAAACCAGCGCCCTGCTTGGCAAGTACGTTTAACACCGCAAGATTAGAGTTTGACTTTACCGCAAAACAAATTTGATGGTCGATAAAGCTAAATGCACGATCCATATCTGAATAATGCTTTTCAAAAGTAGCTTTTGAATAAACATAAAGCGGTGTGCCATATTGCTGTGCAAGCTGTTGTAAAGAACATTGCTCTGCATGCAATACCCCATTCGTACGGGTGAAACTCATGAAAGTATCCTTTCTATAAAAGCATTAAGGTGTAGGGTTAGAATTTGAAGATTCCGATTCAGTTGGAACAGAATCCGCTTGTTTTTCCTGCTTTTGCTGTGCAGGCGTATCTGGATAAATCAGATATTTTGCGCGCTTATCTGCATTTGCATCTGAAGGTAAATGCAATGCACCAGACTGACCACATGCTGTCAGCAGCACAGCACTTGCTAATACAATAATTTTATAATTCATAAAACGATACATAAACGTACCTAATGAAAAGATTTTTCCGAGTATAACGTGATCAACCCGCGGATAAAAGAAAAGCCCTGTAATTCCAAGTGAGCTTTTTGCCATTCTGCACTAAATTTAAGCAAAATTTGATGGTGCTGTTTTCAATCCTTATTTGTCTTTATTTCTAGCTCGATCAGGCTATTGATTTCACTGAAATAGCTTATCAATTTGAATGCTGTTTAATACAAATCGAAACGCTAATAAACAGTCTGTTTTAACTTAAAATAAGTCCATATCCAAATAAAAAAGTTGCCCACTCAGGAGCAACTTTTTATGTTTTTACATCAGATCAAAAATGTAAATTAATGGTGCTTTTTCTTATAAAAACCAAAATAACCAATAATCAAAATGATGAACCAAATTGGGCTCACCATGAGCGCTTTCATGGTATCTGCTTCTAGCGACAAGACATAAATCATGCCGATGAAGAAGATAATCACGAGCCAACAGGTATATAAACCACCCGGTAGTTTAAAGGTTGATTTCGCATGCAACTCAGGACGAGTTTTATAGTAAACGATATAACTCCAGATAATCATGAGCCATACGCAGATAAATAAAATCGTCGAAAGTGTGGTTGCTAAAGTGAAGGCTTCAACCGTGTTCGGAACGAAATACTGTAATGCCGCACCCAACAGTAAACAAACTGCCGAGAAATATAACGCATTTGCAGGAACTGCACGTGAGTTTAGACGGCCAAACGCTTTTGGACCTTGCTCTTCACGAGATAAACCAAACAACATACGTGAAGTCGAGAACACACCACTATTCATCGATGACATAACTGATGACAACACCACCAAGTTCATAATAATCGCAGCAGCAGCAATACCGGCTTGGCTAAACAAGTTCACGAATGGTGAAATGCTTGGGTCAATGGCATTCCATGGCGTAACGGACATCACAATCACAAGTGCAAGCACATAGAAAATAATGATACGAATCGGAATCGAGTTCACAGCTTTAGGCAAGTTGTGTTCTGGATCTTTGGTTTCTGCTGCCGTAGTACCCACGAGTTCTACGCCGACAAAGGCAAAAATAGCAATCTGGAAACCTGCCAAGAAGCCGGTAACACCTGTTGGGAATAAACCACCATGTGACCATAAATGTGTGAATGATGCGATTTCACCTGTCGATGAGGTAAAACCGGTAAAGATCATCCAAAGACCGACACCAATGAGCACCACGATTGCAATAATTTTAATCAGTGCAAACCAGAACTCTAATTCACCAAAAAGTTTAACCGTAACAAGGTTTAAACCCATGATAAAAACAATGGCGGCAACACTGATCATCACCCCTTCTTCGGGCGAGAACGGGTTACCTCCATTAAAGAATTGCAGGTAATAAATAATGGCCGATAAATCTGCAATCCCTATAGTGATCCAGCACAGCCAATAGGTCCAACCTACAAAATAACCTGCCCACGGGCCGATTAAGTCGGTTGCAAAATCGATAAAAGATTTATATTCAAGATTTGATAGTAATAACTCGCCTAATGCACGCATGACGAGGAAAACCATAAAACCAATAATCATATAGATAATAAGGATGGACGGACCAGCTAAACTGATGGTCTTTCCTGACCCCATAAATAAACCTGTACCAATCGCACCACCAATCGCAATCAATTGCAGGTGTCGGTTGGACAAGCTTCGTTTCAAATCGCCGCTATCAGCGTGCGATCCATGAATTTCATTTGACATTATTTAATTCAACTTCGCGTTCCAATTGCGACAAATTAACGTAAAAATTTCAGAAAATACAAAATTATTTTTCATCATCTATATTTTCGGATTAAGTGACAAAGTTAATTTATTTTTCTTATATATAAAAATCTTAGCGCCAGTTCACATTTTAAAGCGACCAATAAAACAACAATTTACTTGTAATAACTTAAATTTTATGCAAAAAATATTTTACCAACGATAAAAATTTATGCCAAAAATCATGGAAGTTTCTAACAATGGCATATCAATTGCTACAGATATCAAAAATGTAGCATTCACTCACTCAGGGCCGATAAGAAGAAGATACTATGCAAGAAATTCAAAATATCATGGAAACACTCAGTGGATGGGTCTGGGGCCCGTACATGTTGGTCCTCATTGTCGGAACAGGTGTATTCCTCACCTTCCGACTACTTTTCTGGCAATTTCGCATGTTGCCTTTCGCATTCAAACAAGTCTTTGGCAAGCATCCTAAAGCCAATCAACATGATGGCGATATTTCTCATTTCGCCTCACTTATGACCGCACTTTCTGCCACCATTGGTACAGGTAATATTGCCGGTGTAGCCACCGCTTGTGTGCTCGGTGGTCCGGGCGCAGTGTTTTGGATGTGGATAACCGCGCTCTTTGGTATGGCAACCAAATATGCTGAAGGTGTACTCGCTGTAAAGTTTCGTCATAAAAATGAAAATGGCGAAATGAACGGTGGTCCGATGTATTACATCGAACGTGGGCTTGGGCCTAAGTGGAAATGGTTGGCAGTGGTATTTGCCCTATTTGGTACTTTGGCATCCTTTGGTATTGGTAGCTCAGTACAGTCGAACACTGTCGCGCTTGCTGTGCAAAACAGCTTAGGGATCAGCACACTCACCACTGCAATCGTTATCACCATATTCTCTGCACTCGTTATTTTAGGCGGCATCAAATCCATTTCTAAAGCCTCTTCATTTATTGTTCCAATTATGGCGGTAGGTTATGTATTGGGTGGCTTAATCATTATTTTCACCAACCTTGAATTGGTGATCCCTGCACTAAAAATGATCTTTAGCTATGCATTTACGGGCGAAGCTGCTGCGGGTGGTGCGATTGGTGCTGCGATTCGTTATGGTGTGGCACGTGGTGTATTCTCTAATGAAGCAGGTATGGGCTCAGCACCTATTGCCGCTGCGGCTGCAAAAACTGACCACCCAGCACGTCAAGGTCTTGTCTCTATGACAGGTACGTTCTTAGACACCATCATTGTTTGCTCAATTACAGGTATCGTACTGGTGATGGGCTTCATCATGGCGGGACAAAGCTTTGGTGATCAAACGGGTGCCGTACTGACGATTAGTGTTTTTGACAAACTACTTCCTGGCTTCGGTGGTTGGGTCGTGACTTTCGGTATTATTTTCTTCGCTTATTCAACCATTCTGGGTTGGAGCTATTATGGTGAAAAATGCTGTACATACCTCTTAGGTGAAAAGTCAGTACTGATTTATCGCTTAATTTACATCGCATCAGTCTTTGTCGGCTGTGTCGTAACACTCGATCTCGTTTGGTTATTTGCCGATACCTTTAACGGTTTGATGGCTGCACCAAACTGTATTGCACTGTTATTGCTCTCAGGCATCATTGTAAAAGAATCGAAAGATTTTATTGAACGTCGTAAATCAGGTGAATTGTACTAATCCCCTGCTAAACAAAAAGCCACGTGAATTCACGTGGCTTTTTTTATTCGGACTGAAAATCGATATTTACTTATTGGATCGTGCCAATTTGACCATCATCAAATTTGTCGTTTTTCGTGTTGCTTTCATTGGCTGCTTCATCTTTTGGATATGATTCAGCATCTTCAATAAAGCCTTCACCAAATTGGTCACCAAACTCATTTTCAGCATATTCAGAATCTACAGCACTGGCTTCCATCAGATCAGCTTCGATTTCTAGGGCAATTTCCAAAGATAAAGAAAAGAACAATACCCCCTGAATTTTCATGTTCCCTTGTTCATCTTCAAGGTATTCACTGAGGGTTTTATATGCAGGGCTGCTTTCATCAAAAGGCACGTCAAGGTATAAATCACCTGTATAACTATCGATTAAAGACTCACCTTCTAGCCCCATACAAGGGAAATAGTCTATATTTTGCAGGTCAAACCAGTGCATAACATCATTACGCACCGTATTTTTTTCAGGATGTTGATGATCATATTCTTCAAAATGCACAAATAACACATCACGATTTTTTTCACGTGCGATGGCATCGATATGTCGTAATAGTTCAGTCATGTGGTGACCCATTTCAAAAAATATAATGCGCTATTATAAAGTGCTTACTATGTAAAAGTGCAGCTATTGAAAATAAAACGACATCAATTGACCTTCATCAGTCATTTCATGCGATAAAAACTTGGTTTTTCGATGTATTCACCGCTATGCTGTGACTCAATTTGAGTTTGTGCACAGTAAATATTATGGCGAAAGCAAAAAGTGTCTATCGATGTGAACAATGTGGTGCTGATCATCCCAAATGGGCCGGTCAATGTACCGAATGTGGTGAATGGAATTCATTAGTCGAAGTCAATATTGCACCCGCCGTTACACACCGTGCACAACCTAAAATGGGCGGTGGCTATGCAGGCCAAGCTGCTGCTGTGACCACCTTAAATCAAGTTTCAGTTTCGCATGAAACTCGAATGGCAACAGGTATTGGTGAATTTGACCGTGTGCTCGGCGGTGGACTGGTCACAGGTTCAGTAGTGCTGATTGGTGGTGACCCCGGCATTGGTAAATCCACTATTTTGCTACAAACTGCAACCTATATGGCGGCGAGTAAAAGTTCTGCCTTATATGTCACTGGTGAAGAATCCTTGTCTCAAGTGGCTCTACGTGCCCAGCGCCTAGACTTGCCGACCGATCAACTCAAAGTCATGGCCGAAACCTGTGTCGAGCGTATTTGTGAAGTTTTGGCACATGAACGCCCTGCCGTTGCCATTTTAGATTCGATCCAAACCCTATACACCGAGACACTCCAGTCTGCGCCGGGCGGTGTTTCCCAAATTCGTGAATCGGCTGCACTCCTGACCCGTTTTGCCAAAAATAGTGGCACAGCATTGTTTATTGTCGGTCACGTAACAAAAGAAGGTTCTTTGGCTGGCCCTCGCGTGCTTGAGCACATGGTCGATTGTGTTTTGTATTTTGAAGGTCAGTCTGACTCGCGCTTCCGTATGATTCGGGCGGTGAAAAACCGTTTTGGTGCGGTCAACGAGCTTGGTGTATTTGGCATGACTGATAAAGGTCTGCGCGAGGTATCAAACCCTTCCGCCATTTTCCTGAGTCGTTATGATGAAGCCATTCCGGGTTCCATTGTCATGATTAGCCGTGAAGGTACACGTCCACTTTTAGTTGAAGTTCAGGCTTTGGTAGATGATGCGCACGGACAACCTCGACGCGTGGCCTTAGGTTTAGAACAAAACCGTTTAAACATGCTTTTAGCCGTTATGCACCGTCATGGTGGCGTACAAACTGCAGGACAAGATGTCTATGTCAATGTCGTGGGTGGTTTAAAAATCACAGAAACCGGTTCTGACCTTGCGGTACTTTTAGCCTGCGCCTCTAGCTTAAGAGCTAAAGCCCTGCCACAGCATTTGGCAGTATTTGGTGAAGTCGGCCTTTCAGGCGAAATCCGCCCTGTACCCAATGGACAAGAACGACTCAAAGAAGCCATTAAGCATGGTTTTAAAACCATTATTTTACCGCGTGGGAATGCACCGCAAAAACCGATTTCAGGTGTAGAAATTATTTCTGTCGCACGTTTACATGAGGCGTTGAGTCAGGCAATTACACTTACCGATGAGTCTTAGTCACGTTGAATCGTTTATTTTGAATGAATTTTCAATTTTTTACCGATGTTCTATTGAAATTCAGTACAAATGGCGGCATAACTAGATGGCTATTTTAAATTTATATAGATATAGGAAAATTTGATGGAAGTTCGACAGCGTGGTTTGATGACTGCTCTTTTAACAGCAGCCCTTTTGGTAGCGCCGATTGCAGAAGCGAAACGTGCCGGTGGTGGTAAAAGCCATGGTATGAGCCGTCAAGCTGCTCCAACTCAGTCTTATCAGCAACCTCGTCAATCTGCTCCTGTTCAACAGCCTGCAACTGCTGGCGCTCCAGCAAAATCTGGCTCGAATGTGGGCGGAATGGTTGCTGCTGGTGTGGCTGGTGCTGCAATTGGTGCTGTCGCTGCAAATGCGATGGCAGATGACAATAACGGTCAAGCAGCTTCTGAAGCTCAAGCTCAACAACAGGAAGAGAAAGGTGGTATTCCAGGCTGGATCTGGATTTTACTTGCCGCTGCTGTTGCCTTCTTCATTTTCCGTAAGATGGGCGCAAAAAAAAAACTAGCCGCTAACAATCCGTATGCGCCAAACAGCGGTGCAAACAATGCACCGTTTGGCCAGCAAAATGCCGCACCTCGTGCAGGTAATGACAATACGAATATTTTTGGTAATTCTGTAGGCGGTAATTCAGCAGCTTCAAATGCTCCATTTGGTGCAGCTGCTGCAACGAATGCGCCTTTTGGTGCTGCCTATACCAACAGCGGCAATCAATTGCCGGATGGTACAGAACCAGCAACATTTTTACGTGTTGCACGTCAGCGTTTTAACCACATTCAATCGATGAATACGGCAAGCAACATTTCTGAAATTCAGCGTTACTTAACGCCTGATCTTTACCAGTCTATGTATAACGACATTATGGCGAATAAAGATGAAGACGTTGCTGAGTTTTCTAACTTAAATGCTATGGTGGTCGATTCTGCTAACGAAAATGGTCAATACGTTGTAAGTGTGCGTTTTACAGGTACTGTAAGTGAAGACTTAAATAGCCTGCCACAGCCTTTTGCTGAAGTATGGCATTTTGTTAAACCTGCGGGTTCTGATCAAGACTGGTTAGTTGCAGGCATTCAACAAGAACAATAATGTAGACACATAAGCATTCTTGCATTCTAAAATAGCGACTTCGGTCGCTATTTTTTTGCCTTTATTTCCCCTCTTTTTAAATCAATTTCTACTCAGCATGCTGAAATATCAATAATTTTGTGAATACATTATTCTAATTATTAATAATAATTGTTATCATTTAGATTAACTTTAATACAATTTCCAAGCGCTTAAGTATTTTATGAATAGCTCACCACCTGAGGCACTTGTGACACCCCTCACATCTGCGCTGCCTAAAACGCGTAAAGATACTCCTTCTCTATTGACCTATCGCTTGATGATTTTCTATCGCTTTGCCCTCGCTTTAGTGGGCGGATATGTTGTCGCGATGCTATCGGCCATCGTGATCGCAGATGTGTTTAGCGAAGACCGTGGAAGTGCAGCCATGAGTGCAACTTTAATTGCATTTATCCTGTGGAGCTGTGCATTTATTTGGGTCTTTATGGTGAATAAAACCCTCAAAGCAACTTTAGGCATTGTGATCCCTGCGGTGTGTTTGTATGCCATTTACATGATGATAGGAAGCTAAAATGCGTGTTGATGCAAAAGTAGAGGGACCTCGCCAGTCCATGTCTTGGCTGCATACATGGGCTAGCCTTATCTTAGGTTGGTTGCTGTATGCAATTTTCCTGACTGGGACCCTAAGCTTCTTTAAAAATGAAATCAATGTTTGGATGACACCTGAGCTGCATCAATCTGTTCCAGCCAGTTCACAAGTCCAACAAACTCAAGTCGCACTGAATTATTTACAGCAAAATCATACAAATGCAGGTGCTTGGAATATTTTGCTGCCGAATACGCGTCAAAATGCCACTTTAATTACCGTTCGTGAACAAGGTGAAGACCCTCGTGCACGCCGTGGTGGTAAACAAATTTACATTGATAGTGCTACAGGTGAAGTGCTTGAGCCGCGCGATACACGTGGTGGTAATTTTCTTTATCGTTTCCATTTCGAACTATATGGCATGCCACGTATGTGGACGCGATGGTTTATCGGGATAGCGACATTGTTGATGTTAGTCGCCATCATTAGTGGTGTGATTACTCATAAAAAAATCTTTAAAGATTTCTTTACCTTCCGTTCAGGCAAAGGACAACGTTCTTGGCTCGATGCACATAATGCAACCGCAGTATTTGCGCTTCCCTTCCACATCATGATCACCTTTAGTGGCCTGTTGCTACTGTTATTTACGATCATGCCTTGGGGGATTGAACGTATTTATGAAAACCGGGGACAATTTTTACAAGAACAAAATCGTGCCTTGGTTCAAGAAAATAAACCTGAAGGACGTGAATCTGCTCAAGAACGTGGCGAACGCCCACAGCAAGCCCGTGCCAATTCTGCACAAAACCCAGGTGAAAATCGTGCTGAGAGCCGTGGTGAAGGTCGAGGAGATCGTCGCTCTAAACGTGAAGAGCAACCTGTCGTTGCTGCGCCGTTGACCAACTTAGCGCCGATCGTGACTGCGGTTCAGAATGAATGGAAAACTAATCCGATTAGTACCGTTAGCATCATTGCACCGAATACAGACCAAGCTAAAATTGAACTACGCGCCTTACATGGTGAAAGTGTCGCGTATCGAAATGTCTATGCAAGTAAACAATTTGATGGCGTAACTGGCAAAGACTTAACTGACGAAAGTACCAAGTTAAAGCAACCTTCTGTACCGATGGGTATTTACAATGTAGTCACTACGCTGCATGAAGCACGCGGTGTAGATTTAGCACTACGTTGGCTGCTGTTTATTTCAGGGATTGTAGGCACCCTGATGGTCGCTACAGGTCTCATTCTGTGGTGTGTAAAACGTGCGCCGCAACAGCAAAAACAAGGCTTTAAATCATTTGGCCACCGCACGGTTGAAGTGACCAATATTGCAGCGATTATTGGTTTACCCATTGCCTGTGCAGCATTTTTCTATGCCAACCGTTTTATTCCAGCACAGCTTGAAAACCGCTCGGAATTAGAAATTCGTAGTTTCTTTATTGTTTGGCTACTGACGCTCGTTTATGCGATTTTCCGTACGCACCGTCAAGCGTGGCTAGAACTTTTAGCTTTTGCCACAGCAATTTTTGCCTTACTGCCGATTGTAAATTTCATGACTGGAGGTCAACCGCTTTGGAATACCATGGCAAATGGCCAATGGATGATTGCATCCTTTGATCTTGCAATGTGGCTTTTGGCTATCTTGTTTGCCTACTCATTTTACAAAGTGAAAAAACATAAAGGGCTGCCTGTTAAAAAAGCGCGTGGCACAAAGGAGGTTGAAGCATGATGTTCTTTCTCCTGATTTGGGCACTGAGTAGCTTAGGTTTTTTTGCCTTGGCAAGCAGCATGTCTAAACATCAAAAGCAGTTCTACAGCAAAGAACTAAGTGTGGGCCAAACACGGATAGCCACGCTAGTCGGCTGGGCGCTATTGATTATTGCCTTGATAATTTGCCTCTCTCTTGGAACGCCGAGCAATAACATCAGTTATTGGTTTGGCGCTCTGACTATTGCGGCTTTATTTGTCGGGCTATGTATTAGTTATATCGCTGAATACTTTTGGAAAATTATTGGTGCATTGGTTGTCGTATTTGTATTGTCAGCAGTGTTTCTTAAATTTTAATTCATTAGACAACCATCTCTAAACATTGAAAGCCAATCTTCGGATTGGCTTTTTTCATGCCAACCGATTAGGCTATGCCTATTCTGCTCTTTTGGATTACACATGTCTGAACTTTCGATCTCTCCTGCTTTATATAACCGTGCCATGGCAGGCAATAAAGATGCTCAATTTGAACTGGCTGAAATTTATATGCAAAGTGAAAATGATGAGCATGTTGAACTTGCTGAAGAATGGGCACTCAAAGCAGCTCAATTAGGTCATGTAGAAGCCATGTATTGGCTGGGTGAAGGCTATGCAGTCTATGCCAAAGACATGCTCGAAGAAGATCCTGAAGAATCTAAAACCTATTTTGAGCATGCGCACCGCTGGTTAGAACAAGCGTCAAAACATGACCATCCTGCTGCAATTTTAGAATTGGCCAATTTTTACCGTCGCGGCGATGTGGTGGAAAAAGATGTCGCTAAATCCATTGAACTAGTTGAACAATCTGCAAAATTAGGTGAAGTTCAGGCCATGCGTGACTTAGCCTTTATTTATGCCAATGGCTTAGGCATCGACGCTGATGAAGAAAAAGCAGATTTTTGGAATGAAAAAGCCAATGCGGCCGAACAGCCCAAAGCTTAAATCACAAAGAAAAAGGCCCATCTCATGATGGGCTTTTTGCTTTTAACAAAATGGCTCAGCTCGCCACATAATTATTTACGCCTACAGTAATCACTTGTCGGCAAATGCCCTCTGCCCCACGTTGCTGTTCAAATACCTCTGCTGGCATGGCATCAAAACTGTCAAAGAAACTAATTTCAGTTTCGTCAATGTCATACACCAAAGAATGATTCCCCACGCCCTCTAGAGTATCGTAATACACAATCACAAACTGATTTTGTTCAAAAGCCTGCTGAATTTGTGCATAGCCAATTGCAGGCAATATAGGCAGTTCCAATTGGTCTGCTTCTGCATAACTGCGTTTTTCACTGTCCTGCAGCTCAGGATCATGCTCTGTGTAAAACTTGACTTGAAAGCCAAACTTTTTCAGTCCTACAGCTAAACCAATGGTGGTTGTGCCATGGTCAGCTTCATAAGCGCAAACTTCGATGAGTTGCTGAATATCTGCATCTATACCTAAGTGCTGCAACAGCATCCATACTGCAAAAATGCCGCCATTGGCTTCAAGATTGGCTAATTCTTCAGGCATTTCCAAAGACATAATAAGAACTCACAACTTAAATCTGCAGTGATAATAAACAAATCAGCGCGATTTGTACGGCAATTTTTATAAACATAGTTATGCCGCATCAAAAAAAATTTATCCCTAGTGCAGAAGTTTTTTAGGACGAAGATGTTTACTCCATATCAGGTTTAGCTTTTTACACCTTTTCCTTAGGCTTAGTCTTACTTTTTTTAGCGGTCTTAGATTCTTTCGAATCAGAAAAGGCATCCCACAGCAAAATGACAACGATAAGAACTAAAACCAAGGACAGCATTTGAAGGCCGTAAATCAGCCATGCAAACCCTGAATTACGAAGTTCAAAATAGTCTTGGTTAAGAAAAAATCGTGATTGATTCGGATTTTGAGTATTTACATACACTGAATACTGCTGCTGATGTATTGCATGCTCAGTTTTGAGTGCTGCTCTGACTTTTAAATCCTGCGACGTTTCAAGAAACCAAAGCATATATTGCGGGTCAAGTTTATCTGCAACACCTGTACTTATTTGCTCATTCAGCATGTATTGGTATCGCACTCGCGTATACGCATATTGCAGTGAACGCCTTTGCCTATAATCATCAATTTCAACTTGATTAATATGAACCTGATCTGCCAAAATCCAGTTGGGATGAGTCAGTTGAAATTCTTTAATTTGTAAAAAACTTGAACTAAAAAATATGGCTAAAACAGTGCTATACAAAACAATAAAACTGAGGCCATGACACAACCAGCTCCATGATTTTTTGCTGATAAATCTAAATACTGCATACAGCAAGCCGTACAACATTATTGAAAACAGCAACAAATGCCATTTGTCATTTTCATAGAAAAAAGTATAACAACCATATAAACAGGCACACATTCCCAAGAAATATGCAGCATATGATTTAAATTTTTCTAGGCTCATTACTTTGGTTATATCTCTTGCTGGATTGTGTCTAATGACGGACGTTTACTCACAAAAATAATGTCCAAATCTTGTTTCGGTACAAAATTCTTTTCAACCATTTGAAACTGCGTAGCGCTGATTTTCTTCACTTTACCTGCCCAGCAAAATGAAACCAGTTCGTTAGCATCCCGCTCAATAGTCAGTTTAAAATCTTGAATAGGCTTTGCCCAATTGGCGCCAGTTTTTAAGATATAGCCCAGTGCTTGAAATGGTGCATGCTGTGATTTGGCCTTTCTGAGTCCTGCCTTAAACTTTTGATCCATACAATAACTTTGATTATATTCATCAGGATATAAAGCCACAGACCCGCCCACCAGCGGTGCATATTGATGCTGTACACGTGTGAGCGCATTGGCTTTAAAGGTTTGCTTCCAGCTGTAAATCACCTGAGATGACCATGAAATGACTTCACTCGGATCTTTGGGCAATACTTTTTGCAGCGCTGCATTTTTACAGTTTCTGAGCTTTGTCTCGAATGTTTCATATTCATCATCTTGCCTGCTCCACGGATTCAGCATGTCTTTTTCCGTAAACCCGCATTGCTTAAAACTCTCCGTCATATCAATCGGGGGCTGTTTTTTCATCTTTTTGAATAAAAGTGCGCACATGCATTTCAGGCTGAATCGTTTTTCCATTCACCTGAACTTTAAAACTTTTTAGCAATTTTTCAGTATTGGCAAAATCAGATTCAAAGAAGTTTTCAACTTTTGGCAGTGGAAAGAGTATGGTTTCAGTCACGTCTTTATTGCTCAGATTTTTAAACTGATAATCGACCTTGATCATTTTTTTACTAATAAATAGGTCTTCACTGAACATTTGAATGTCTTTATTTTTAAGGTACTGCACCCCTCCCGTTGCCACATAGCCTGTTGAATCGTTGGCATATGTTAGTGCTGAAAAACACAAGCATATGAATGCAGTTAATTTTTTCATTATTAGCTTCCAATTTTTTATATTTAAAATTGCACTAGAATATCATCGACCATTTTTCAGGAATATACTCAGAAATTAGCCCTATCCCGATAATTATAAGGGCAATGATGCCAATCAAAATAATAAAACTCACTGCTTTTATGACTACTCTAAGGGTTAAATTTAAGCCTTTCGTATAATTTTCAATAAAGCCTGAAAATTTAAATAAGGATAAAACCCCAATCAAAATTAAAGGCAGAAAAAAAATATCTTGTGGTGAAAAGTCGCCTCGCCTTGCTGAGACAGCTTGTGAAGATACGAGTAAAACTAGGAAAATATTAAATTTTAATATATTCATGATATGTACGTTATTATCTTTTTATTATCAGATTATTCATCTACATATTAACCAATTTTTGATTGGAACTCACTCTATTTCCAAGTACAATACTGCCCTAGTCGAGGGATGCTGCGACTTTCTTATAGGCACTAAATATAAGATCGCTAGGCTCGACGATTCGGTTGGACACTCACTCCAATCAACAACGGCATCCGCGAACTGAATGATCAATTGTTTTTATTAAGGAGATCGTGATGAACGCGGTTAATGCTTCATTTACAGATTACAAAGTTGCCGACATTTCACTAGCTGACTACGGCCGTAAAGAAATCAAACTCGCAGAAGCAGAAATGCCAGCCCTAATGGGTCTTCGCAAACGCTATGCAGCGGCTAAACCGCTTGCTGGTGCGAAAATCCTTGGCTGTATCCACATGACCATTCAAACTGCAGTTTTAATTGAAACTCTAGTTGAATTGGGCGCAGAAGTACGCTGGACTTCATGCAACATCTTCTCTACTCAAGACCACGCTGCTGCTGCAATCGCTGCTGCAGGTATTCCTGTATTTGCTTGGAAAGGCGAAACTGAAGAAGAATACATGTGGTGTCTTGAACAGCAAATCAATGTGAACGGTACACCTTGGGATGCCAACATGATTCTGGATGATGGCGGTGACTTAACTGCGCTTGTTCACGAAAAATATCCTGAAGTGATTGCTAAAATCCACGGTATTACAGAAGAAACCACTACAGGTGTTCAACGTCTTTACGAAATGCACCGCGACGGTACTTTAAAAGTTCCAGCGATTAACGTAAATGACTCTGTCACTAAGTCTAAAAACGACAACAAATACGGCTGCCGTCACTCACTAAACGATGCCATCAAACGTGGTACAGATATGCTTTTATCTGGCCGCCGTGCACTTGTAATCGGTTATGGTGACGTAGGTAAAGGTTCTGCTCAATCACTTCGTCAAGAAGGTATGATTGTACGTGTCACTGAAGTTGACCCTATCTGTGCAATGCAAGCATGCATGGACGGTTTCGAAGTTGTTGCTCCGTATAAAAATGGCATTCAAACGGGTAAGAAAGAAGACATCAACCTTGATCTTCTTCAAAATACTGACTTGATCGTAACAACAACTGGTAACTACCACGTATGTGACGCTGCAATGCTTGATTCATTAAAAGCTGGCGCTGTAGTTTGTAACATCGGTCATTTCGATACTGAAATCGACACAAATTACTTACGTGGTTATAAGTGGGTTGAAGTTAAGCCACAAGTTCACCAAGTGTATCGTTCAGAAAATGAAAATGATTACCTTATTCTTCTTTCAGAAGGCCGTTTGGTGAACCTTGGTAATGCAACCGGTCACCCTTCACGTATTATGGATGGTTCTTTTGCCAACCAAGTATTGGGTCAAATGCACCTATTCGCTGAAAAATTTGCTGATCTTCCTGAAGATCAAAAACAAGCTGCGATCCGCGTAGAACTTATTCCTAAGAAATTAGACGAAGAAGTTGCTGCTGCAATGGTTGCAGGTTTCGGTGGCGTATTAACGACTTTGACTCAAGAACAAGCGGATTACCTCGGTGTTCAAGTTGAAGGCCCGTTCAAAGCTGAGGCTTATAAATACTAAGTTTTATAAATACCTCTCCCTAACCCTCTCCTAAAAGGAGAGGGAACTCTTCATTGTGAAAGCAAATTTGATGTTAACTCCAAATCACTATTACTTTCATAATGGAAGTCCCTTCTCCCTCTGGGAGAAGGTTAGGATGAGGGGATTTTTTTAAATAAAAGTATTTATAAAAAAGGATTTGAACATGTCAAAACAGATTCCTATTTCCTTTGAGTTCTTCCCAACCAAAACTGATGCGGGCGCGGAAAAACTTAAAGTTGTACACCAAGAACTACAATTATTAAATCCTGAATTTTTCTCTGTGACTTATGGTGCAGGCGGTTCTACCCGTGAACGCACTTTGTCTACATTGAATGATTTCAACGGTAAAGGCACACCGGTTGCCCCTCACCTGTCTTGTATTGGTGACAGCAAAGAACGTATTGCTGAATTGCTGGATTTGTATAAATCGCAAGGCATTGACCGTATTGTTGCGCTGCGCGGCGACTTGCCGTCTGGTCAAGTGGGCTTAGGCGAATTGCCTTATGCAACGGACTTGGTACGTTTCATTCGTGAGCACACTGGTGATCATTTCAAAATTGAAGTTGCAGCATACCCAGAAATGCACCCGCAAGCAGACAGCTTTGATCTCGACATCAAACGTTTCTGCGACAAAGCCAATGCAGGCGCAAACGCAGCACTCACACAGTTCTTCTTCAATCCAGATGCCTATTTCTACTTTGTAGAACGCATTCAAAAAGAAGGCGTGAACATTCCTGTCGCTCCAGGCATCATGCCTATTACCAATGCAAGTAATTTAATTCGCTTTGCTGATGGTACAGGTGCAGAAATTCCACGTTGGATTCGCAAACAGCTTGCGACTTATGGCGACGACACAGCGTCAATCAAAGCCTTTGGTCATGAAGTGATTGTAAAACTTTGCGAACGCCTGATTGCTGGTGGTGCGCCAAGCTTGCACTTCTATACCATGAACACCACGGACCCTACACGCCAACTTGTGAAAGACCTCGGTCTAGCATAAGACATTTCGACCTATTTGAGAGTAAAACTTTAATGCCACGTTTTTATATTGAAGCTGATTTAACTGTTGATACGACTGTTGAATTAACGGAAACAGTGTTTCATCACTGGGTAAAAGTTTTACGTGCTCAAGTGGGAGAAACAGCCACTTTGTTCAATGGACAAGGTGGCGAATACCATGTTGAATTGATTGAAATCGCTAAAAAGTCGGCTGCCGTTCAAGTTTTGCAATTCAATCCAAGCAATCGCACACCACATTTTACGGCACTATTGGGTCAAGTGATGAGTAAAGGCGACCGCATGGATTATGCGATTCAAAAAGCGGTGGAACTCGGTGTTTCTGAAATTCAACTACTCACTTCAGAACGTTGTGAGATGCGTTTGAAGTACGATCGTGATCAAAAGAAACTTGACCATTGGCAAGGCATTGCTATTGCTGCTTGCGAACAGTGTGGACTCAACATTGTTCCTAAAGTACTTCCGCCTCTTCCCCTTGAAAAATGGTTGGAAAGTGACCTACCGACAACAAAATTGGTACTCGCACCCAATAAAGATGAAGTTGATGTATTAGCTGATGCTGACCCGCACGTTGCCTTACTGATTGGCCCTGAAGGTGGCTTGAGCGAAGCAGAGATCAGCGCAGCAAATGAGAAAGGTTTCGTGAACTGGTGTATCGGTGAACGTGTCCTTCGCACAGAAACTGCACCTGTAGTTGCACTTTCAATTTTAAATTATAAATTTATTTAATTTTTACTCGATAGTTCATCTGAAAACATCAATGATGGCATCCTTGATATTGCTTTTTATTTGTAACGCAATTACCCTAGAGTCAATAAAAACAAATGATTTGTTACCAAGAATAAACAAATACTCTCAGGAACAATACAAATACAACGATCTAGATTTAGTTAAGGCAGGGTTTTTATATTCATGACGTATAAACAAGATGAATATATCAAGCAGTACAATCATACTGCTCAAATCGCGAACACGATTCGCCATAGCCGCTATTTTTTAGTCAGTATTCTGATTATTTGCTTATATATTTTTTCGATATATCAAATTTTTTATAAATCGCCATCTTTGTATTTCAATATTTGGTTTATTTTTACCGAAGTTTTTGTCAGTTTATGCTGGCTGATGAGCACCGTTTATTTTAAACCCGAACAATATTCACTGATGATTGCGCATCGTTGGCTACAATTTCAGTGTTTTTCTGTCGGCACACTGATTGCGAGCGGTATTTTTTTAATTTTTTATTATTTGCCTGCGACCAATCAAAGCTTTGAACCAATTCAAGCCCTGACGCTCTCTGCCCTACTCTTGATCGTGACACAAACCTTTGGTTTGACCTATTTAACGCAAAAACTCAATTATTTTTGTTTGGCATTTATTCCATCTATTGTGCCCTATCTGATTGCACAGTTTTTTTTCTTAGATGGTTCAAATCACTTATTTAGCCTGAGTATTAATTTTGGGCTTATTGTGATTCTAATGTGCGCCATGACGTCATATCGCATTCATCGTCGTGTATCGACTTTACATGCTAAAAACAACCTATTGGTCGATAGTGCCAAGCAACAAGTCAAATGGACTGATGAACTGTGTCAGCAGCTCCAAGAAGAAGTCAACAAATCAAGAGACATCGAATTACAACTACAGCTAGGTAACCAAATCCTTGAACAGAAAGTCAAAGAGCGGACCTTCGACATTGAACAAATGAACAAGGATTTAGAAAACCAACAAGCCAATTTAGTCCTTGCGCATGAAATTGCCGGTTTACGTCCTTGGGATTGGAATATCAAAGACCGTAAAATCGTTGTCACCAACTATAAGCAAGAAAAAACCCTTAGACATTCGAAAGAGCATCAGCAACAGTTACAACATGTGATCCATCCTGATGATATCCCACATTTTAAATCAGCGATGATTCAACATCTACGTGGATTTAAAGACCGTTATGAGGCCACCTATCGGATTCAAAACAGTCAAGGAAAATGGAGTTGGGTACATGATATTGGACGGGTCATTCAACGCGATCCAAATAATCGTAAGCCATTGCGCATGGTCGGTATTCGACGTGATATCCATCAAGAACGGACATCTCAAGAACGTTTAAAACTTGCAGCCAGTGTACTCGAACAAGCTGCTGAAGGGATTTTCATTTTAAATGAAGAGCTGTGCTATATCGAAGTCAATCCGTTTTACGAACAATTAACCGGCTTTAACTACGACCAAATTATTGGTAAACATCTTTTTGATATCACTGCAAATTACAAATCAATTCAACGCAGTATGCACTATTCGATCATTAAGCAAGTGCTGAAAATTGGTGAGTATGATGGTGAATTGCACGAAAAATTTCTTTCAGGTAAAGAACTGACGCTGTGGATGCATATTAATGCGATTACTGATGATCAAAACCGCGTCACCCATTACATTGGAATTGTCTCAGATTTAACCGAACGTAAATTGCAAGAACAACGATTATCTTATTTAGAAAACTATGACACCTTAACGGATTTACCGAACCGTTTTTATTACAACTATCAACTGCATCAATATTTAGTTTCACAGCAAGATTCGATTAAACAGTTGGCTGTCATTCGTTTAAACATCGACCGTTTCCGTCCATTAAATGAATATCTCAGCAACAATGGTGGTGACGAGCTGTTACGCCAAGTCGCACAGCGTTTACGTCTAACCAATGCCGAAGCTCTGTTTGTCGCACACTTAAATGGCGATGATTTTGCGATTGTGTATGAAATTTCACACATCCGCCCTTCTGTGCAAGAGCATTGTGAACGCATCAATAAAGCCTTTAGCATTCCATTTAATATTTTTGGCCAAGATCATGTCATCACTTTATCGATGGGCGTCGCGTTCTACCCTGAGCATGGTCGTCAGCTAGATTATCTAAATAACTGTGCAGAACAAGCGCTAAGCGAAGCAAAAAATTTGGGAGGTAATACTACACGTTATTATTCCAATGAAAATACCGCATTATTAGAACAAGGGATCTTCTTGGAACGAGACTTACGTAAAGCCATTCAAAATAATGAGCTGGTTGTGTATTACCAACCGAAGATCAATTTCCGTGATAAAAATATTTACGGTTTTGAAGCCTTGGTGCGCTGGAATCATCCTGAAAAAGGCTTAATACCACCGGGCTTATTTATTCCTTTAGCAGAACAAACCAGTTTAATTTCGGATATCGGGCGTTTTGTCCTGCAAAAAACCGCGCAGCAAATTCGTTTTTGGAACAATTTGGGTTATCAAAATATTTGTGTATCCGTCAATATTGTTGCGCAGCAACTGCGCCGTGGACAATTATTAAATGATCTAGATGAAGCGATAGATGCCAATCAAATTGATGGTGCCAGTCTGGAACTAGAAATTACAGAATCTTCTTTGGTCGAAAATCTAGATTCAGTACGTGAACTGTTAAATGAAATAAAAAAACGTAAGATCAATATTTCACTTGATGACTTTGGTACGGGCTATTCTTCTCTATCCTATCTAGCTGATTTTCCAATTGATATCTTAAAAATAGACCGCAGTTTTATCTCTAAAATTGGTGAAAATAAACAATTGGCCATCGTTAGTGCCATGATTGCCATGGGTAAAGCGATGGGCATGACGGTAGTCGCTGAAGGGATTGAAACTGAACAGCAGTTACAGTATCTACAAGACTTAGAATGTGACATTGCTCAAGGCTATTTTTTCTCTAAGCCACTGCCACAAGAAGAGGCAACCGTGTTCCTTGAAAATAATATCTCTTCGCCTGCTTATACTTACTTAATATAAGTCACTATGCCTGAGCTATAAGATTGTCTGAAAAAGACGCGACTTCGACTGTCCCAACTGTGCAACTAATGTTATATTCAAGCGGATAAAGCAAGCATTGCAGCTTTATATTGGATAAACAAAACACAATCGAGATACAGATGGACGATCAATCTTTAAAACAGCAGGCTTTGTATTATCACGAATTTCCAACTCCGGGGAAAATCAGCGTTACACCAAGCAAACAATTGGTCAACCAACACGATTTAGCCCTCGCATACTCGCCAGGTGTCGCTGCACCTTGTTTAGAAATTGAACGCGACCCATCTACTGCTGCACTTTACACAGCGCGCGGTAATCTTGTTGCTGTAGTCAGTAACGGTACAGCCGTACTGGGCTTAGGTAACATTGGTCCTTTAGCGTCAAAACCTGTTATGGAAGGTAAAGGCGTTCTATTCAAAAAATTCGCTGGTGTTGATGTTTTTGACATTGAAATTGCTGAAAACGACCCAGACAAAATCGTAGATATCGTTGCAGCATTGGAACCAACTTTCGGTGGTATCAACCTTGAAGACATCAAGGCCCCAGAGTGTTTCTACATCGAGCAAAAACTTCGTGAACGCATGAATATTCCTGTGTTCCATGATGACCAACACGGTACATCAATCATTGTGGGTTCTGCATTACTGAATGCACTTCAACTCAATGGCAAAAAAATTGAAGAAATCAAAATTGTCGCTTCTGGCGCAGGTGCTGCTGCCCTTTCATGTTTGAACTTACTTTGTGCACTTGGCGTGAAAAAAGAAAACATCGTTGTGGCAGATTCACGCGGTTTATTGACCACTAAACGTGAAGGCTTGGATGAGTCTAAAAAAGCATATGTTCAAGACATCGAAGGCTCTCAGCTTGCTGATGTAATGGAAGGTGCGGACATGTTCCTTGGTCTTTCTGCAGCAGGTATTTTGACCAAAGAAATGGTTAAAGTCATGGCGAAAGATCCGATCATCTTTGCCCTTGCTAACCCAGACCCTGAAATTCTTCCTGAACATGCACATGAAGCACGTCCAGACGTGATTATGGCAACTGGTCGTTCAGACTATCCAAACCAAGTGAACAATGCGCTTTGCTTCCCTTATATCTTCCGTGGCGCACTAGATGTTGGTGCAACCACAATTAATGAAGAGATGAAGATTGCTTGTGTACATGCGATTGCTCGCATGGCACATGTCGAAGCTGATGCTGCATCATATGGTGAAAAATCTGCTTCATTTGGTCGTGATTACCTCATTCCGCGCCCATTAGATCAACGTTTGATTCTTGAAATTGCACCTGCTATTGCGCAAGCAGCGATGGATTCAGGTGTTGCAACTCGTCCAATTCAAGACTTCTCTGCGTATCGTCAACGTTTGTCTGAGTTTGTTTATAACTCTGCATTCATGATGAAACCAATTTTTGCGCAAGCGAAAACTGATCCAAAACGTATTGCATATGCTGAAGGTGAAGATTTACGTGTACTTCGCGCAGTACAAATTGCTGTTGATGAAGATTTAGCAAAACCAATTCTTGTAGGCCGTCCTGCAGTCATTGAAGCAAACATCAAAAAATTAGGTCTACGTCTTGAAGACGGCGTGAACATCACTATCGTCGATCAAGAGAAAAACCCTGATTACGATAAGTTTGCTGACGATTACTACAGCATCATGCAGCGTAAAGGTGTAACGCCTGAATATGCTCAGCGTGAAGCACGTCGTCGTTCTACACTTATTGCGGCAATGCTGGTTCGCCATGGTGTGGCTGACGGCATGCTGTGTGGTACATATTCAAGCTACGACATTCACTTAGACTTCGTCAGCAATGTGATTGGTCTAAAAGAAGGCCGCAATAATTTCTTCACGCTGAATGCATTGATGCTTGAAGACCGTAACTTGTTTATTGCCGATACTTACATTAACCGTAATCCAACAGCTGAACAGCTTGCTGAAATGACTATTTTAGCGGCTGAAGAAGTACGCCGTTTTGGTATTACGCCGCGTGTAGCATTGCTTTCTCACTCAAGTTTCGGTTCAGACCAAAACGATCCTAGCGCACAAAAAATGCGTAAGGTTTATGATATTTTGTCAGAAATTGCACCTGAACTTGAAGTTGAAGGTGAAATGCATGGTGATGCCGCACTGGATGAAAATATTCGTCATTTCGCATACCCGAACTCACGTTTTAAAGGTTCTGCGAACTTGCTGATTATGCCAAATCTGGATGCAGCGAACATTTCGTTCAACTTGTTGAAATCAACATCGGGCAGTAACGTAACGATTGGCCCAATTCTTTTGGGTGCTGCAAAACCTGTTCATATTTTAACGCCAACAGCGACAACACGCCGTTTAGTGAATATGACTGCATTAACTGTTGCAGAGATTCAAGAAAACGAAAAATTAGCACTCTAATTTAGTTGACCTGAACACACTTTGTGACTTGAGAAAACCTCTGTTCTGTAGCATGATTGCTCTAAGAATAGAGGTTTTTTCATGCAAGTTTATTTAGTAGGCGGTGCAGTTCGAGATCACTTGCTCGGGCACCCCTATCACGAAAAAGATTATGTCGTTGTCGGTGCAACGCCGGAACAATTACTTGCTCAAGGTTATCAACCTGTGGGTAAAGATTTCCCTGTTTTTCTTCATCCAGAGACCAAAGACGAATATGCCTTAGCCCGTACAGAACGTAAGTCTGGACATGGGTATCATGGCTTTGAATTTTATACCGACGTCAATGTCACACTCGAACAAGATCTCATTCGACGTGACCTCACGATCAATGCGATTGCCATGGATGATGCAGGTCAGATTTATGATCCCTACCATGGTCAACAAGATTTAGAGCGCCGCATCCTTCGCCATGTTTCTGATGCCTTCGTCGAAGATCCTTTGCGAGTTCTGCGTATTGCACGTTTTGCGGCACGTTATAAAGCTTTAGGTTTTAAAGTGGCTGATGAAACACTGGAACTGATGCAAGAGCTTGCTCAATCGGGTGAGCTTGAAGCTCTCACACCTGAACGTGTATGGAAGGAAACGTCTCGTGCCTTAATGGAAGACCACGCAGATGAATATTTTGAGGTCTTAAGAGCCTGTGGCGCTTTAAAAGTCTTGTTCCCTGAAATTGATGCGTTATACGGTATTCCACAGCGTCCTGAATATCATCCTGAAATAGACTGTGGCATTCATACCATGATGTCGCTACAACAAGCGTGTCGTGCAAATTATTCTTTGGATGTTCGTTTTGCTGTACTGGTACACGACTTGGGTAAAGCACTCACTCCAGTAGATGAGTTACCGCGCCATATCATGCATGAAGAGCGTGGGGTAAAACCTGTTACCGAAATCTGTGACCGTATGCGAGTTCCCACCAATACCAAACAATTGGCCATCTCAGTGTGTAAAGAGCATTTAAAATGCCATCAAGCTCTGAGTTTAAAACCGGGAACATTATGGCGTCTGTTACAACGTATGGATGTATTACGCCGTCCTGAACGCGTAGAGGCCTTTGTACAAGCCTGTGAATGTGATTCACGTGGTCGCTTAGGTTTAGAGGATCGTGCCTATCCGCAAGCTCAATACGTTTTAGATGCCATGCAGGTGGTTCGTAATATTAAGGCTTCTGACTTACCTTCAGATGTGAAAGGCCCTGATATTGGTGAAATGTTGATTCAGAAACGAATTGAAGCTATCGGACAATTCAAGCATGAACTCGGCCATAACACGCCTACAGCTTAAAATAAATCCTCTCAGAAATGAGAGGATTGACTTTCATCATTGCTGTTAAGCCTGCCGAAGTATTTTGAAATAAATGAAAAATTGAAATAATCTAGTGTCATCTCTGAAAATTAAATACTGATACTCAACCCAATTTAAGACTGGTAAAAAGAATAAAAATAATGAAGAAACAACTTTCCAATATATTGATTGCTATTGTCTTTTGCGGACTCCTAGTAGGGATGGGCTTTACCCAAACCCTTTTAAAAAGTTTGCCACAGCTCATCATGATATTTTTTGGAATGTTAGCCTTAGGCTCCTTAATAATTAAGCGTTCATTTATAAGCTCTATTCCTTTTTATATAGTTTTGGGAGTTATGTTTTATATTAATATTTTTCTATTGGCGAGCGCTGCTGTGGATTTTATTCATCCACATCATGGACTACACAGAATGACGGGAGTATTGATAGAAGCCCAAATTTAAACTGGCTGTGGGCGATAATTGTCTCCTTTTTTCTTTCCCCACTCAGCATTGTTTTCTATCATAAAAAAATTCAAAGAAATAAAGGTCTTGAAATAGCCTTTATTACTCTTTTTATTATTGTGACATTGATAATTTATATAAAATTTGAGCTACTCTGCTGTAATTAAATTGCATCTTTTATAAATATTTAGACATATTATCGCTAAATCACAATCTATACGTTGATAGGCCTTTTTAAATTTGAAAGCTATGCTGCTGTCTAAAATGTATAAGCATTTATAGACAGCAGCTATTCAGTTCACTTATGACGCAGCTGCTGGAAAACTAATGACTTTTTCAAGCTTTAGCTGATTCATAGCCACCATTAGCAATCGATCAATACCTAAGGCTATACCTGCACACTCACTCATATGCGGTAATGCAGCAAGCAAATATTCATCAATCGGCATCACATGCAACCCAAGTTTAGCGCGCTCTGCATTATCTGCCTCAAAACGACTGCGTAAAACATCCGCATCAATCAGTTCATCATAAGCATTCGCTAACTCTAAACCTTCGATATACAGCTCAAATCGTGCTGCAACCAACTCCCCATCTTCGTCCACACGGGTTTTCGCCAAAGAAGCCATTTCCGGTGGAAAATCTGTAAGGAACACTGGCGTATCAAAACCGAGGCTCGGCTCAACATAATGCGAAAACAATAAATCGATATAGCCTAAACGGTCTTCACCCAAATCTAAGCTTAGCCCCACACGACGACAGCAATCTTTTAGATCTTGTAAAGAAGCTTGTAACGGGTTCAAATCCAAACGATCCATAAAGGCATGCTTATAGCTCAAAATAGTCGGACGAATTTCACCAAAGCGTTGTTTCAAGGTTTCATTCAATAAATCCGTCACTTCAAACATCAAGTCTTTTAAGCTAAAACCCGGACGGTACCATTCCAACATGGTGAATTCACTGTTGTGTTTACGTCCATGTTCATCATCACGGAAAACTTTACAGATTTGGTAGATAGGCCCACTGCCACTTGCCAACAGACGCTTCATGGCAAATTCAGGTGAAGTTTGCAAATAATGCGTTTGCTTTTGACCATTCACATGACGCTGAGCTTGTACCGATGCTAAATGTACATCAGTGACACCGGCTTGAGAAAGTACAGGTGTTTCCACTTCAAGAACATCACGTGCTGCAAAAAACTGGCGAATTTGAGCATACATCGTGGCACGTGCACGAAGTGCAGTGAGTTCACAACTCGGTTGAAAGTTCATTTGACTCATGCTGCTGGGCCTCCATGTGCAGCCCATTCACGGCGTAAAGGATAGGTTTTACGTAAATAATCAAAAGCTTTTTGATCCACTTTACCGTCTTTTAGGCAAGCACGTAAGTTGGCATCATCACGAGCGATATCATAAATATCTTTTAAATAACGCTGTAATACCGTCTTAAAGTCAGCACCAGTAAAATACTGCTCACAGACGGGTAACTGACTTTCAAAAGCTTTATTTATCGGTTGATTGAAAGTTTGACAAAATGCTTCATAGATCATCTGTGTGCCACGTGCTTTACCTTCCAAGCTGTAGCCTGCAATATGGGGTGTCACCACGTAAATTAAATCCAACAATGCTGCTGAAATCTCTGGCTCATGTTCAAAAACATCTAAGACCACTTTACGCTGAGTTTTTTGAATATCGGCAATTAAGGCAGCTTCTTCGACCACTGGCCCACGCGCGGAATTAATCAAAATCGCTGAAGGCTTCATAGCGGCAAGTGCAGCAGCATTAATTAAATGGTAGGTTGGATATTCCCCCTCTTTGGTCAGTGGCACATGAGTACTAATCGCATCTGCTTTTTTTAACAGTTCTGCAAATTCAACTTGTTTCACCTGATCAAATTGCACAAATGGATCATAGCCAATGACATTCCAACCGAATAATTCTGCCATGACGGCCAAACGTGAACCGACATTACCTAAACCAACGATACCCAAGGTAAATTGTTCATTTGCATTCAATAATTCAGGTTTAACGTACAGCAATGCCGTAATCACATATTCAGCAACCGCTTGTGCATTACAACCTGCGGCATTTGACCAAGCAATCCCCTGCTTTTCTAAAGCAGTAATATCTAAATGATCTGTTCCAATCGTAGCACTACCGACAAATTTGAGTGCGGTCTGTTGAATTAAGTCTGCATTTACCTGAGTCACCGATCGTACCAACAATGCATCGGCTTCTTTGACATCTGCATGGGTCAATGTTCGACCTGCCGCTTGCTTTATTTCACCAAATTCGGCAAAAAAATACTCAGTAAATGCCAGATTTTCATCTGCAACGATTTTCATAGTTCATCTCATAGTTCGACTATGAACATGATAACGCGTTGCTCATGCCATGACTATTCTTCTGCACATAAGGCACAGTGCCTTCAATCTACAACCTTGATGATAGAAAATTATATTAACGACAATAATCTGACTGCTGATCTTCAATTAAAGACAAGGCCGCCTGCCAAGCCGCTTGAATAATGGGCTCGGCCATCGGATTTTCAAACTGCTGCAACGTATGTTCACAAACCTTCGGACTCGGATAATGCAATGTAGCACTCGACAATGCTTTTACTTGAATTTGACAAGCTCGTTCTAAAAAGTAAATTTCATGAAATGCCCGTGCCACACTATCTCCAGTCGCAAGCAAGCCGTGATTGCGTAAAATCATGCAGCGATAATGCCCCATATCTTGTACCAGTCTTTCACGCTCTTCAGTTGAAAAGGCAATACCCTCATATTCATGATAAGCAATGTTCTGATAGAACTTTAACGCATGTTGTGAGATTGGCAATAATCCATGTTCCTGCGCAGAAACTGCCACGCCATCTGCAGTATGCGTATGAATCACACAATTAATATTTGCACGCGCATGATGTAAGGCCGAATGAATTACAAAGCCGGCGACATTCACCATCTTCCCTGCATCATAAGTTTCAATAATTTTTCCTTCATGATCAATTTTGACCAAATCAGAAGCTGTCATTTTGTCAAAGGTCACACCATAACGATTAATCAAAAAATGCTCCGGTTCATGATTTAAACGCAGGCTGATATGAGTATCAATTAAGTCGGTCATTTTATAATAAGCCACTAAGCGATACAGTGCCGCCAATTGACAACGCGCTTGCCATTCCAGTTCATGAATAAGCTCTGGTTTCTGCATGGGTGAATTCCTTGTCTAAATCGATTGATCTTGTTTTCTGTTTATTGTGAATAATTAATAGCATGTCATATTCATGCTGTATATCAACTTCGCCTGTAGAAAAAAACTATTCAAAAATTTAGGCAATAAAAAAACCCCAATGTAAAACATTGGGGTTTTTGAATATGGCGGAAGCGGTGAGATTCGAACTCACGGAGGACTCGCGCCCTCGTCGGTTTTCAAGACCGGTGCATTAAACCGCTCTGCCACGCTTCCATGGCCGCTATCATATAAATAAAAATTCAGATTGGCAAATTATTTTGCCTTATTTTGACTACTTAGCGAATCGTTCATACAAAATTTAGTCGATTGTAAAATTTTGGTTTAGGTCAGAAAAATAAAAGCTGAATCAATATGTATTGAATTGAGATCAAGGCAAATTGCATTGCCAAAATTTACACACATAAAAAACCCTGATGCTAAAAAACATCAGGGTTTTTGAATATGGCGGAAGCGGTGAGATTCGAACTCACGGAGGACTCGCGCCCTCGTCGGTTTTCAAGACCGGTGCATTAAACCGCTCTGCCACGCTTCCATGGCCGCCATCATATAAATAAAATTCAGCAATGGCAAATTATTTTGTAAAAAACACGTCCAATTGAACAAAATAAAAGCAGTTTATTGTTTTTCAGTGCTTTCGCCCATTTCATAACGAATTGAATTGATATACCAACATTTTTTTCCTAGCGGGGTTAGGACTTCGACTTCATCATCCACTTGCTTGGATAAGAGTGCCCGAGCCATAGGTGAATCAATTGAGATATGTTGCGGATGATGATCATAAATTTCATCTACCCCCACGATTCTTAGCGTTTTGTGTTCGCCGTCTTCATTTTCAATATCAACCCATGCCCCAAAATAGACTTTCCCTTTTTGTTCGGGTGAGTAATCGATAATACGAAGCTCTTCCAAACGTTTTCCCAAGTAGCGTACACGTCGGTCAATTTTGCGTAACAATTGCTTATTATATTGATAATCCGCGTTTTCCGAACGATCTCCAAGACTAGCCGCCCAGTTCACTTTTTTGGTAATTTCAGGTCGCTCTTCATGCCATAAATGTTGAAGTTCAGCGACCAATAAATCGTGTCCACCACGGGTAATTAAGTTAGATTTCATGATGATTTTTAGGCCTTGAGCAAGTGCTGATTTTTACAAAACATGCCTATTTTATCCTCCATTTCTACACAGGCAAAGTATATAAAATTTATTCCCAAACAAAATCAATTGTTTATGTTACATATTTTAATATTTTTTCGTACAAAATTTGACAAGTATTTTTTTGCTCATTATTATGCGCACATCTTTTAGGCTTGTTTAATTTTTATCCAGTGTAGATTTTCTACATATTTCCCGAAACCCCCTAGTCATTTTTGAATGACGTCATGACTGCCCAACCCTTATTGAATTTATCAAACTTGAAAAAGTCTGAGGCGTGTTTGCCTTTGCTTTTTAGGGCATAAATTACTTGTAGCGGAGACAACATGCACAGTAGTTCAACTTCTGGGTCGAGGCTTTGCCTTAACTCTTTTAACTCTCTCCCATTTAAAGCGCTTGCACTTAGTACTATCTTAATTCCTTTTCACAGTATTAATGCTAGTAAAACAGCTCATCAATATGATGCGGTCGTCAACAGTAATAAACTCACTGTTGTTGCAGTTGCCAATCCTGCCATTGTTTTTCAGGATGGTAAACATCGACATGGTTTTGGTTACGACCTTGCACGTAACTATGCAGAAAGTTTAAATGTCCAATTAGATTTTAAAACAGTGAATGACAATGCCACTGCTTTAAAAATGGTTGCCAAAGGTCAAGCCAATTTTGCTATGACCACTGCCGAAATGAGTACCATTGAAGCCAAGCATTTGACGTCATTTTCAGCCAGTTGTGGTGATACCGTTTCTTTAAAAAAGAATGGTTTAAACAGCAACTTAAACTGGGTATTTAAAAATGCAGATGATCCACTAAGCCAAACCGCGAGTGGTTTTATTTGCCGTGCCAAACAAAATGGCGCAATTGGACAGTTGGCATCATTCTACAACCGTAATGTGGTCAAACAAGATTCTTGGAATGTGATTCAACGTGATTTAAGTAAACGTATGCCGATCTATAAGGCAAGTTTTAAAAACACGGCCAAGCAATACGATCTAGACTGGCATTTATTGGCAGCGATTGGTTATCAAGAGTCTTACCTCAAACCTGACTCGGTATCCCCAACGGGTGTTCGTGGCATTATGATGCTGACCAACAGTACAGCAAAAGCCATGGGTGTGAGCAACCGTACAGATGCGACGCAAAGCATTCAAGGTGGTGCAAAGTACTATGACCAAATGCTAAACCGTTATAGTAACATTCCGTACCCTGATCGTAATTGGTATGCCTTAGTGGCTTATAACATGGGTCCTGGTGCTGTAAATCAGATTCAAAAGCGCGTCCAATCTCAAGGTAAAAACCCGAATAAGTGGGTGAATTTATATGCTTATCTAGACCGTAACAAGGCCAGCAATGGTCGTTATCGTCAAGCTGTGCAATATGTCACGCGTATTCGTGCTTATTTGGAACATATTAAAACCACACCTCAACTGGTGAATATCTAATATACATCCACCTAACATTTACATGTGAGCGCACAAAAAAAAGCTTACCTTCGGGTAAGCTTTTTTCGTTTTAGATTTAAGCAGTTTGCTCAAGTACTTTTTTGAATAAATCTTTTTGCTCAGTACTTGGTTTTGCTGTTTGCAATGCCATCAATTGTGACATATCACCTTGTACTTTTATTTTGCCTGTCATAAACGCTTGCATCGCTGCAGCCATATCAAACTCAAGGAATACTTTACGTAAAGTTTCAGCATCCATGTTCAAAGTTGTTTTCGCGTTTGAAGATAAACCTTTTTTAATTGCACCACCGTCTAATGACAATTCAGTATTGCCTGCAGCGTCAGCAACCACAAGGTTAATTGCAAGATTAGCCAATGCAGGTGGTAAGTTTAAATCACCAGCTTGAGCTGTCAGAGTTTCTACAGTTGAAAACCAATCATCAGTTAAAAAAGCAGGCATGATCTTTCCTCAATTTATTTTGTTCGTGTGTGTTGCCGTTCCAGACAACATCAGTGCAAGCATATTTTGCTTGAGGTTTGTTATAGCATGATCATTTGTGAAAAGGCTAAAGTTTTTTGTACGCGCCGTTCAATATTTAACTGTTTAACAACAAAATGTGAAAAATCATAAGCATAAAAAAGGCATTCTGTAGAATGCCTTTTGCATGATAAGGTTTTCGGGTTAATCTGCCATAAACCCTAAGTTCACCATATTAATGCGTTTGCTTTCTGACTCACCTTCTTCAGTTGAACAACTTTCGCTATTTTTAAAATCAAATTCGCGTTGTTCATCTAGGGCTTCAAAGTCGAATAACTCACGGTCAGCCAGTTGTGAAGGTGATACATTTTGCAACGCACCAAAAATACTGTGTAAACGTTTTGGAAATTCTTTATCCCAAGTACGCAGCATGTCATTTAACATCGCACGTTGTAAGTTTTCCTGAGAACCACACAAATTACATGGGATAATTGGGAACTTACGCATTTCTGCATATTTGATAATGTCTTTTTCTTCCACATAAGCCAGTGGACGAATCAAAATGTTCTTTTTGTCAGAAGACAATAATTTCGGTGGCATGGCTTTTAAGCTGCCGCCATGGAACAAGTTCAAAAAGAACGTCGCCAAAATATCATCACGGTGATGACCTAAAGCCACTTTCGTCGCCCCAATTTCTTGAGCAAAGCCGTATAACGAACCACGACGTAGACGCGAGCACACTGCGCAGTACGTTTTACCTTCTGGTGTTAAACGTTTGGTAATGCTGTAAGTATCTTTTTCTAAGATGTAATACGGAATTTTGTTTTCTTCTAAATAACGTGGCAATACGTCTTCAGGGAAACCCGGCTGTTTTTGGTCAAGGTTGACCGCAACCACATCAAAATTAATCGGCGCAATACGCTTAAACTGCAACAAAATGTCGAGCAGGGTATAACTGTCCTTACCGCCTGAAATACAGACCATCACTTTGTCACCCTCTTCGATCATTTTAAAATCACGAATGGCATGACCGACCTGACGGCGTAGCTTTTTCAATAAACGATAATACGCAGAGCTAGTTGGTAGTTCTGGTTTGAAATTAAATCCTTGTTCGGACTCAACTGGCGAGAACATAGACGAGTTAAACCTAAAAAAAAATACCGCGCAATTTTATCCGATTCGCAGACTTCTCGCATCAAAAGAATGTAATTTCCGAAAAAAGTAGAAATACTGTCATGATCACGTAATCTTCAGTGCAATATTCTATACGGTACAGTTCATTATTTAGCCCAAATGCTTATCTTTTGGACTTTTCCACAGTTGTCCACAAAAGCTGTGGATAACTTTGTGGATTCTAAATGACTTGACAAGGTGAGCCGCCCTTATTTTAAGGCTTTTATTTAAATTGATCATTTTTTGATCAATTTATAAAAATTTAATTATCAATGACTTAAGTGTGTCAAGTTAAGCTCAATAAAAAAAAATAAATATTTTTTTTGATTATTGAATCATCAAAATGACTTGATTTTTACAAAGTAAAGAAGAAATCAGTCTATGAAGCCTTTTCATCTAATTTTTTTTTGATAAACTCTCTTTAACTGTTTGGGGACAGAATTTTTCTTCACAATAAAATGAAAAACATTACTTGGACTTTGGGGCTGTTATTAGGTGGAAGTGTGGCTATCAGTTTAGCAGCACCAAACATTTTTGCCGGCCAAACGATTTATCAATTGCGTGAAAGTAATGGCACAACGTTACTGACCAATAAACAAGGCCGCTATAGCAATCTAAAAGTTGAAAAAAAAACCTACTATCCGGACAGTAATATCCATAGTTATAGTAACTGGGGCTCAAATGAAGCGTCTGTCTTACCTAGTTATAGTCGGAATAAAAATGCCTTTGACAATATTATTAAACAAGCAGCGGCCCAACATGGTGTTTCCGAAGGTCTAATCAAAGCGGTGATGCATACCGAATCAGGCTTTAACACTAATGCTCGTTCACCTGTTGGGGCTCAAGGTTTAATGCAGCTCATGCCTGCCACAGCACGTCGCTTCAATGTAACAAATGCTTATGATCCTCATCAGAACATTATGGCTGGTGCTCGATATTTATCTTGGCTACTGAAACGTTTTAATGGCAATACGTCTCTTGCTTTAGCAGGTTATAACGCAGGTGAAGGCAATGTCGCAAAATATGGTGGTATCCCACCTTTTCGCGAAACACAAGATTATGTCCGCCGTGTCACTAGCCGCTACAACAACCTATATGCTGGTAGTTTAAGTGTATCAGGTTCGAGTAATTCCAATATCGCTTCAAATAGTGGTCGGATTATTGCCAGTTCGGATAATTATCATGCTGCTGCCCCTACGGTTGCTAAATCATCGGCACGTCAAATTATTCAAACAGACAATGGTAGTTTTACCGACGCACCTTCAGGTTCATTTGCCACAGCAAATGCGTCTGCTTCAGCGCGTATTTATTTCAATGAATAAATTCACTGATTTTGTAAAATTGCATCTGTTTTACTAATTTTTCCTTGAAATTTTAAGACTTTCACCTCATATTGAGTTTAATGATTTTTATTTGTAAATCAGATCATTTTTCTATAATAAGAGGATTTACCCAATGATGCGGATTGGTTTGTTCTTGCTGACCAACCTCGCGGTACTGGTTGTAGCTGGCATAATCTTGTCACTCTTCGGTGTCGGTAGTTACCACGGTGCAGGCGGCTTAAACTTAGGCAACTTGCTCGTAATCTGTTTTGTGTTCGGTATGGTGGGTTCAATGATCTCACTATTCATGTCAAAATGGATGGCGAAGAAAACCACGGGTACAGAGCTGATTGACCCTAATGCACCACGTAACCAAGCTGAAGCATGGTTACTTAACGAAGTTGCGCAACTAGCACAACGTTCTGGTATCAAAATGCCAGAAGTGGGTATTTTCCCATCGTACCAGTCAAATGCCTTTGCAACAGGCTGGAATAAAAATGATGCTTTAGTAGCAGTTTCTACCGGTCTACTTGAGCGTATGAACAAAGACGAGCTCCGTGCAGTACTCGCTCACGAAATTGGTCACGTAGCCAATGGTGATATGGTAACCCTTGCATTGGTGCAAGGTGTAGTCAACGCCTTTGTGATGTTCTTTGCGCGTGTAGCAGGTGACTTCATTGACCGTAATGTTTTTGGTCGTGAAGATGGTGAAGCACCGGGTATCGCATATTTTGTCATTACGATTGTATTAGATATTGTTTTTGGTATCGCAGCGTCTGCCATTGTGATGTGGTTCTCTCGCTACCGTGAATACCGTGCCGATGAAGCTGGTGCGCGTTTAGCAGGTAAACAAGCGATGATTTCTGCCCTCTTACGTTTACAAGCAGAATCTGAAATGCCAGATCAAATGCCAAAAGAAATGAAAGCCTTTGCAATTTCTGCGGGTCAAGAACAAGGTTTCAGTTTAGCTGCTTTGTTCCAAACACACCCAACGATTGAACAACGTGTTGCAGCATTACAACAATTAGATTGCCCATAATCGAGCATCTAATGTATGTCGTAAAAAAGCCTCCCTATGGAGGCTTTTTTAAGTCTAATTTTTCCGAACATTTACTGTCTTATCAATAATCTTTCAGCTGAACGATCTTTCAATTGAATAGCCTCTCAGTGATCGCGTTCAAGCAACAAGGCATTTCTATCTACAATACTCCATTGGCCTTTAACCATTGCCAAAGCAATGAACCACCCATATAAATTGCAAAGATAAAGACTAATAAGAAAATCATCCCGAATATATCTGGGATATGGATCCATATCCATGCAACCACAGGGTTGCGCCAAAAAGCAGATTGCTGTTGTTTCTGTTCTAATTTTTCATGTAAAAACGGATGTACCACATGTTGATCTGTACTGATTTGATATTCTTCACGAATGTGCGTATGTACAACATCTAAAGCTTTACGGCTCGGTCGAATAAACACATCAAAGATCGTCCCTGCAACAGGAATAAACCCCACGACAGCATCTATAACTGCGAGTTTCATCACACCATTTAATTTGGCTTGTGGTACGCCAATCTGTTTGGCTTTATAGACGGCATAACAGGTCAAGACAAATCCTGCGATATCACCAGCTACGGGAATGGTACTCAACGCTGCGTCCGCACCTACCCCTTGTCGAGTAAATGGAATCCGAACCACGGAGTCCATCATATTGGCAAACTTTGCGAGATCGCGTTCAAGACGAATGACTTCTTGCTTTGACATTTTTTGTTTTAATGGTTCAGTCATGTTTTATCCAATAAAAACCGTGTAAATCACTGAGATTAAAACATATTAGAAGTCTTCAATCTGTAGCAAAATGCTAATCTCTATAAATTGAGCAATTGTGAAGCAATCATCAAATACACCACCACGCCTGTCGCATCACAAATCGAGGTTACCAAGGGTGCAGAAGCACTTGCAGGATCGAACTTTAACTTATTGAGTATGAAAGGCAAACTCATGCCAATTAAACAACCGAGCAATACGATACCCATCATACTCAGTGCCAAGACCAAGGCCACGGTTGCATCACCACGGTAGTAGCCTAAAATAGATACAGCAATGGCCATGGTTCCGCCCAGACACAGGGCAACCAAACTTTCACGTCCCAGCAAGTAAAACCAGTCCCTAAAATGTACATCGCCCGTTGCCAATGCACGCACCATCAGCGTTGCAGATTGAGAGCCGGCATTTCCACCACTGCCGACCAATAAGGGTAAGAAAAAAACCAAGACGATATGTGCGGCAATGATATCTTCATAATAGGAAATACCTAAACCGGACAATAAACTGCCAAAGACCAATATCACCAACCAAAACACCCGCTTTTGATACAACTTTAAAATCGGTGCTTTCTTAATGCTCATACCTGGTTCGGTACTCACTGCACTAGCTTTTAAAAAGTCTTCGGTAGTTTCAGCCTGTACCACATCCATCGCATCATCATAGGTGACAATCCCCATCAAACGCTTGGCATGATCCACAATCGGCAAGGCCATAAAATCATATTCAGCCAGTTTACGTGCAATACTTTCTTGGTCTTCGTCTATCCAACCAGTCACTACATCTTTGGTCATCACCTCTTGAATCCGTGCATCACGGTCGGCTTGCAAAATTTGCCGCAGTGAAATCACCCCATTTAATTGAGACTGATCATTGGTGACATAAATTAAATACAGGGTTTCACGGTCATGCGGTTCATGGCGCAAGGCCTCTATGGCTTGTTGCATGGTAAAGTCAGCAGGCATACTGACATAGTCTGAGCTCATGATTGCGCCTGCAGACTCTTCTGCATAAGCAGATAACACCTTTAAATGCTCTTGTGTATCTTGATCAAGTTGTTGGTAAATTCGATCTTGTTCTGCATATGTTAAGCTTTTATATAAGTCCGTTGCATCATCAGAATGCATGTCATCAAATAATTCAATTTGTAGACGCAGTGGATAACGCGAAATCAGCTGTCGCTGTGACTCAAAAGGGAAAAACTCAAAAACTAAACCTTGATGCGCTAAACCTGAAAGTAACTCAATTTGATATTCAATTGGAAATTGCTGAATTAAACGGGCCTGATCAGCATAGTTCAGAGGCTGTAAAACACCAACGGCCTCTGTATAATTTTGTTGTTGCAATAAAGCGGAAATATCACGCTGTCTTTGTATTAAATCCGCCATTCAACTCACTCAAATTTTAATCTTTATTTGTTAAACACATTTTGAAGGATAAAATGAAGAGTTTCAAATCACTTCAATATGATCTCTATATCTATAAAAGTTCTCAGTGGAATTTCTTCCCCGCCAAAAAATTCTCCAGAATAAAAAACCACCGTCAAGTATCCAAGCTTTAACGGTGGATTTCCGTACAACTAGATGCTGTCTAAAGTTTATTTCATAGACTCAAACACCGGTTTGATTTTAAAAATGGAACGAACCATGACATACATAAACGGAATAAAGATCAGCACCAAAACCGTACCGAATATTACCCCACCGAGTACGCTCACCCCAATCTCTTGGCGACTGGCTGCACCTGCACCAAAAGCAAGAACTAAAGGAACCACTCCCGCACCAAAAGCCAAAGAGGTCATCAAAATAGGACGTAAACGAAGTGCTGCGCCTTCCATTGCAGCTTCGATTACATGTTTGCCTTTTTCTTGTGCCATCGCTGCAAACTCTACAATCAAGATCGCGTTTTTACAGGACAAACCGATTGTTGTCAGTAGAGCAATTTGAAAATAGATGTCATTTGGAAAACCGGCCATGTAGCTAAACAAAATATTACCGCCTATCCCAAGTGGAATCGCACTCATGACTGCAGTTGGAATACTCCAACTTTCATATAGGGCAGCGAGACAGAGGAAAATAAATCCTATCGAGACCAAATATAGCCAAATCGCTTGATGACTTGATTTTTGCTCTTCAAAGGATAACCCACTCCATGCCACGTCCACACCAGGCACTTGATCAACTAAAGCTTTAACATCCTGCATGGCTTGTCCACTTGAGACATTTTTGGCTGTATCCGCTTCCATTTGTAATGCGGTATAGCCCATGAAACGATTAACAACTTCTGGACCGCCACTCCAACCAATGGTTGAAAAATTACTAAATGAAATCATTTCATTTTGATCATTTCGCACATGCCAATAAGCCAAATCTTCTGGTTTAGAACGAAATTCGGCATCTGCCTGCATCATGACGCGTTTAATGCGCCCACGGTCGATAAAATCGTTGATATAGCTACCGCCCCATGCGCTACTCATGGTGCTATTAATCGCATTTTGAGTTAACCCCAAGGCCATGGCTTGTTTTTGATCAATATCTACTTTTAGTTCGGCTTTATCGGGGTTAGAGCGTTTGTCTAAATTTTCGAAACTGCTGAATTGTGAAGATTTTTCTTGCAAGCTTTTAAATTGCGCATCGAGATAAGCACGGCCTTCACCATTCATATCTCGCAGCCAAAATTCCAGACCATCGGTTTGCCCAAGGCCACTGACAGAGGACGGCATGCTGACATTGATTTGTGCATTGTTAAATTTTTTAAAATGTTTCATAGCACGTTCACGAATCGCTTGCGCTGAATTGTGTTGTCCTGAACGTTCATCCCAATGCTTCAGTGCAATAAAGCCTTGCCCTAAGTTTTGACCCGTACCAGAAAAATTTCGTCCATAACGAATCATCACCAAATCAACATTTTGCTTTTCTTCAGTTAAAAAGTACTGCCGAATTTGTTCACCGACCTCACGACTTTTCGACATCGGTGCACCTTCTTGTAATTTAAGTTGCACACTCAAAATACCCTGGTCTTCACTAGGAATAAAACTGGTCGGCAAAGCACGATAAAACAAAGCAAATACCGTAATGAGCCCCGCAAACAAAACCACCGTCCATAAGCGATAACGAACCGTGGCTTGTGCAAGTGCTAGATATTTGGTTTTTAAAGTCTCTAATTTGGTGTTAAACCAAATCGCCCAGCGCTGTGGTTTCGGATTGGGTTTTAAAATTAAGGCACATAATGCAGGGGTTAAAATCAGCGCAACCATCAGTGACAAACCCATTGCAGCCACAAGTGTTATGGAAAATTGTCTATAGATCACGCCCGTTGAGCCACCAAAGAACGCCATGGGAATAAATACAGCGGTCAATACCAAAGTAATCCCGATTAATGCCCCGCTAATTTCATGCATCGACTCTATAGCCGCTTGTTTTGCTGTTAACTGTTGTTCATGCATTAAACGTTCGACATTTTCCACCACAACAATCGCATCATCGACTAACAGACCGATGGCCAATACCAATGCAAACAATGTGAGCGTGTTAATGGTCATGCCCAAAGCATATAAAATCGCTAAAGTCCCTAGAATCACCACAGGCACGGTAATCGCAGGAATCAGCGTTGCTCGCCAATTTTGTAAGAAGATAAACATCACCAAAACTACCAATAAAACGGCTTCGAATAATGTTTTCACCACTTCTTTAATCGATTCTTGTACAAATGGCGTGTTATCCCGAGGATAAACAATTTTATAACCGGCTGGTAATTGCTTCGCTAACTGTTCAATTTCTTGCTTAATTAAGGCAGAGGTTTCAAGTGCGTTTGCCCCAGAAGCCAATGATATCCCCATCCCTGAAGATGGATACCCGTTAATGGTATTCACCCCTGAATAATTTTCCGCACCCAATTCAACACGTGCAACATCTTTTAAATAGACAAAACTGCCGTCTCGTGCAGATTTGACAATAATATTTTCAAATTCTTCAACTGACTTTAAACGTGTACCTGAAGTGACTTTTGCATTGAGATATTGATCCGAAACACTGGGCAATTCACCTACGGCTCCGGCTGCAACCTGCGTATTTTGTGATTCAACAGCCGCACGGATATCACTGGGCATAAGGCTATATTGCTTTAACTTCAGTGGGTTGAGCCAAATACGCATGGCAAATTGCGAACCAAAAACATCGACTTCACCAATACCCTCAATTCGAGCAATGTCCTGTTCTAGATGAGTCATCATATAGTCACCAAGTTCGATATTCGAACTCTTGCCAGTCTCATCATAGAGGCCGATAACCATATGGGTATCACCCAAAGATTTATAGACATTTACCCCTTGGCGCTGCACATCTTCAGGCAGCCGATTGATTACTCCATTTATGGCATTTTGTACTTGTACTTGAGCGGTATCTGGGTCAGTGCCATTTTCAAAACTGATGCTGATCCGGCTTCGACCTGAAGAGTCGCTGCTTGAACTAAAATATAAAAGATGATCAATTCCTTTAATTTGTTGCTCAAGAACTTGTGTGACACTTTCCTCGACTGTTTCTGCTGACGCACCGCTATAACTTGCACTGACCGTAATTCGTGGTGGTGCAATATCTGGATAGCGCTCTACCGGTAAATTGAGCACAGCAAATAACCCGAGCGCCATGACGATGATCGCCAAGACACCTGCAAAAATCGGTCGATAAATAAAAAACTTAGACAGCATCAGTCCATGTCACTTTTCAATTGAAGAAATAAAAAATATAGATTGAATTTTTTCAAAAAATCTTATTGATAATCAATCACAATGAGCTTGATTACAAGCCTAGACTACATAAAAACCTTGCTTGAAGCGAAATATGTAGAAAATATGGAGAGCCTCCACTTCAGCTATTTTAGTAAATTTATGTGACAAAACCGCCTCTGTCATGAAGCTTTAGCCACTGCCCTGCAATGTATGCCTGCAACATCATTCATTTATATAAAAAGATGCAGAGGCAGCCATGCAAAAACAATTAACAAAACAGTTAAATCTAGCCATAACAAGCAAAGTGAAATCCTCATGGGGTGTGTCTTCACTGCTCCTTTTTAGCGTTTTTGGTTTATCTGCATGTAATTCGGATGACGATAAAACCCATGTCACCAAGCCCCCTATTTTGCCTGATACAGGTTTTGTCATTGTTGGGCATCGTGGTGCCAGTGCTTTGCGACCTGAGCATACTCTTGCCGCATATCAAAAAGCGATTGATGATGGTGCGGATTTTATCGAACCCGATTTAGTGCCAACCAAGGATGGCTATCTGGTTGCGCGCCATGAAAGTGAAATTTCAGGGACAACCAATATTAGTACGCTGTCACAATTTGCGGATCGAAAAACCACCAAAAAAATCGATGGTATCGACTATACAGGATGGTTTACGGAAGACTTTAATTTGAATGAACTGACTCAAAATGTAAAAGCACGTGAGCGTATTGCTCAATATCGCCCTAATAACACTCAATATAATGATCAATACAGCATCCCAACGCTCGAACAAATCATTGAACTTACCGAAGCTCATTATAAAAAAACCGGGAAAATTGTTGGTTTATATATTGAAACCAAGCATCCAACATTTTTCCAACAGCAAAATCTAGCCATGGAAGATCGTTTACTCACCACGCTTGCCAAATACAGTTATACACGTGATATCGCGCCTGTATATTTACAGTCTTTTGAAACCACCAATCTTAAATACTTACGCGATCAACTCACGCAAAAGAAACCCCTCAAACATGGCAAAATTATTCAATTATTAGATAGCCCAACTGCCATACCGGGTGACTTACAGCAACAAAGCTCACCTCAAAATTATGCAAGTTTAGCCACTGCAGAAGGCCTAAAATCAGTGGCAAAATATGCAGATGGTGTAGGTCCAAGTAAAACCTATATTTTTTCAAACACTGAATTTAAACAAACTACTTTTGTCAAAGATGCCCATGCTGCTGGTTTGAAAGTCCATCCTTATACGCTCAGACCTGAAAATGGTTTTTTACCTGACTATTTAAAATGTAGCTCTGTGGCGACAGAACGCTGTGATACGGGGGCGGCCAAAGAATTTGAAAACTTCTATAAAGCTGGTGTAGATGGTGTATTTGCAGATGATCCGGGACTGGCGCGTAAAACCTTAACACAACTGCAAAAGCCCTAATTTTCCTAAAATGAAAAAAGACGCCAAGGCGTCTTTTTTATTGTTAAACGGAAATCTTAAAGTGGGTTTGCCAAATATTCTGCGGCTGACTGCGTTGCCACTGGCTGAGGTGCTGGAGCTGTCGGAACTGTCGAAGCTATCGGAGCTGTCGGAGCTGTCGGAGCTGTCGGAGCTGTCGGAGCTGTCGGAGCTGTCGGAGCTGTCGGAGCTGTCGGAGCTGTCGGAGCTGTCGGAGCTGTCGGAGCTGTCGGAGCTGTCGGAGCTGTCGGAGCTGTCGGAGCTGTCGGAGCTGTCGGAGCT